>CAYLKR010000191.1:0-5140 GCA_964384225.1 uncultured Methylibium sp.
GCACGCTGGCCTACACCGGCATGAGCGTGCTGCCGCCCTTCGTCGGCTGGCACGTACCCTACATCGGCCCCGTCGAGCGCGAGCGCATCCTCCATGAGTACCGGCAGCGCCTCGTCGCGCTCGACGCCATGGCGCCGCTGCAGGCCCCGCGCCTGGGCGACTTCGACGAAAGCCTTTACCCGCGGCAGCCGGCCGCCGCCTGAGCCGGCGACGCGGCCTTCGTCAAGGACCCCGACGGCGACGGGATCGAGCTCGTCGAGCCGGCGCGTCCGAAGAACCTCGGGCGAGGCCGAGCGGAATCCGGCCCCCGAAACGCAAGAGGCCCGGCGGGTGACCGCCGGGCCTCTTGCGTGGCAGCGGCCGCGAGGCCGCCGCGCGTCAGATCGCGCGGATGCGCGAGGCCTGCAGGCCCTTCTGGCCTTGCGTTGCCTCGAACTCCACGCGCTGGTGCTCGGCCAGGCTTTTGAAGCCCGTGCCCTGGATTTCCTTGAAATGGGCGAACAGGTCCTTGCCGCCGCCGTCGGGCGTGATGAAGCCGTAGCCCTTGCTCTCGTTGAACCACTTCACGGTTCCGGTTTCGATGCTCATGGTGTCGATCCTTGCTGGATGCGTTGAAGAAATGCCCCAGCTCGTACTGGTGCGGGTCAGCAGCCTCCGGACATGGAGGCTGGGTGCTGATGGGGTGTGGAGCGCGGCGCCGTTCATCGGCGCGGCGCCCCGGGTGCTGCCGCCGGCGGCGGGCCGCTGCGCCGCTCCAGGTGGCGGAAGGTGATGCGGCCCTTCGACAGGTCGTAGGGCGACAGCTCCAGCGACACGTTGTCGCCGGCCAGCACGCGGATGTGGTGCTTGCGCATCTTGCCGCCGGCATAGGCGATCAGCGCGTGCCCGTTGTCCAGCGTCACGCGGTAGCGCGAATCCGGCAGGATCTCGCTGACCACGCCGCGCATTTCGATGAGTTCTTCCTTGGCCATGGTGTGTCACTCCGGTGTCGAGGGGTTGGGCGCGGCCGATGCCGCGGGGCGGCCGATCCAGTCGATGGCCTGGCGGGCGGCGTAGCGCGCGGCCTCGTGGCGGCAGTCGAAGAGGGGCACGAAGCGCATCACGCGGTCGTGCGTCATGCTGCCGCGGCCGCTGCGGATGGACACCGCGGCGGCGTAGCGGCCCGCATCGGTGGGGCGGGTCAATGGGGAGACGAGGTACTTCCCGACCTGTAGGGGGGTATGAATGGAGGGTCCTTGGGGCCCTGCGCCTTCTGCGAGGCGGCAGGATCGATGGCGAAAGGCACACGGCACGTGCGCCTGCGGCGGATGAGCTCTGTCCGGCGGCTGGGCCGCAGGGTCATTCGCCGCGGGCCAGAGGCAGCCAGAACGAAGCGAGCACCGAAGCGGTCAGGACGTCTGGCAGGGGAGGGAGATCAACTCGTGACCTCGAGGACGCGGGGCGATGCTTCACAGCAGCCATCACGTCAAACGATGCCGGAGTGTAGCACTGCGGGTGAGGCAGGCTCCGAAACCTGACCTCGACCGGGCCCGAGCGCCTGTGCCGGGCGGGCGGCCGCACATGTCCGGCGGCGGCCCTGCGCCGCAGCACCGACAGCGGGGCCGCCGGTCCCCCCTCAGCGCCGCACCTCGAACACCCGGTTGAAGGGCGTCGCCGCCGCCTCGCGGAAGTGCGTGAAGCCCGCGCGGCGGAAAACCTCCGCCAGCCGCGCCGGGCCGGCCTGCGCGCCCAGCACCAGGCGGCCGCCCTCGCTGATGGCGTGCGCGCAGCAGATCAGCGCCGAGCCCGCGTAGTAGAGCTGGCCCACGAGGTGGTGGTTGTCCTCGGCGCGGTCGTTCGCGGCGGGCTCGACCAGCAGCACCGTGCCGCCGGGTGCCAGCGTGGCGGCGGCATGCTCGGCGGCGGCCACCGGATCGCCCAGGTCGTGCAGCGTGTCGAAGAAGCAGATCAGCCCGTAGCGCCGGTCCGGGTAGTCGGTCGCGCGGGCCGCGGAGAAGGCGAGCCGTTCCGCGCCGAGGCCGGCCTCCGCCGCATGGCGCCGGGCCTCCACCAGCGAGCCTTCGTGCGCGTCGTAGCCGTGGAAGCGCGAGCGCGGGAAGGCCTCGGCCATCAGCCGCGTCGCGTGGCCGTGGCCGCAGCCCACGTCGGCCACCGTGATGCCGGCCTCCAGCTGTGCCACCACGCCGTCGAGCGCCGGCAGCCACTGCGGCACCAGGTTCGCGCGGTAGCCGTTGCGGTAGAAGGCCGCCACGCCGCAGGCCATGCGCGGGTCGTGCTCGCCCCAGGCCACGCCGCGGCCGGTGCGGAAGGCCTCCAGCGCCTTGGGCTCGTCGGCCCACATCGCGGCCGGCAGGTTCCACGCCGGCGGGATGTAGGCGGAGCTGTCCTCGTCGGCCAGCACCAGCGCGTGCTCGGGGCTCAGCTCGTAGGTCTGGCTGGTGGGGTGGTACTGCAGGTAGCCGCTGGCGGCCTGGGCGTTCAGCCATTCGCGCACATAGCGCTCGGCGCAGCCGGCGCGGCGCGCCAGCTCCCCGGCGCTCAGCGGGCCGGCGCCGGCCAGCGCGCGGTACAGGCCGAGCTTGCTGCCCAGCGCGACCATCACGCCGGTGTAGGCGGAGGCGATGTCGCTCACCGCGCGGGTGGCAAAGGCTTCGAGCTTGGCGGGGTCGATGTCGATCACGGGGGTGTCCATGGGATAGCGGTCTCGGTCGTTGCGGAAGGCCGCCATGCTCCGGTGCCGCAGGGATGGCCGGCAGAGGCGAATTCGCCCAAGATCGGTCCTTTCATGCCAGCCGCCACCCCCGCCCCCCGCCATGTCTCGCTGCTCGCGGTGCCCGACGCGGCGCTGTCCACGCTGGCCGGCCTCTACGACGTGATGAACGCCGGCCGCGTGATGGGCATGCCCGGCGGCGGGGCGCCGCCCTTCGAGGTGCAGATCGTCGGCGAGGCCGAAGGCCCGCTGCCGCTGGCCAGCGGCGTGCCGATCACCGTGCAGCGCAGCATCGACAGCCTGGACGCGAGCGACATCGTCATCGTGCCCTCGTTGATGGTGCGCGAGCCCGGCTGGGTGAAGGGCCGCTACCCGCGCCTCGTGGCCTGGCTGCAGCGCATGCACGAGCGCGGCGCGGTGCTGTGCTCGGCCTGCTCGGGCATCTTCCTGATCGCCGAGACGGGGCTCTTCGACGGCAAGGACGCCACCGTGCACTTCGGCTACGCGGGCCTGTTCGCGGCGGCCTACCCGGGCATCACCATCCACCCCGAGCGCGTGCTCGTGATCGCCGGGCCGCGCGAGGATCTGGTGAGTTCGGGCGCCTCCACCACCTGGCACGACATGGTGCTGTACTTGATTGCGCGCTACGCCGGCGCCACCGATGCGCAGGCCTTCGCGCGGATGTATGCGCTGCAATGGCACCAGGACGGGCTGGCGCCCTACATCAGCTTCGAGGGCCGGCGCGGCCACGGCGACGCGGAGATCGAGGCCGCCCAGCGCTGGCTGGCCGACGGCCACTTCGCGATCGCCAACCCGGTGGAGGCGATGATCGAGCGCTCCCGCCTGGCCGAGCGCACCTTCAAGCGCCGCTTCACGGCCGCGACCGGCCTCGCGCCCATCGCCTACGTGCAGCGCCTGCGCATCGAGGACGCCAAGCGCCGCCTGGAGCGCACCGACGCCCCGGTCGACGAGATCGGCTGGCGCGTGGGCTACGAGGACGGCGCCTTCTTCCGGCGGCTGTTCAAGCGCACGACCGGCATGGCGCCGGGGGCGTACCGGAAGAGGTTTCGGATTCCGGAGTTTGCGAGGGTGGGGACGGGGAGCGGGTGAGGCGTTGCCGGGCGACTGCATCCGCCCACAAGCCGTCGTTCATCTCGTCTGACTCAAGCGGTCATCCAACGTTCCAACTCCCGATTGAGGTCGATGCAAGATATCGCCTGATCGTTAGGCAAAAGGTTTCCAACTGGGTCACGCTCCATGGGGAAGGGGCCGCGATGGCAGATGCTGCCAAGAATGCACCCGCACATTCGAGTCGGATCGTCCTGGCCGACCGAAAGCCAGAAACTTTGCGGTGGTGCCGTGCAACGGTCGGGCGTCTACGGTTTGGCTGCGGGGAACTGCGGCGTGAAGATCTGAAGCTTCAGCTGGCCCATCGGAGAGTGTGTCAGCTTGACCGCGGCGCCCTGCGAAGTCATCACGACCGGCGAGCCGCCGATGAGCAGTGCTGTCACCTGAGGTGATTGCTGCGCCGTTTCCGCAGGAAGATCGTTCGTGTTGTTAGTGATGACGACGTAGCTCGCATCCGGTGGAATTTGAACGATCCCGGCCATGTGGTCGTTTCTTTCCGGCCCGAAGAGATTTCCTTCAGTGAACTTCATCCTTGGAATCGAGGAGCGGATGGGTTGGTGCCGATCGTCAAGAAAGTGAAAGATCGGCAGGAGGTATTGGCCAACCAGGATGCCGTTGAAGTATGACTTCACGAAGATGTAGCGTTTGTCATCGCCGGCAACGTTGTAGGCGACGAAGTGGCCTTTGGACTTCCCGAAGTTGAAAACCTTTGCCGTCTCGTCAAGATTGGCGATGTTGAGCTTGTCAGGCTCCAGCGTTCCATAGCTAATATCGGCCAGGCTTTCGCAGCACACTGGCTTGCTGTCGATGGCGGCCTGCTGCTCGGCGGGCGGCGTCGCGCACGCGGCAAGGACGAGCATCAGTGACGCGGCGATGAGATGGCGCACGGTTGGCTCCCAGGAAACTTCGGTTCGTTAGATAGCTCGAGAATGTATGGGGAACTGGGCGCTTTGCTTGGAGCCCAACGTGCTCGGCCACTAATTTAGCGGGTTCCAAGGACTGGGTGCAGTGAGCCGTTGACGTCTGGAGACTTCAAAACTATCGTCCCACCGCGGCCGCATGTGTGGCTTAGAAAGCAAGGATGCCATGACCTTCCAATTGCTTCGCCGTGCGAGCCTGGCCGTACTGCTCGCCATCGGCGTCAGTGGTTGCACGACGCCCCCCCGCACTGTGGGCGCCGACGCTTCGATCAAGACGGTCGCGGTGGTGTCCATACTGTCCGACTCGGCCTTCATCAGGCGACTAGGTGTGAAGCTTCAATAGGTTGTATCGGGTGTTCACCCGGACTGAGTCTGAGAGACT
>CAYLKR010000192.1:0-4988 GCA_964384225.1 uncultured Methylibium sp.
CCATGCGCACCTTCAGGATCTCCAGGTAGGGGCGGATCACCGCCAGCTCGCGGCCGAGGTCGCGCGTGCCGCCGTCGCTGGCCTCGCGCAGCGTCGGCATGCTGGCGCGCAGCAGCGCGATCAGGTGCTTCTGCATCTGGCTGGCGCGCGGCGGATCGGTCTCGATCAGGTGGTCGATGCTGGCCAGCGTGTTGAACAGGAAGTGCGGCTCGACCTGCGCCTGCATCGCCGCCATGCGCGCCTCGAGCACCTGGCGCTTCAGCGACTCGCCTTCGGCCACGACGGTGGCCTGGGCGGCCTTGACCTCGGCCTGCATGCGGCCCTTGTAGGTGATCTTGACGATCAGCGACATCACGATCCACAGCATCGCCAGCTGCGGCAGGTAGTCGCCGAGCGTGACGGTGCGGGTGCGCACGCGCGTGCCGCCGTCGCGCAGCTCGGCCGCCGCGGCCTCGGCGTCGCGCATCGCCTGCTCGGCGTCACGGCGGGCTTCCTCGGCGTCGCGGGCGGCTTCCTCGACCGCGGCCTCGATCTCGCGGCGGGCCGCCTCGACCGCCTCGCGCACGGTCTCGGACACGGCGCCCGGCGGCAGCTTGATCTCGATCTGGCTGCCGGCGTCGCGCGCCACGCTGGCGGCGGCTTCGGCGGCCGAGGCTGCCGAAGCCGCCTCGGCCGCCGCCGAGGCGGCACTGTCGGCCGGCGTCGCCGCGCCGCGCTTGATGCGGATGCCTTCCTTGCCGATCGAGATGTCGATGTCGCCGTCCTTGCCGACGGCGGGGTCGCGCTTCTCGATCTTGATCACCGGTTCGCGCGGCGGCGTCGGCGGGCTGGGGGCGACCACGACCTTGCGAGGCACGTCCTCGACGACGGTGCGCTCGCTGATCGTCCAATTGAACGGCGGCAGCTCGGACAGGATGCCGCAGGAGATCAGCAGCAGCACCGCCATCAGGATGAAGCGCCACCAGCTCAGGCCGACCAGCCAGGTGGCGTAGACGTGGAAGGCGCGCACCAGGACGGCAGGGTCGCCGCCCCAGAAGTCGCGCGCCGCGCCGCGCGGCGGTCGCGGAGGCAGGGGCGGGATCGGCGGGACGGGCGGAGGATCGGCGGAAGGCATGGCCGGCACTGTACGGGCCGCGCTTCGGCCACTCCAGCATCGCGCGATGCCCCGTCGCCCGGGCTGGACAGGCTGCAGCGGCGGCCGACGGACCGCCGCCGGCGGCGATCAGACGAAGCCGAGCCCGCGCGCGCTGCCGAAGTTGGCGAGGTGGGGCAGCACCTGGTCGATCTGCCCTTCGCCGGCGCCGAACCAGCGCAGCAGCGTCGCGGCGTACTGGTCCACCGAGGTGCTCGGGATCCAGCGGCCCTGCATCTCCCAGCTGTCGACGCCGACGTCGTCCGGCCCGCCGAGCGCCAGTTCGGGGTAGCGGCCGTAGACGCCGCCGACCACCGCGCCGCCGAGCACGAGCTGGTGGTTGCCCCAGGCGTGGTCAGTGCCGCGGGTGCTGTTCGGTGTGAAGGTGCGGCCGAACTCGGACTGCGTGAAGGTCGTCACCGCGTCGGCGAGGCCGATGTTGGTTATCGCGGCGTGGAAGGCCGCCAGCGCGTCGCCGAGCTCGCGCAGCAGGTCGGCGTGGGCGCCCGTGAGCGCGCCGCCGCTGCCGATCTGGCCCTCGTGGGTGTCGAAGCCGCCGAGTTCGGCGAAGAACACCTGGCGGTCGCCGCCGACCGTGCCGTTGGCCTCGATCAGCTTGGCCACCTGGTAGAGCTGGCGGCCGAGGCCGGTGCTGACCTGCCCGCCGCTGATGATCGGCGCGAAGCCGGCGTTGATCGCCGCCGAGGCATCGGCATCGCCCGGCTGGCGCTGCAGGATCGGCGACAGCCGCGCCGACACCTCGAAGGCGCTGCGCTGCTGGGCCGCGTAGGCGTTCCCCAGGGTGGTGGTCTGGCGCGTCGCATAGAGGGCGTCGACGGCCTCCTTGCGCGCGCGCAACGGCGCCCAGCCCAGGTCGCCGGCCCCCAGGCCGCTGGCGCCGAAGCTCGACCCCGGCCCCGGCAGCACCAGCGGCGCGCTCAGCGCCGAATTGCCGAAGCGCGCGTTGCCGCCCAGCGAGATCACCGGGTTCACGGTGCCCAGCACCTCGCTGGCGCGGCCGCCCCAGCCGGTGCGCACCGTGCTGATGGTGTCGCTCGCCTCCCACTGGATCTGCTGGTCGGAGTGGGAATAGAGGCTGTCCGGGATCAGCGCCGAGCCGCTGGACGCGCCGCGGAACTCGGCCTTGCTCAGCGGCGCGTAGAGCGGACCGACGTTGAACACCGGCGCCAGCCGCCCGGCGTTCCACACTGGCGCCAGCGCCGCCAGCGCGGGGTGCAGGCCGTAGCCGCTGCTGCCGAGGCCGACCAGGCTGGCGCGCGGGATCGCGAGGCCGCCGCGCACCGCGGCGTACTGGTTGTAGCGCGTGGTGTCGGTCGGCACGATGGTGTTCATGCCGTCGTTGCCGCCGTAGAGGAAGACGCAGACCAGGGCCTGGTAGTCGGCGGCGCGGGCGCTGCGCGCGCCGAGCAGCGCGCCGGCGGTGCCGGTGCCGAGCGCTGCGGCCGAGGCCGCGAACCGCAGCCACTGGCGGCGCGACATCGTCGCGGCGGTCGAGGGGTGGTGGTGCATGGTCGGTTCCTCGCTCAGCGCTGGATCTGGTAGTGGGGCGAGCTGTAGATCAGGAAGGCGGCCTGGCGGATGCGGTTGATGCGCCAGTTGTTCGGGTCGTTGGTCGGGTTGAACGTGCGCGCCGCGTCGATCACCGCGGTGCGCGCGGCGGCCGGCAGGCGGCCGCCGACCGCGAGGACGGACAGGCGGTCCACCAGCGCCTCGGGGTCGGCCGCATAGCTGTCGAAGCGGGTCAGGTCGATGCGCGTGCCGACCGCGCCCGGCACGCCCGCACCGGGCCCCGAGCCGCCCCACCACACCAGGTAGGTGGCGAAGTTCATGCGGTCGAGGGCCGTGCCGGCGTTGTGGATGCCGAACTGCGGGCCGAGCAGCGTGGTGCCGGCCACCGGGTAGTCGGGCGGGTAGAAGTTGAACACCGAGGGCGGGCGGAACATGTGCTGGCGCAGCGTCTCGCCCCACCACCAGCCGAGCGCGTCGCCGTCGGTGCGGCCATAGAGCGCGCGCAGCATGCCGGTGAACAGCAGCGCCGGCTCGCGCAGCCGGCCGCCGCTGGCGCTGGGTGTGCTGCGCGCCTCGGGGTCGAGCAGGATGGCAGCGATCGTGGCCTGCATGTCGCCGCGCGTGCCGCTGCCGAAGCCCTGGAAGCTGCCGGTGCGGAAGGCGGTGGCGACGCGCTGCACATAGGCCGGCGACGGGTTGCTCGTGACCAGGTGCTGGATCAGCTGCTTGCCGACGAAGGGGGCGGTGTTCGGGTGCACCATCAGGCTGCTGATCACGCGCGACAGCGCCTCGGCGGGCGTGCTGCCGGCGGGCACCGTGACGTTCGACAGCAGGCGGCGCGCGTTCTGGTCGTGCATCGCCTGGCGCGCGACCATGTCGCCCTGGTGGTACCGGCAGTTCGCGCCCTGCGGCCAGCAGCCCCAGGGCGTGGCGCCGCCGGCCGGGTAGGTCCAGCCGGTCAGCGCGTAGGCGTACTCGCGGACCGTGTTGTTGTCGTAGGTCGCCTCGCAGCTGCCGCCACGCAGCGTGCCGTCGGCGTTGAGCCGGCAGGTGCCGATCGAGAACAGCTGCAGCAGCTCGCGCGCGTAGTTCTCGTTGGGCGCGAGACGGTCGTTGTTGACGTTGTTGAGGTAGTCGCCCATCACCGGCGACAGCGTCACGCGGCGCAGGATCGTCCCGTAGTTGCCGAAGGCCTGCGTCAGCAGCAGGTTGTGGTAGCTGCGTAGCCCGTAGGTGCTCTCGATCGACACCCCGGAGACCACCAGGATCTGCTGCAGCGCGTAGGCCACGCGCTGGCGCAGCTGGTCGGGGCCGCCGACGGCGTTGCGGTAGAAGTCCCACAGCAGCGGCGTGCTGCTGTAGTTGTCGCGCCAGCAGTTCGGGCCCTGGTTCGCCGGCTGGTCGCAGAAGCCGGTGTTGGAGGTCTGCTGGTGGATGTCGTCGGGGCCGCCGAGGGTGTAGCGCGAGCTCGACGGCAGCGCGAACTGCTCGGCGATCCAGGCTTGGGCGCCCTTGCGCCGCAGGTCCTGCACCAGCGGGTAGGTGGCGCCGAAGGTCGCCTGGCCGGCCAGGCGCACCGCGTCGGCCTGGGTCATCAGGAAGTCGCCGGCGGCCTGGGCCGACTCGCGCGCCGACTCGGTGCTGCCGTCGCCGGCGCCGCCGCAGCCGACCAGCAGCGCCGCCGCGCACAGCGTGGCGAGCCGCGTGCGGGCGGAGGAAGGGATCAGGGCGCAAACCCGCATGGGCACCTCGCAAGACAGGCTGGGAGCGGTCACCGCGGGGGCCCGGTGACACCGCTCGGAGTCTGGGCCTGCGCCTCGGCGCCGCTGTGACGACAACGGCCGCCGCGCCGAAGGATTTACACCGCGCTACGCTGTCGCGGGGCGCGGCGTGATCTACACCACGCTCGGCTCAGCGCCCGAGGCCGCGTTTCGCGCGCTCGCTCAAGGCATTCGGGAAATACAGGGCCGTCAGGCTCTTGCTGTGCACCGGCGAGTGGCCGTCGCCGTGGGCGCGCCCGGGGTCCTCGTCGTAGCGGCGCCAGTCGCGCACCCAGTGCAGCGCGTCGCAGACCTCGAGCAGGCCCATCGTCTCGCGGTCGCCGATCAGGACGCCCTGGACGCGCAGGCCGTGGCGCTGGCGGGCGCGGTCGAGGATGTCGAGCGCCTGCGGCGTGCAGCCGAACTCTCCGTCGCTGACGATCAGCAGGTCGGCCTCGTGCCAGCCGGCCTCGTCGACCGCCTCGACCGCGCGCGCGATCGGTGCGGCGACGTCGGTGCCGCCGTCGAAGGCCTGGCCGATGAAGTCGAGCAGCGCGTCGAGCCCG
>CAYLKR010000193.1:0-4982 GCA_964384225.1 uncultured Methylibium sp.
TTGAACCCGCAACCAAGTGGTTAACAGCCACACGCTCCACCATTGAGCTACGGCAGATTTTAATGGGAAGGATGGGATTCGAACCCACGTACACAAGGAGTGTAACCGGTTTAGCAAACCGGCGCCTTAAGCCACTCGGCCACCTTCTGCTACCTTCGGCGACGAAGTCGAAAGGGGATAGGAAAAGCTCTCGAATGGCTAAAAATCCAACGAGGGGAAAAAGAAGAAAATCTAAAAAAAGTTCTATTTAGACGGGAATAGATCAAAATAGAAGACCTGGTCGGACCAAACCGGGCCGAACGAACAGAGCCAGATATGAGCTGTGGTCGAAGGCTAAAAAGCCTGAACCGAACCAAGGTTATCGATCTGCGCAGAGGAGCCGGTCGGCCGAAGAGGAATTTGGCCCTGGCAGCCGGTGCAGTTGGAATTAGCAGCAGAGGGCTAGTCAAAGAGACGCCAGGGAAATAGAAGCAATCCCCAAAGCCTTGTAATAGACCAGCATGGGAAGGATCTCATGGGCCTTGGAAGGAAAAAAGTCGACTCCTCTAGCATACGTGCTTAGGCGGGCAAAAGATCGATGTTGCTTGGAATAAATCACGACCGCGCCATTTCCGGTCTGAGGATCTACCCTGACGGAAGCCACAGGGAATGAAAGGAAACCAGGCCGGAGAACGGACTCCGGACGAAAAGAATACTGAAGCCACTGACCAACCCGGGCCTGGCGAATTGAAATTCGCAAGGGATGGGATTTTAATCGGCGAAGGCGACCAGGAGTAAACCTAAATTTCAATGAACTGCGAAAACCAGCAGGTGGAAGAATAGAATTCCCCAGGTTTCAATGAATATTAGTGGGAAAAAATAGGGAAGCATGGCAAACGAGACCAGCAGAGAAATTTGAAACGCGCCGAATTCAAGGCGAGGAAGGGGTTCGGATAAGGGAGGATAGAAAAATAGAGCAGAAACGATCCGGAGAAATAAAAAAAGATTTAGAATAGAAATTGCAAGGAGGGAGCAAAAAGCAATAGGAAACCCCAGAGAAATGGAAAGGAAGTAGGCAGCAAATAGTTTTAGCCAAAATCCAACGGTTGGGGGTAAACCTGCCACGGCATAGAAAACACCCGCCATGGAAGCAGCAACAACCCCGGAGGCTGATTTCAACTGGGAAAGAGCGGAAAGACCAAGGTGGGGATAGTTAGTCTGATGGGGATCCGAAAAAAGTAAAAAAAGAATCAACGGGACCGCAAGGCCGATGCTGTAGACGGCGTAGGCGATGGCGATGGTAGAAAAAATAGGATCACAGGAGGCAGAAAACAAGAGGAAAAGGAATCCTCCGCTGGACACGGCCAAATACGCAAGGACAAGGTTGAAATTCGGAGACAACAGAGAAAAAATCCCCCCGCCGATGGTAGAAGCTAGTCCAAACACAAGCAGAAAATCCTGGATTTGGTAAAAAAAACTAGGAAAGTAGACCCCCCAGAGAAAAAAAAACATGGTTGCCAGGGAAAGCTTTGGAATCCAGGAGAGAAAAAAAAGAGCTGGCAAATATCCCACGGAATAAACCTGAGCCAGCCAGGTTTGAAATGGGAAAAGGCCAAATTTAAATAAAAAACTTGTCATAAGGAAAAAGAAAGACAATCTTAGGGGAAAATGGAGCGGAGAATCTGGATAAAAATTTTCTAAGGAGGTTAGAAAAACGGAGAGCGAGTAGAAATCGGTCAATCCGGTTATTCCGTAGAGAAATCCAAGTCCCAGGAGAGTTAGGAGCGTTGAAGAAGCGCCCAGGATGAAATAGTTCATGGAAGCGAGCAGGGAAGTCAGGGAGTTGGGTTTTAAAGCGAGCAGCACATATCCTGGAATGGTCTGGAGCTCCAGCAGAAGGAAAAAACTAACCAGGTCTGACGATTCAAATAGAACCAAAGAAGCAACATAGCTGAGGAAAGTTAGAATCAGAAATTCGAATGCTAGGAACTGGGATGGCAGCGCCATCAGGAAAAAAAGATAGGAAACATCTATGAGGAATTTAAAAATAAACGTATGGGAACTTCCAATAAGCTGGAAATCGTAGGCCTCGGAAACAGGTTCGGGGTCAGAAAAAAAAATGAAAGCAAGGTGAATCAGCACCAGGAGGATGAGTCCTGCACGGGCAACCGAAAAAGCCGGGACAAAACTGGCATCGGAGGCTGGGGTGGGACGAACAGAAACAGTCCGATTTGCCAGGCAGAGGGAAAAAAGCAAAAAGAAGCCACAGATGAGAACCACAAAGGGTGTAAGGAAATGGTTTAGAAGCTGATACACCTCAGGAAAGCTTAGAAACAGGGGAACTCCGTTGTGTTTTAGGATTTCCATGATTTACTTCTAAAAAAACTCAAGAATAGCTTTTGTTTTCCAAACCAGGGGGCGAAGGGACTTGAACCCTCACTAGCAAGCTAATCAGATCCTAAATCTGACGCGTCTACCGATTCCGCCACACCCCTTTCTTTTGTTTTCCAAACCAGGGGGCGAAGGGACTTGAACCCTCAGGGCCATTGGCCAGTGGATTTTGAGTCCACCGCGTCTACCGATTCCGCCACACCCCCCCATTAGGCAATTGGTATGGGCAGGAGATAGTAGACCAAAGGATAGGTTGCCAGGCCAAGGATACCATTTGAAATTAGGAGGGTAAGTATAACAAACCACTCGGAGGGATCAAGGGGAGGAAAAAAGGGGGGAGGGGGGGTGCGGGAGGGCTCAGAACCCCAAACCACCCGGTTTATAACCCAAAAAGAAGCAAGGGTCGAGATGAGGAACGTGGACGAAAAGGAAATGAACATGAACCAACGAGCTTCGCGGGAAAGGGTAACCCCAAGGATAAGTTCCGAAACAAAGGAAAGGCTAACCGGGATGCCTGCGTCGGCTAGAAGACCGACGCATAGAAGAAACGCCAAATCAGGCTGGGAGCGAAGCATGCCAGTCAATTCAAAAATATTTCTGGTTCCATAGCGGTCATAGATAGAACCAACGATGAAAAACAAAGCCGCTGAGGTGAGGCCATGGGAAATACTAAGCAAAAATGCGGTGTAGAAAACCTGGTGGGGGGAAAAAAACATGACAATGCCTAGTTGGTTCATATGTAAAACGGAGGAGTAGGCAACGAATCGCTTTAGATCCTGCTGCTGGAAAAGGAGAATCGCAGACCAGATGGTTCCTATAAAGCATATTGGGGGAAAAATCAGCCCAAAGACCGGCTCCAGCACGTCCACAAAGAAGGTGAACACGAATTGATACAGGCCATATATGCCAACTTTAAGCATAATTGCGGCTAGAATGACCGATCCCCCGGTGATGGCTTCGACGTGCGCCTCCACCAGCCAGAGATGGAACGGAAAAAAAGGCATTTTAACCAACAAGGGAAGAGAAAATAAAATCGCCAAGGGATAGATGGCTGACTTAGGGGCTGAAAAAACGTACGAAGCCAGATGAAGACTGGAATATGATCCAAGGCTTGGGTAAAGGAACCCAAACAGGATAAAAACGGGTAGGGACGAGATAGCCGCATAGCCATAGAGTTTAAAAACAGCATGGTGACGGCGTAGGCTTGATCCCCAGCAGCCGATGATAAGCGATAGAGGAAAAACTAAAACTTCGAAAATAAGGTAAAAAAGAAAAACATTGTTGACGGTGAAGAGAATTGACAGGAAGGATTGAAGGAGGAAAACGAGATACAGAAAACCGTTTCTATGGGACAGACCTTTGCGGAGGGGAAGATAGTAGACTATAACTAAAAAACAAACTAGATTTGAAAAAAAACATAAGAGAATACCCAAGCCCCAGCGGCAAAACTCTAGGGATAAAAAAGGAGAGGAAATCCAGCTTCCCATGAGCTCAAAAGTTACAGGAAGTCGCCAGTCGATGGGAAAAAAATGGAGCCCAAGGACAAACCCCGAAACGATAACCTGAGATCCGGAAAATAAAAATATGAAAAATCTACCCAAACCGCCGGACTTTGAAAGAGAAGCCCAGAATAGTAAAATTGGGAGGAGAATAGAAGAGCCAAGGAAAACCTTAAAGGTTATTAAAAATCTGACAGAATAGGAAATATCAACTAGGGCATAACCAAGGGCTCGGCTCCAGCCATAAACCTGGTACCAATCCGGGTGGGAAGCAAAAATCTGAAACCCAAAGAAAAAATAAAAACTTAAAAAAAAATCCGGCCCAAGGGCGCTGAAGACACTCATAAGAAAAGGGTACCAGACCGTAACACGGAATTGATACCAAAAACCAGGATTGTACTCCATCGAAGGGGGCGGCGGAATAACGCCATACAAAACGTAGAATTTGTGCAATTGCTCCCAAAGCGCAGTGATAGTTCCGTATTCCCACCAAAAACGCTCGGTTTGATCCGGATGTTCATCTATCCACTTGTGAAGGCTACCGACTTCCATTTCAAAAAGAGAATTATTGCTATCCAAACCAAGCCAGACACGGATGTTTATTATGGACGGGGCGGTGCCGTGTAAAAATGCAACAAAACCTAGGAAACAAATGAGATGGAGGACAAAAAGCTTACTTCCTAGATACTCACGAAGAGCATCCCCCCTAGGATTAAATTTTTCTAGAAATAATTGGACAAATTTTCTAATAAAAAATTTAATCATGTAAAAAATACTTATAAAAAAATTTCGATTCACGTTGAATTAGCAATAGGCCGCAAAAAAAAGAACCAAGAGGGAGCACCGGGACTCGAACCCGGCCCGTCGGCTTAAGAGGCCGCCGCTCTACCTGATGAGCTATGCTCCTCCAAAAAGGGGAATTGCCGGGGAAAGCCCACCGGGCCGGGGATTTAACATCCGGCTCGGCGGGGGAGAAACAGGGAATATTCCCTTTTTCTTTCTCCCTTCAGAGCGGGGATTTTATCAATAAACGGTTTTTTGCAAAAAAAAGAACCAAGAGGGAGCACCGGGACTCGAACCCGGCCCGTCGGCTTAAGAGGCCGCCGCTCTACC
>CAYLKR010000194.1:0-4952 GCA_964384225.1 uncultured Methylibium sp.
CATCCGCAGGTGGCGTGGACGGTGCCGATCTCGCTCGGCGACTCGCACCGCGGCTACCCGGTGGTCGGCACGACGGCCGGCTACTTCGAGCATTACCGCTACGGCGAGCGCCAGCCGCTGGCCTTCGCGGCCGGGCGGGCCTTCGGCGCCGCGCCCGAGGGCCTGTTCGAGGCGGTGGTCGGCGCCGAGGTCGCCGCGCGGCTCGGCCATGCGCCCGGCGCGCGCCTCACGCTCGCGCACGGCGACGGCGCGCTCGAATCCGACGCGCATGCCGACAAGCCCTTCACCGTGGTGGGCGTGCTGGCGCGCACCGGCACGCCGGTCGACCGCTCGGTGCACGTCTCGCTGGAGGCGATGGAGGCGCTGCACCTCGACTGGGCCGCCGGCGTGCCGCTGCCGGGGCTGCGCGTCACGGCCGAGCAGGCAGCGCAACTCGAGCTGAAGCCCAAGGCGGTGACCGCGCTGCTCGTCGGCCTGAAGAGCCGCAGCGCGGTCTTTTCGGTGCAGCGCTACGTCAACGGCTACCGCGGCGAGCCGCTGGTCGCGGTGCTGCCCGGCGTCGCGCTCGATGAGCTGTGGACGCTGGTCGGCGCCGGCGAGCAGGCGCTGCGCCTCGCCTCGGCGCTGGTCGCCGTCGTCAGCCTGGCCGGGCTGGTGGCGGTGATCGCCGCCGGGCTCAACGAGCGGCGCCGCGAGTTGGCGATCCTGCGTGCGGTCGGCGCCGGCCCGCGCCATGTGCTGTGGCTGCTGCTGCTCGAAGGCGCGCTCGCGACGGCCGCCGGCGTCGCCGCGGGGCTGGCCGCGCACGCGGCGGCGGTGGTCGGCGCGGCGGGCTGGCTGCAGTCGCGCTACGGCATCACGCTGCAGCCGGGCTGGCAGGACGCGGTGCCCTGGGCGGTGGCCGGCGCGGTGCTCGCCGCCGGCCTGCTGGCGAGCCTGGTGCCGGCGTGGCGCGCGTACCGGCTGTCGCTGGCCGACGGGCTGGCGCCGCCGGTCTAGCATCCACGGCTGGAGTTGCCGATGACCGACCCGACCCGCCGCACCGTCCTGCTCGCCGCCGCGCTGGCCGCCGCCGGCGTGCGCGCGCAGGCGCCGAAGGAGAACCGCTGGGAAGAGCTGATGCCCAAGGACTGGGATCCGATGGCTGGCTTCAAGGCGCCGCCCGGCGGCATCGGCCTGCTCGACGACAGCGACCCGCGCGTCTTCGACCTGATGCGCGAGCTGCGCACCGCCTGGGACAACGCGCCGACGCGCGCCGAGCTCGACGGCCAGGCCTTCCGCCTGAGCGGCTACCTGGTGCCGCTCGAGCAGGTACGCGGCGAGATCAAGGAGTTCCTGCTGGTGCCCTACTTCGGCGCCTGCATCCATTCGCCGCCGCCGCCGGCCAACCAGATCGTCCACGTGCTGCCGGCGCGCGGCGCCAAGGGCCTGCGCTCGATGGATGCAGTGACGGTGCAGGGCACGCTGCGCATCGCGCGCAGCGACACCGCGATGGGCGCGAGCGGCTACCGGCTCGACGCCGCGTCGGTCGAACCCTACAAGCCGCCGCCGCGATGAGCGTGCCGGCCGACGCGCCCGCCGTTGCCCCACCGGCCGCCGGGGTGCGCCCCGGCGAACTCGCGCTGCTGGTCTCCGTCTTCGTCGTCGCGGCCTGCGGGCTGGTCTACGAGCTCGCGGCCGGCGCGCTGGCGAGCTACCTGCTCGGCGACTCGGTGCTGCAGTTCAGCACCATCATCGGCGCCTACCTGTTCGCGATGGGCGTGGGCTCCTGGCTGTCGCGCTACATCGAGCGGCAGCTGGTCGCGAACTTCCTGCGCATCGAGCTGCTGGTCGGCTTCATCGGCGGGCTGCTGCCGGCGGCGCTGTTCGTCGCGCACAGCCTGCTGCCGGTCAGCGCCGGCGCGCCCTTCCGCGTGCTGCTCTACGGGCTGGTGCTGGTGGTCGGCATCCTGGTCGGGCTGGAGATCCCGCTGGTGATGCGCATCCTCAAGCGCCACTTCAGCGAGCGCTATGCACTGAAGGAGCTGGTGTCGCAGGTGCTGACCTTCGACTACCTCGGCGCGCTCGCCGTGTCGGTGGCCTTCCCGCTGCTGCTGGTGCCGCACCTCGGGCTGGTGCGCACCGGGCTGGTGTTCGGGCTGCTGAACGCGGCGGTGGCGGTGTGGGCACTGTGGCTGTTCCGCGCCGAGCTGCGCGCCTGGCGGGCCCATGCGGCGGGCTGCGCCTTCGTCATCGTCGCGCTGGGGGCGGCCTTCGCCGGCGCCGACCGGCTCACCACCTGGGCCGAGGACCGCTTCTACGGCGATCGCATCGTCTTCAGCCACCACTCGCCCTACCAGCGCGTGGTCGTCACCGCGGGCAGCGGCGGCAGCGTGCGGCTCTATCTGAACGGCAACCTGCAGTTCCACTCGCGCGACGAGTACCGCTACCACGAGGCCCTGGTCCACCCGGTGCTGGCCGCGCATGGTGCGCCCAAGCGCGTGCTGGTGCTCGGCGGCGGCGACGGCATGGCGGTGCGCGAGGTGCTGAAGCACCCGGCCGTCGAGCAGGTCACGCTGGTCGAGCTGGACCCGGCGATGACGCGCCTCTTCTCCACCGAGCCGCTGCTGACGGCGCTGAACGGCGACGCGCTGAAGTCGCCGAAGCTCACGATCGTCAACGACGATGCCTTCGGCTGGCTGGACCGCCACGACGCGCTGTGGGACCTGATCGTGGTCGACTTCCCCGACCCCAGCACGCATGCGATCGGCAAGCTCTACTCGACCAGCTTCTACGCGCTGCTCGCGCAGCGGCTCGCAGCCAGCGGCTACGCGGTGGTGCAGGCGACCTCGCCGCTGGTCGCACGCAGGAGCTACTGGACGATCGTCGGCACGATCGAGGCCGCCGGCCTGTCGGCCACGCCCTACCACGCGCATGTGCCGAGCTTCGGCGAATGGGGCTTCGTGATCGCGTCGCGCCGCCCGTTCGCGATGCCGCGCGAGCTGCCGGCGGGCTTGCGCTTCCTGACGCCGCAGGGCCTGCCGGCCCTGTTCGACTTCCCGCCCGACATGGCGCGCGTGCCGACCGAGCCCAACCGCCTCAGCACCCAGGGGCTGGTCGCCACCTTCGAGGAGGAATGGGGCAAGGTCCACGACTGAGCCGGCGCCGCCTGCTGGCCGCTGCGGGCGCCGGCGCGGCGCTGCCCTGGCTCGCCGGCTGCGGGCGCGAGGCGCCGCCGATCGCCGGCGGCTGGGTCGGCGCCGACGCGGCGCGCGGCCATGCGCTGCGCGATGGATCGCTGCCGCGCGCCGACGCCGGGAGCACGCGGCGCTGCGCGGTCGCGATCGTCGGCGGCGGCGTCGCAGGACTGGCGGCAGCGCGCGCCTTGCAGCGTGCCGGCATCGACGACTTCCGCGTCTTCGAGCTGGAAGACGCCCCCGGCGGCAACGCCCGCGGCCATGCGATCGCCGGCATGCGCTGCCCGCTCGGCGCGCATTACCTGCCGCTGCCGGGGCACGAGGCCCGGGAGGTCGCCGAGTGGCTGCACGAGATCGGCGTCGCGCGCCACGAGCTCGGCCGCACCGTGTACGACGAGCGCCACCTCTGCCATGCGCCGCAGGAGCGCGTGTTCGTGCCGGCCGCGGGCGGCCCGGGTGCCGGGCGCTGGCAGGAGGGCCTCCTGCCGCTGGAGGAGGGACCGGCGGCGACGCTCGCCGCGCTGGCTCGCTTCGCGGCCGACGTGCGGGTCGTGCAGCGCGATCTGAGCTTCTCGATGCCGACGCTGCGCAGCGCCTGGAGCCCCGGCCTCGCGGCGCTCGACGCGCAGACCTTCGCGGCGTGGCTGGCGGCGCGCGGCCATGCCGATGCCACGCTGCTGACCTACCTCGACTACTGCTGCCGCGACGACTACGGCGCCGGCCTCGCGCAGGTCTCGGCCTGGGCCGGGCTGCACTACTTCGCGAGCCGACACGGCTTCGCGGCGCCGGGCGACGACACCGAACACGACGCGGTGCTGACCTGGCCCGAGGGCAATGCCTGGCTGGTCGAGCGGCTCGCCGCGGGCCTGGGCGAGCGGCTGCAGACCGGCGCGGTCGTGACGCGCATCGAGCCCGGGCGGCACGCGGTCGCGATCGAGGTCTCGGGCGCGCGGCCGGCGCGCTGGGTGGCGCGGCAGGTCGTCGTCGCGCTGCCGCTCTTCGTCGCGGCGCGGCTGATCGATCCGCTACCGCCGGCGCTGGCCGCACTGGCGCCGCGGCTGGCCTACGCGCCCTGGCTGGTCAGCAACCTGCACCTCCCCGAGCCGCTGCTCGACCGCCCCGGCGCCGCGCCGGCCTGGGACAACGTGATCCTCGGCAGCCCTGCGCTGGGCTATGTCGACGCGATGCACCAGAGCCTGCGGCCGGTGCCCGGGCCGACCGTGCTGACGCACTACTGGGCGCTCGGCGGCGACTCGCCGGCCCATGCGGCGGCGCAACGAAAGCGCCTGCTGGACGAGCCCTGGACCACCTGGCGCGACGCCGTGCTTGCCGACCTGGCGCGCGCCCACCCGGACCTGCCGGCCAAGGTGAGACGCGCCGACCTGATGCGCTACGGGCACGCGATGGTGGTGCCGCTGCCGGGCTTGCGGGGGGATGCGGCGCTGACGGCGCTCGCCGAATCAAGGGATCTGGTGAAGTTTGCGCACGCTGACTTGTCGGCGAGCTCCTGCTTCGAAGAGGCCTTCACCCGCGGCAGCTTGACGGGTGAACACATAGCAAATGAACTATTGAAACTTCCCAATAGATAGCATTGCAATCGTCTATTCGCGACTTGCGGCGGCGCACAAATAATAGAGGCCAAGGGTCATCCCGTGAGGGTTGCCCCGAACCATCCAACACCAACCCAAGAGGACGCCATGTCGCTGATCAACACCCCCGTTCAACCGTTCAAGGCCCAGGCCTTCCACAACGGCAAGTTCATCGAAGTCACCGAGC
>CAYLKR010000195.1:0-4944 GCA_964384225.1 uncultured Methylibium sp.
AGAACTTGGTGCCGCGCTCGTCCGGGCCGGCGGTCACGATGCCGGCGGCGTCCTGGCCGCGGTGCTGCAGCAGCAGCAGCGCGTCGTAGAGGAGCTGGTTGACGGGCGTCCTGGAGATCACGCCGACGATGCCGCACATGGGAAAGGGTCCTTCCGGATTCGGCGCCTCAGGCGCGAGGGGCTACCGGCAGGCGATCGGCCTGCAGATGACGAATGATGGGTTCGGGAAGCAGCGGCTTCAAGCCCGCCAGCACGGCGCCGCAGGCCGCCGCGCTGTGCGAGTCGCGCCAGGCCGGCGCGCGCTCCAGCGGCGTGAGCGCGACCACGGTGCCGATCGCCAGCGCGATCAGGGCCCCGCGCAGCAGCCCGAACAGCATGCCGAACAGGCGGTCCAGCGCCTGCAGCGGCGAGGCCTTGACCAGCCGGCTCAGCAGCCAGGTCAGCCCCCACCAGCCGAACAGCACGGCGACGAAGACCAGCGTGAAGCCGGCCGCCAGGTTCAGGGCCGAACCGGGCACACCGACCGGCAGCGCCGGCGCCGCCGCGGCGCCGAAGCCCTGCGCGGCGACATAGGCCACCACCCAGCCGAGCAGCGACATCACCTCGTAGAGCAGGCCGCGCACCACGCCGATCACCATCGACAGAAGCAGCAGCGCGAGGAAGACCCAGTCGACCCAGCCGAGCGACACGGCACTCACAACCCGAGCACGGCCGCGGGCAGGCCGGACTGCTTGATCTTCGCCGCGGTGCGATCGGCCTCGGCGCGCTCCTCGAAGGGGCCGACCCGCACGCGCGTGCGCGAGCCGGCGGCCGTCTCGACCACCTGGGTGTAGGTCTTGAGGCCGAGCTTCTCGACGCGCTGGCGCGCCTCACGGGCCGACGCCGCCTCGCTGTACGCGCCGACCTGCACGACATAGCGCGCGCCCGGGGCCGACGCCTTGGCCGGCGCCGGGCGCGCCTCCAGGGCCGCCAGCGCACGGGCCGATTCGGCGGCCGCCGCGCGCGCCGGCTCGGGGGGCGGCACCGGCTTCTCCGGGGCGGCCGACTCGACGGCCTTCTCCGTCACCTTCTCGGTGGACGCCTCGGCCGGCTTGTCGAGCGCCGGCGCCGCCGGTTCGCTGCCGCCAGCCGCGGCGGCGGGCGCCGCGGCTGGCGGGGGCGTCAAGGTGCCGGAGGCGATCGGCTTGCCCGGCGGCGCCAAAGGCGGCACGCGCTCCTTGCCGGGGATCTCGATCGGGATATCGACGGCCACCGGCCGCGGCGGCGTGTCGAACAGCAGTGGCAGCACGACGACGCCGACCAGCACCAGAACCGCCGCGCCGATCAGGCGCCGCCGCGCGCGGCTGCGCAGGCTGTCCAGCGACTGCGCGTCGACCGCGGGGCTGGCCGGCGCGGCAGGACGCTTCAGGAAGGACAGCAGACCCATGCGAGGTGTTCCGGGGGCGGTGCGGCGGCGCGGGGTGAGACGAAGAGACGGCACAGGCGCCGTGCGGGACGCTGCGGCCGCGCCCCGGGCCGCGAACGCTCAGCCGAGGTGGCGGGCGCCTCGCCGCGGCAGGCCATGCTCGAGCACGCCGCCGACGGTGTAGAACGATCCGAACACCACGATTCTATCAGCCGGGTCCGCGGCTTCGAGGGCTGCTGCCAGTGCCGCCGAGGGCGTGGCATGACAGTGCGACGCTCCGGCCGGGCGCGGCGCGACCGCCTCGCGGTACATCGCCGCGAGCTCGGCCGCACTCGCGGCGCGCGGCGTCGGCAGGTCGGTGAAGTGCCAGACATCCGCGAGCGGCGCGAGGCGCGCGAGCATGGCCGCGATGTCCTTGTCCTTCATCGCGCCGAACACCATGTGGGTGCGGGGATGGAAGCCCATCTGGTCGAGGTTGGCGACCAGGGTCGCGACCGCGTGCGGGTTGTGCGCGACGTCGAGCACCAGCGTCGGCTCGCCCGGCACGATCTGGAAGCGCCCCGGCAGCTCGACCATCGCCAGCCCGTTGCGCACCGCCTGCGCCGGCACCGGCAGGCGCTGGTGCAGCGCCTCCAGCGCGGCCAGCACGCCGGAGGCGTTGATCAGCTGGTTGGCGCCACGCAGCGCCGGGTAGGCCAGGCCGTTGTGGCGGCGGTCGCGGCCGGCCCAGGACCATTGCTGGCGGTCACCGCTGTAGTTGAAGTCGACGCCGAAGCGGCGCAGGTCGGCGCCGATCTCGCGCGCATGGTCGAGGATGCTCTGCGGCGGCATCGGGTCGCCGACGATCACCGGCCGGCCGGTGCGCGCGATGCCGGCCTTCTCGCGGCCGATCGCCTCGCGGTCGGGGCCGAGGAATTCCATGTGGTCGAGGTCGATGCAGGTGATCACCGCGCAGTCGGTGTCGATCGCATTGACCGCGTCGAGCCGGCCGCCCAGGCCGACCTCGAGGATCGCCGCGTCCAGCCCCAGCGCGGCCATCAGCCTCAGGATCGCCAGCGTCGTGAACTCGAAATAAGTCAGCGCCTCGCCCTCGCGCGCCGCCTCGACCGCGGCGAAGTGCGGCAGCAGCAGGCTGCCGTCGATCGCCTCGCCGTCGATGCGGCAGCGCTCCTCGAAGCGCACCAGATGCGGCGAGGTGTAGACGCCGGTGCGGTAGCCGGCCTGGCGCAGGATGCTCTCGAGCATCGCGCAGGTCGAGCCCTTGCCGTTGGTGCCGGCGACGGTGAACACCGGGCAGTCGAAGGTCAGCGCGAGCCGCTCGCGCACGCGCTTCACGCGGTCGAGCGTCAGGTCGATGGTCTTCGGATGCAGGCGCTCGCAATGCGCCAGCCAGTCCGCCAGGGTGGCCGGAGGGGTCATGTCGGCGATGGTAAGCGGCGCAGCGGCCGGGTTTCGGGCCGGTCAAGCACAAGGGGCGGCCCCGCCGCCCCTGAGTGCCGCGGCGATGCGGCTCAGGCCACGGCGTCGGCACTCTGGCGCTGCAGCATCGCGAGCAGCTTGGCGACCGTGCCGCGCAGCTCGCGCCGGTCGACGATCATGTCCAGCGCGCCCTTGCCGAGCAGGAACTCGCTGCGCTGGAAGCCCTCGGGCAGCTTCTCGCGCACGGTGTTCTCGATCACCCGCGGGCCGGCGAAGCCGATCAGCGCCTTGGGCTCGGCGATGACCACGTCGCCCATGAAGGCGAAGCCCGCCGAGACGCCACCCATCGTCGGGTCGGTCAGCACGCTGATGTAGGGCAGCCTCGCCTTCGCGAGCTGCGTCAGCGCCGCGTTGGTCTTGGCCATCTGCATCAGCGACAGCAGGCCTTCCTGCATGCGCGCGCCGCCGGTGGCGGTGAAGCAGAGGAAAGGCGTCTTCTGCTCGATCGCCGTCTCGACGCCGCGCACGAAGCGCTCGCCGACCACCGAGGCCATCGAGCCGCCCATGAAGTCGAACTCGAAGGCCGCCGCGACGACCGGCAGCGTCATCACCGCGCCGCCCATCACCACCAGCGCGTCGGTCTCGCCGGTGGCCTCCATCGCCTGCTTCAGGCGCTCGGGGTACTTCTTGCTGTCCTTGAACTTCAGCGGGTCGACCGGCACGACCTCCTGGCCGATCTCGTAGCGGCCCTCGGGGTCGAGGAAGCCATCGAGCCGCGCGCGGGCGCCGATGCGGTGGTGGTGGCTGCACTTGGGGCAGACGTTGGCGTTCTGCTCCAGGTCGGTCTTGTAGAGCACCGTCTCGCAGGACGGGCACTTGATCCACAGGCCCTCGGGGACCGAGCGGCGCTCGTTCGGGTCGGTGGGCTGGATCTTCGGCGGCAGCAGTTTCTCGAGCCAGCTCATGCGGTCCCTCCGGTCGGTTGATCGAGCGCCGAGCGGATCTCGGCAATGAAGTCGCGGCCCGCCGCGGCGACGCGCTCGCGCGGCGCCGCTTCGAGCAGCTGCACGAGGCGCGAGCCGATCACGACGGCGTCGCACACCGCGGCCAGGGCCTTCGCGGTGGCGGCATCGCGGATGCCGAAGCCGACGCCGACCGGCACCCGCACGTGCTGGCGGATGCGTGGCAGCATCTTCGCCACCTCGCTCACGTCGAGGTGGCCCGCGCCGGTCACGCCCTTCAGCGACACGTAGTACACGTAGCCGGTGGCGATGCGGCCGACGTCCTTCATGCGCTGCTCGGTCGAGGTCGGCGCCAGCAGGAAGATCGGGGCCATGCCGCCGCGCGTGAGCTGCGCGGCGAAGGCCTCGCATTCCTCCGGCGGGTAGTCGACCACCAGCACGCCGTCGATGCCGGCCGCCTTCGCGTCGGCGACGAACCGCTCGATGCCGTAGCGCTCGATCGGGTTCGCATAGCCCATCAGCACCAGCGGCGTGTCCGCATTCCTCGCGCGGAAGCCGCGCGCCATCTCGAGCACCTGCGGCATGCCGATGCCCTTGGCGAGCGCCCGCTCGGAGGCCTTCTGGATCACCGGGCCGTCGGCCATCGGGTCCGAGAAGGGCACGCCGAGCTCGATCACGTCGGCGCCGGCCTCGGCCATCGCCAGCATGGTCTCGACGGTCGCGTCCGGGTAAGGGTCGCCGGCGCACAGGTAGGGGATCAGCGCGGTGCGGCCCTCGGCCTTCAGCGCGGCGAAGGTGGCGGAGATGCGGCTCATCGCTGCACCTCCACGGTCGCGAGCCCGCTCTTCACGGACTGCCCCTTGCAGGACGGGCGGCAGTAGAAGTCCGCGCCGGACAGGTCGGCGACGGTGCCGATGTCCTTGTCGCCCCGGCCGCTCAGGTTCACGAGGATGTGCTGGTCGGACCGCATCGTCGGCGCGAGCTTCATCGCGTAGGCGACGGCGTGGCTCGATTCGAGCGCCGGGATGATGCCCTCGGTGCGGCACAGGTGATGGAAGGCCGCCAGCGCCTCGTCATCGGTGATCCCCACGTACTCGGCGCGCCCGATGTCCTTCAGGTAGGCATGCTCGGGGCCGACGCCGGGGTAGTCGAGGCCGG
>CAYLKR010000196.1:0-4934 GCA_964384225.1 uncultured Methylibium sp.
CCACCGCGGCGGCATCGGCCGCCGGGCGGTGGCCGGCGTAGACCGGCGTGCCGTACGCGGTGACGAAGTCGGCGGTGTCGAAGATGTCCTTGGCGCCGAAGGGCAGGCCGTGCAGCAGGCCGCGGTGCGGCGCGGCGTCGAGCGCGCGGGCCTGGGCGAGCGCCGCGTCGGCGTCCAGGGTGGTGAACGCCCGCACCTCGGCCTCGCGCTCGGCGATCCGTTCGAGGCAGGCGCGCGTCAGCGCCTCGGCCGTCAGCTCGCGGCGCGCCAGCCGCCGTGCGGCCTCCCAGGCGTCGAGCGCGCGCAGCGGCGTCACAGCGAGAAGTCGTAGTCGACCACCAGCGGCGCGTGGTCGGAGAAGCGCCGGTCCTTGTAGACCGCGACGGTGTGCGCCTTCTTCGCGAGGCCGGGCGTGGCCAGGTGGTAGTCGATGCGCCAGCCGACGTTCTTGGCCCAGGCCTCGCCGCGGTTGCTCCACCAGGTGTAGGCCTCGCCGCCGTCGTCGGGGCGCAGCGTGCGGTGCACGTCCACCAGGCCGATGCCGTCGAGCACGCTGGAGAGCCACGCCCGCTCCTCGGGCAGGAAGCCGGAGTTCTTCTGGTTGCCCTTCCAGTTCTTCAGGTCGATCTCGCGGTGCGCGATGTTGACGTCGCCGACCAGGATGAACTCGCGCTCGCCGGCCAGCCTTTCCAGGTGCGGGCGGAAGGCGGCGAGGAAGCGGAACTTGGCCGCCTGGCGCTCCTCGGACGAGGAGCCGCTCGGGAAGTAGCAGCTGATGATCGACAGCTTGCGGCGCGCGGTGTCGTAGCGCGCCTCGACGTAGCGGCCCTCGGCGTCGAACTCCGGCGAGCCGAAGCCGGTGATCACCGCCGTCGGCCGCTTGCGCGTGTACAGCCCGACGCCCGAGTAGCCCTTCTTCTCGGCGCAGTGGAAGTGGCCGGCCAGCCCGGCGACCGACTCGAAGCGCCCGGCGAGGTCCGGCGCCTGGGCCTTGAGTTCCTGCACGCCCATACAATCCACGCCGCTTGCCGCGACCCATTCGGCCCAGCCCTTGCTCGCCGCGGAGCGGATTCCGTTCAGGTTCAGCGACACCAGACGCACGAGGCCTCCCAGAGCATGACGTTCCCCGCATCGACCGCGCCGCGCGACGCACTGGCGCAGGATTTCGTGGCCTTCGCGGTCGAGGCCGGCGTGCTGCGCTTCGGGGAATTCAAGACCAAGGCCGGGCGGCTCTCGCCCTACTTCTTCAACGCCGGCCTGTTCGACGACGGCGCCAAGCTCGGCCGCCTCGCGGAATTCTATGCACGCCGCCTGCTGGCCGACGGACTGGCCTTCGACCTGCTGTTCGGCCCGGCCTACAAGGGCATCACGCTGGCCTCGGCGGTGGCGGTCGAGCTGGCGCGCCACGGCCGCAACGTGCCCTATGCGTACAACCGCAAGGAAGCAAAAGATCACGGCGAGGGCGGCACGCTGGTCGGCGCGCCGATGGCCGGGCGCGTTGTGATCGTCGACGACGTGATCTCGGCCGGCACTTCGGTGCGCGAGTCGATCGCGATGATCACCGCCGCCGGCGCCACGCCGGTGGGCGTGGCGATCGCGCTCGACCGGCAGGAGAGGGCGACGTCGACCGACGGGCGTGATGCGGATCACTCGGCGGTGCAGTTCGTGCAGCGCGAGCTCGGATTGACGGTCTGTGCGATTGCGACGCTGGCGGACTTGCTCCACTATCTGTCCGCGCAGTCCGACCCGGCGCTCGCGCAACACCTGCCGCGCGTGCAGGCCTACCGGGACCGCTACGGGGTATGAAGGCGGGCAGAGAGGGAATCGTGATGCAGATCGGTCGTCTCTTCGTGGTCGCAGGGCTGGCACTCGCCGCGTCGCCCCACGCCGTGCTGGCGCAGGCCAAGGGCGCCGAGCCCGGCGCGATCTTCACGTGCACCAGCGCGGCCGGCAAACGGCTCACGTCGGACCGCCCGATCGCCGAGTGCCTGGACCGCGAGCAGCGCGTGCTCAACAAGGACGGCTCGCTGCGCATGATCATGCCGCCCAGCCTGACGGCCGACGAGCGCGCGGCGCTCGACGAGGCCGAGAAGCGCAAGCAGCAGGAACGCACCGCCAAGCTCGACGCGATCCGCCGCGACCGCAACCTGCTCGCCCGCTACCCCAACGAGGCCGCGCACGGCAAGGCGCGCGAAGCCGCGCTCGACCCGGTGCGCAGCGCGATCGAGTCCTCCGAGCGCCGCATCGTCGAGCTGGAGAAAGAGCGCCAGCCGCTGCTCGCCGAGGCCGAGTTCTACCAGGGCAAGGCCCTGCCGGCCAAGCTGAAGGCCCAGATGGAGTCGGTCGAGGTGAGCGTCCAGGCGCAGCGCGCCACGGTCGTGACGCAGCAGGCCGAGGTCGAGCGCATCAACGCGAACTACGACGCCGAACTGATCCGCCTGAAGAAGCTCTGGGGCGGCGCCGAGCCGGGGTCGCTGGGGCCGCTGCCGCAGGTCGCCGCGAAGCCGGACGGCGCCGGCAGCGCCCAGGCCGGCGCCCCGGCGCCGAAGAAGCCCTGAGCCGACGCGCCCGCCGGGCGGCGGGGCTGTCCGGGCTCAGCCCAGCCGCTTCTTCAGCAACTCGTTGACCTGGGCCGGGTTGGCCTTGCCCTTGCTCGCCTTCATCGCCTGGCCGACCAGCGCGTTGAAGGCCTTGTCCTTGCCGGCGCGGTACTCCTCGACCGACTTCGGGTTGGCGGCCAGCACTTCGTCGACGATGCGCTCGAGCTCGCCGCTGTCGGACAGCTGCTTCAGGCCCTTGGCGGCGATCACGGCGTCGACGTCGGCCTCGCCGGCCCACAGCGCGTCGAAGACCTGCTTCGCGCCGTTGTTCGACACGGTGCCGTCGGCGATGCGAGCGATCAATGCCGCCAGCGTCGCCGGCGCGACCGGGCTCTCGGCGATCTCACGGTCCTCGGCGTTGAGGCGCCGGGACACCTCGCCCATCAGCCAGTTGGCCGCCAGCTTCGGCGGCGCGCCGGCGGCTTTCACCGCCTCGTAGAAGCGCGCGAACGCCAGGCTCTGCGTCATCATTGTGGCGTCGTAGGCGGCCAGGCCGTCCTCGCGCTCGAAGCGCGCGGCCATCACGCGCGGCAGTTCGGGCATCTCGCCCTTGACCCGCTCGATCCAGGCCGGCTCGATGACCAGCGGCGGCAGGTCGGGGTCGGGGAAGTAGCGGTAGTCGTGCGCGTCTTCCTTCGTGCGCATCGCGCGGGTCTCGCCGCTGTCCGGGTCGAACAGCACGGTGGCCTGCTGGATCGCGAGGCCGTCCTCGAGCTGGTCGATCTGCCACTGGATCTCGAAGTCGATCGCCTGCTGCAGGAAGCGGAAGCTGTTGAGGTTCTTGATCTCGCGGCGCGTGCCGAAGGGCGCGCCGGGGCGGCGCACCGAGACGTTGGCATCGCAGCGGAAGCTGCCCTCCTGCATGTTGCCGTCGCAGATGCCCAGCCACACGACGAGGGCGTGCAAAGCCTTCGCGTACTCGACCGCTTCCTTGCTGGAGCGCATGTCGGGCTCGGAGACGATCTCCAGCAGCGGCGTGCCGGCGCGGTTGAGGTCGATGCCGCTGCAGCCCGGGTAGGCGTCGTGGACCGACTTGCCGGCGTCTTCCTCCAGGTGGGCGCGGGTCAGCCGCACGCTGCGCGGCTCGCCGTCGAGCAGGAAGCCGACCGCACCGCCCTGCACCACCGGCAGCTCGTACTGGCTGATCTGGTAGCCCTTGGGCAGGTCGGGGTAGAAGTAGTTCTTGCGCGCGAAGATCGACAGCGGCGCGAGCTGCCCGCCGACCGCGAGGCCGAAGCGGATCGCGCGCTCGACCGCGCCGCGGTTCATCACCGGCAGCGTGCCGGGCAGCGCGAGGTCGACGCCGCAGGCCTGGGTGTTGGGCTCGGCGCCGAAAGCGGTGGGGGCGCCGGAGAAGATCTTCGACGCGGTGGACAGTTGGGTGTGGGTCTCGAGGCCGATCACGACCTCGTAGCCGCGGATCAGTTGCGGGGCGGCCATCTCAGCAGCCCTCCGGCGCGCGGGTGTGGAAGTCGGTCGCCTGCTGGAAGGCATGCGCGGCGTGCAGCAGCGCGGCCTCCTGCCAGTAGTTGCCGATCAGCTGCAGGCCGACCGGCAGGCCCCCCGCCCCGAAGCCGGCCGGCACGCTCATCCCCGGCAGCCCGGCCAGGCTGGCCGGCAGCGTGAAGATGTCGGCCAGGTACTCGGCCACCGGATCGGTCTGAGAGCCGATCGGCCGCGCCACCGTCGGGCTCACCGGCCCGGCGATCAGGTCGCAGGCCGCGAAGCATTGCTGGAAGTCGTCGGCGATCATGCGGCGCAGCTTCTGCGCCTGCAGGTAGTAGGCGTCGTAGTAGCCATGGCTGAGCACGTAGGTGCCGATCATGATGCGGCGCTTGACCTCGGGGCCGAAGCCTTCGCTGCGGCTCCTGCGATACAGGTCCAGCAGGTCGGCGGCGTCTTGCGCGCGGTGACCGTAGCGCACGCCGTCGAAGCGGCTCAGGTTCGAGCTCGCCTCGGCCGGCGCGATGATGTAGTAGACGGGAATCGACAGCTCGGTGCGCGGCAGGCTCACGTCGACCAGCGTCGCGCCGAGCCGCTCGCATTCGGCGAGCGCGGCGCGCACCGGCGCGGCCACGTCGGCAGCGACGCCGGCGCCGAAGAACTCCTTCGGCAGGCCGATGCGCAGGCCGGCCAGCGGCTTCGCGGCGCTGGCGCCTTCGCGGGGGGCGTGGATCGCCGCGGCGAAGTCGGGCACCGGCTGCTGCGCCGAGGTCGCGTCGCGCTCGTCGAAGCCGCTCATCGCGTCGAGCAGCAAGGCGCAGTCCTCGGCCGAGCGGGCGATCGGGCCGGCCTGGTCGAGGCTGGACGCGAAGGCGATCATCCCGTAGCGCG
>CAYLKR010000197.1:0-4887 GCA_964384225.1 uncultured Methylibium sp.
GGCATCGCCTCGCGCGGCGAGCCGCCGAAGCAGACGATCACGTCGGCGCGGTTGCGCACCTCGGCGATCGTCGTCGTGAACTGGCCGCGGTCCTGCAGCGTGCGCAGCGTGTGCAGCAGCGTGTCACCGCCGGCGGGATCGCTGATCGCGCCGAGGGCGCAGGCCAGCGGGTAGAGGGCGCGCGCGCCGTCGACGTCGGTGCCGAGGCCGCCGATCAGCGGCTGGCGGCTGGCACCCAGCAGCGCGGCGGCGGCGTCGAGCGCGGCGTCGAGCGTGGCCGGCGTGCCGTCGATCGACGCTTGCTGCGGCGCAGCAGCGCACCGTGCGAGCGCCGCCTGCGCACGCGGGCAGTCGCTGCCCTGCAGTGCCAACATGCCGTCCGCTTGCGGGGCGATCGCGAAGCCGTCGCACAGCAGCGGGCAGAACGGGCAGGTCCAGGGGATCGGAGCACTCATCGAGACGGCGTCAGGCAGGGCATGTGCCATTGTCAGCCTTCGGAGCGCCGCGAATATGCGCGCTGTGCCCGGATGCAACGCTGCTGCAGTGCGCGTCCCCGGAGCGTCCCGTAGTCGGCGCGGGCAACACAGTGTGGCCGCGAGCTTCGCCCGCGTCACAGTGTGTCGCGCGGCGCCGCGGCGCGATGCCGCCGTCGTGGAGCGCCGACGCGACCAGCCAGGCCTGCGCACCGGCCGCTGCGCAGGCCGCGAGGTCGGCCTCGCCGCGGATGCCGCCGGCGCCGATCAGCTGCGCCTGCGGCGCCACGCGGCGCACGGCCGCGAAGGCGTCGAGGTCCGGCCCTTCATGGCTGCCGACGCGCTCCAGCGTCATGACGATCACGCGCTCGGGCCACAGCGACGGCGCGCTGCGCACGCCCGCCGGATCGAGCGGCGCGCCGCCGCGGCTGTCGAGCGAGAGCAGGGCGCGCGACGGGGGCGCGAAGCAGCGCGCCAGCGCCTCGCGCGAGGCCAGCGACTCGCTGCCGTAGACCGGCGTCACGCGCGTCCGCTCGCGGCCGAGCGCCCCGAGCAGGGCCTCGGCCGCGTCGGCGTCGGCGAAGCCCGCATCCAGCCAGAGTTCGGCCCGCGGCAGCGCCGCGAGCAGCGCGCGCAGCACGCCGACCTGCGCCGGCCGGCCCTGCAGCGCATCGAGGTCGGCGACGTACAGCGCGTCGGTGGCACAGTGTTCGCATAGACGGACGGCCAGCGGGGCCGGATCGGCCCCCGCGCACAGGGAGGACTCGATGGGTCGGTACAGTGAACGCTCGCCGCGGACGGCGCGCACCACACGTCCGTCGAGCAGGTCGATCACCGGAATGATGTCCATCGCATGAGCTTGCGTGTGTGGGTCGGGGAGTATCTCAGCGGCGCGGACGCCGACGCGGCACCGCCGCAGCTGCTGGAGGCGGGCGTGCGGATGCGCGATGCGCTGCTGGAGGACCTGCTGCGCTGGCGCGCCGCATCGCCGCTGCTGGGGGTGACGGTGTCCTATGCGCTGGGCCGTGGCGTGCCGCCGTTCGGCCGCAGCACGGCGCGCGCGGTGCCGGCTCGCGAGGGCGAGTCGGCACTCGACTTCCTGCCGCGCGAGGGCCGCGGCCACGACCTGGTGTGGATCGTCGCGCCGGAATGCGGTGGCGTGCTCGAGCGCCTGGCGCGCGCGGTCGGGCCACAGCAATGGATCGGTTGCACGCCGGAGGCGATCGCGCTGGCCGCCAGCAAGCGCGCGACGCTGGCGCGGCTCGCGGCCCAGGGCGTGTGCACGCCGCTCGCCTGCGAGGCCGGTGCCGAGGCCTGGGTCGTCAAGCCCGACGATGGCGCCGGCAGCACCGACACCCAGCGCCACGACAGCCGGCCCGCGGCCGAGGCCGATCTCGCGGCGCGCCTGGAACGCGGCGAGGCGGCGACGCTGGAGCCCTGGGTCGATGGCGAGGCGCTGAGCCTGTCGCTGCTGTGCCGTGGCGGCGCCGCGCCGCAACTGCTGTCGGTCAACCGCCAGCACATCGAGGTCGCCGGCGACGGCCGCCTGCGCGATGCCGGCGTGTCCATCGCCTGCATCGCGCTGCACGACGCGCGTGTCCCGGCCCTGGCTGCATTGGCCGCGCGGACCGTCGACGCGCTGCCGGGGCTGAACGGCTACGTCGGCATCGACCTCGTCTGGCACCGCGAGCGCGGGCCGGTCGCGATCGAGGTCAACCCGCGCCTCACCTGCTCCTATGCCGGGCTGTCGTCGGCCCTGGGCCGCAACCTCGCCGCCGAGATCGTTACCGCCCACCTGGAGGCCGTGCATGCCACGGCCTGAGCGCGTGATCGGCTGGGACGTCGGCGGCGCCCATGTGAAGGCGGCGCTGGTCGAGCACGGCGAGCTGCGCGACGCCGCGCAATGGCCCTGCCCGCTGTGGCAGGGCATGGACCACCTGCAGCGTGCCGTCGACGCCGCCGCGCTGCGCTGGCCCGAGACCCTGAGCTCGGCGCAGACGGTGCACGCGGTCACGATGACCGGCGAGATGGTCGACCTGTTCCCGCACCGCGAAGCCGGCGTCGTCGCGATCGCCGAGCTGCTGGAGCGCTCGCTCGTCGGGCCGGCGATCTTCTACGCCGGCGAGCCGGGCTGGTGCGGCGCCAGCGACGTGCGCGCGCGCTGGGACGCGATGGCCTCGGCCAACTGGCTCGCGACCGCGCAGCTCGCGGCCCATGTGCTGGCGCGGCGCGGTGGCGACGGCGGCGTGCTGGTCGACATCGGCAGCACCACCAGCGACCTGATCGCGCTCGGCGGCGGCCACCCGCGCGCGCGCGGCCGCAGCGACGCCGAGCGCCTGGTCACCGGCGAGCTGCTCTACCAGGGCGTCGTGCGCACGCCGCTGTGCGCGCTCGGCCCGCGCATCGCCTTCCAGGGCGTGCAGCGCAACGTGATGAACGAGTTCTTCGCGACCACCGCCGACGTCTACCGCCTCAGCGGCGAGCTCGACCCGGCGCACGACCAGCACCCCAGCGCCGACGGCGCGCCGAAGGACGCCGCGCCGACGCGCCGGCGCCTGGCGCGGATGATCGGCCTCGACGCGCGCGACGCGACCGACGCCGACTGGCTGGACTTCGCGCTGGCCTGGCGCGACCGGCAGCTCGACGCGCTGCAGGGTCAGCTCGAGCGCGTGGTGGCCGATGCCGCGCTGCCGCCCGACGCGCCGCTGCTGGCCGCCGGCTGCGGCGACTTCCTCGTCCGTGCGCTCGCCGAGCGCGGCGGCCGGCCGCTGCTGTCGTTCGCGACGCTGGCCCTCGGCGATGCCGCCGCCGACGAGCCGGCCGGCCTTCATGCGCTGCGCCGCAAGGCCCAGCTCACCGCGCCGGCCTGTGCGGTGGCGCTGCTGTGCAGCGCCGAGGCGGGCTGAGGGGCGGCGCCATGTGGGTCGTCAAGCTCGGTGGCAGCCTCGCGCGCGACGCGTCGCTGCCGCGCTGGCTGGAGATGCTGGCCGAGGTCGGCGGCGGCCGCGCGATCGTCGTGCCCGGCGGCGGCCCTTTCGCCGACCAGGCGCGCGAGGCCCAGGCCTTCTGGCAGCTCGACGACCTCGCCGGCCACAACATGGCGGTGCTCGGCATGGCGCAGACCGCGCTGATGATGCAGGCGCTGTGCCCCGCGCTGCAGCTGGCGGCGGACGAGACGCAGATCCGAGAGGTGCTGCGCGCCGGCCAGCCGGCGCTGTGGTTCCCGCTCGAGCTGCTGCGCACGGGCGCCGACGAACTGACGCATTGGGGCGTCACCGCCGACAGCCTGGCGCTGTGGCTCGCGAAGCGCCTGCACGCCGAGCGGCTGATGGTCGTGAAGGCCTGCGCGGTGGACGCGACGCGCAGCTACGCCCAGCTCGGCGAGGCCGGCGTGCTCGACACCGAGTTCGCGGCGCTGGCGCGCGCGGCCGGTTTCCCGATCGACCTGATCGGCCACGACCAGCTCGCGCCGGCGCGCCGGCTGCTGCTCAGCGACTCGGCCTGCGCGCCCGGCGCGGGCTAGGACGGGAGCGCGGCGGGTTCGACGAGCCGCTCGCGCAGCGCACGCACGCGCGCCGCGTCGAGCGCGGCCGTGCGCGGGCCGCTGCACACCGCGCTGCGGAAGCCCGCGAAGTCCGGCGCCAGTGCGCGCAGCTGCGGCAGATCGTCCTCGCGCAGCGCGCCGGCGAGTCCCGACAGCTTGCCGGCCACGCGCACGCGCTCGACGAAGTGGCGCAATGCGGCCGCGGGCAGCCGCTGCAGCAGGCTGCCGCCGCGTTTGTCCTGGGTGTCGAGCATCAGCGCGGGGAAGGGGCCGCGCAGCGCGCGGGCGAGCAGCGCGTCGGCCAGCCCCTCGTCGGCGATCAGCACCGGCACCACCGCCGCATCGCAGCGTGCCAGCGCATCGAGCAATGTGACGGCGCCCGGCGCGAGACCGACCTTGATGTAGTCGACGCCGCAGGCCGCGGTGAGCGCGACGCGCTCGAGCACTGGATCGAGCGCATCGGCGGCGAAGTCGCCGACGGTCGCACTGATCGCCGGCCGGCGCGGCAGCCCGCGCAGCGCCGCGACGACCGCGCGCGCCGTCGCCGGCGGCAGCGCGCCGAGCGCGCCGGCCGACGGCTCCTTCAGGTCGATGAAGTCGGCGCCGGCTGCGGCGGCGGCGAGCGCTTCCTCGACGCTGCGCACGCTGACGAGCATCCTCACGGCGCGCCTCGCGCGGCGCGGTGGCGCGCGATCGCCTCGTTCAGCCAGCCCCAGGCTTCGCGCTCCTCGGGGCCGGCGGTCTTGTCGATCGCGATCTGCAGGTAGGCGAACTCGGTGTCGATCTTCCCGGCCGGCAGCATGTGGAGCCGGCTGACCAGCACCGCGCCCTCGACCACCGCCGCCTGCGCGCGGTTGAAGCCGGGGAAGG
>CAYLKR010000198.1:0-4871 GCA_964384225.1 uncultured Methylibium sp.
TCGACAACGGCAGCTACGGCACGATCCGCATGCACCAGGAGCGCGAGTTCCCGGGGCGCGTGTCGGGCACGCGGCTCGCCAACCCGGACTTCGCGGCGCTGGCGCGTGCCTACGGCTGGCGGGCGCAGCGCCTCGAGCGCACGGCAGAATTCGGCCCGGCCTTCGCGGCGGCGCTCGCGAGCGGTGAGCCGACGATGATCCACGTCGTGCTCGACGAGGACGTGAGCACGAGCCGCACGACGCTGACCGCGCTGCGTGCCGCGGCGCTGGCGCGGCAGCGCGGGGGCTGAACGTTCGCGAACCAGACACCGGAGACCACGCTCACCATGACCGTCCGTTCCCTCTGGCCGCTGGCCGGCCTGACCCTGATCGCCGCCTGCGCGGCGCCGGCCCCGGCGCCCGCACCGCAGCCGTCGCCCGCACCTGCAGCGGCGCCCGCCCCGGCGCCGGCCGCGCCGGACCCCGCCGTGCTCGGCGCCTGGGTCATCGAGCAGGCCCGCAGCGCGCCGCTCACCGACAAGAGCAGGGCCCGCCTCGTGTTCGGCCCGAACGGCGCCCTGAGCGGCCATGGCAGCTGCAACAGCCTGCGCGCGAGCTACACGTTGGAGGGCAACGCGCTGAAGATCGGCGCGATCGCCGCCACCCGCATGGCCTGCTCCGAGGCGACGATGGAGCAGGAGGACCGCGTGCTCACCGCGCTGGAGCGCGCGCGCCGCGCCGCCGTGCCGCCGCACGGCTTCCTGACGCTGTGGGACGCCGACGGCGCCGTGCTGATGCGTGCCTCCCGCGCACCCGACCTGCACCCGCGGGAGGCCAAGTGAGCGGCACCGGCTTCGCGACCTGCGACCTCTGCGACGCCCACAAGAACGACGACGACGGCGCGTTCCGCGTGCTGCCGCCGGTCTTTCACGACTACGGCGGCGTGCGCAAGTTCTGCGGCCCCGTCGCCACCGTCAAGTGCCACGAGGACAACACGCTGGTGAAGGCCGCGCTGGACGAACCCGGCCAGGGCAGGGTGCTGGTCGTCGACGGCGGTGCCTCGCTGCGCCGCGCGCTGGTCGGCGGCAACCTCGGCGCGGCGGCGGCGAAGAACGGCTGGGCCGGCATCGTCGTCGATGGCTGCGTGCGCGACAGCGCCGAGCTGGCCGCCTGCGCCGTCGGCATCCGCGCGCTGGCGCTGATGCCGCTGCCGACCGAGAAGCGCAACCAGGGCCGGCGCGACGTCGCGGTGCAGGTCCAGGGCATCTGGGTGCGGCCGGGCGACTGGCTGTATGCCGACGAGGACGGCATCGTCGTGATGCCCGCGCCGCCGGGCGGCTGAGTCAGCGCGTCAGCAGCTTCGGCACGGCCGCCTCGAGCGGCGCCAGGTAGCGCTCGAACGCGCAGCGGCCGGACGGCGGCGGGTCGTCGCTCAGCGACAGCCTTTCGAGCGCGCGCTGGGTGCGGTCGACGGCGTGGCGCCACACCAGGCGGCCGGTCGACGTCTCGAAGATCGACAGGAAGCACAGCGTCTCGATCCTCTGCATCTCGGGGCTCGGCTTCAGCTCGCTGAGGCCCAGCGTGCCGAGCGCCATGACGCCGCGCATCGCGCGCACCGCGTTCGCGCAGCTGTCCTGGCGGTGCAGCACCAGCAGGCCGTCGGCATGCCGCTGCGCACGCAGGCGCTCCAGCAGCGCCCGCGTGGCGGCAGCAGCGATCGGGCCGCCGTCCGGGCCGGTGTCGACGCGCACCAGCTCCTGCAGCACGGCGTCCGTGGCGGCCGCGTCGAGCAGCGCTTCGGCGTCGAGCAGCTCGTAGCCCTTGCGGTCCACCAGGAACTGCCTCACGGCGTCTTCGAGCGGCACCACCGCGGCCTGGCCGTCGCTCGGCGTCCCGCAGGCCGCCGGCGGCGCCTGCTGGATCGACAGCAGCGCCAGGCGGCGCAGCCGGCCCGCCTTGCGCTCCACATGCTCGTGGGACTGTTCGTAGCTCGACGGCTGAACGGGCTGCTGCGTCTGCCAGGGCGCGCAGGCCGACAGCGTGACGCCGGCGGCCACCGCGAGTGCAGCGCGGCCGGGGTTCATCGGGCCTCCCCGAGGCGCGCCAGCACCAGCGCCGCGAGGATCTCCGCGAGCTCGGCGAGGTGCTGCTGCAGCAGCTTCGCGTCGTCGGCCGCCCAACGGGCCAGCGGCATGCACACGGGCGGCGGCGCGTCGGCCGAGCGGCCGATCGGCGCCACGACCAGCGGGTCGTCGACCGCGGGCGCGCCGGCGCGTGCGACGGCCAGCGTCGCCTGTGCCGACAGGCACAGGTCCTCGCCGCCGCCGAAGGCTTCCAGCGGGCCGCCGGAACGCGTGGTGAGGCCGTAGGCATGGATGTGCAACGTGACCCGATGCGGCACCGCGTCGGGGGCCGGTCCGGCGCGGCCGCGCAGGGCGTCCACCACGGCGGCCGGCAGCGGCCATGCGGCCAGCGCCTGCGCGACGGCCTTGCTGCGCGCGTTGAAGCTCGCCTGCCAGGGGGCGCCGAGCACCACGTAGAACGGCCAGCCGAGCGCGATGGCCGGGTCGACGGCGGCCAGCGGCATCGCGGCCAGGCCCACCGCGTAATGCATCAGCGCAGGCCGCTGCCGCGTGGCCACGCCCGGCGCTTCACCGAGGCTCACTTCGACTTCGAGCCTGCCGCTGGCCCAGCGGGCCGATGGCATCGACGGCGGTGCCTCGGCGGCCTGGGCCGCCAGGGCGCACAGCAGCAGCGTCGCGATGGCCCTGTGCGGCCGGAGGGGCGGGGCAAACGTCGGAGTCACGCAGCATTCTGTGAAGCGCGCGCCGGTCCCGGCATGATCCGCGTCAAGAGCCCGGCGCCGCCGCGCGCCGTCGGGCCTTCAGGCCATGACGATGACGCGCTGCCGCTCGCGCTGCCCGGCGGCCGACTTGCGCAACGCCAGGAGTGCGCCGGCCACGATGCCGGCGACCGCCAGCACCGCGCCGCCCGACAGCATCGCCAGCCCGGTGACGCCCTGGCCGACCGAGCAGCCGGCCGCGGTGACGCCGCCCACGCCCATCAGCAGGCCGCCGAGCAGGTGGTCGCGCAGCTCCTCTCGGCTGCCGAAGGACTCCAGCCGGAACTCGCCGCGCACGCGAGCCGACAGATGGCTGCCGACCAGCACGCCCAGCGTCAGCAGCACGCCGAAGCTGGCCGTCGTGTTGCGGTCCGACCAGTAGGTCAGCAGGTCCAGCGTGTGCGCGATCGGCGCGGTGAAGGTCAGCGCCTCGGGCCGCCGCGACTGCGTCCCGAGCCAAGCCGCCTCCAGCGTCTCCGGGTGCTCGGGCAGGTAGCCCACCTGGCCGGTCAGCCAGAACGCGGCCGGCACCAGCAGGCCGATCAGCACGCCGGCCGTCCATTGCACGCGGCTCAGCTCGGCGCGACGGCGCCACAGCCAGGCGGCGGCGAAGGCCAGCAGCGCCAGCAGCACGGCGGTGCGCAGCGCCGCGGCCGGCAGCGGCAGTGCGGCGGCCAGCAGCGAACCCAGGTCCTGCGGCCCGGACAGCGGGGTGGCGAGCGCGTCGACGGTCTCCGAGCGCGCCTCGGCGAACACGCCGCGCAGCGTCATCTGCGCGGCCAGCGCCGCGACGATCAGCGTGACGACCGCGCGCAGGTTGCCCGAACCGGCCTTGACCAGGCTGCGCTGCGGGCAGCCGGCGGCCAGCACCATGCCGTAGCCGAACACCAGGCCGCCGGCCAGATAGGACGCCCAGGCGAAGCGCTCGGACCAGGGCAGGGCGCGCGTCGCGTCGAAGCCCTGCAGCGCGATCAGCACCTGCGTGCCGGCGGCCGCCACGGCGACGACCAGCACCCACTCGAGCATGCGCGAGCGAGCGCCGTGAACGGCCCAGTCGGCGATCGCGCCGCGCACGCAGAAGCGAGAGGCCTGGCCGGCGGCGCCCAGCAGCAGGCCGATCAGCAGGGCGCCCCACAGCACCGCGCTGGTGGCGGTCTCGGGGCTCAGGGGCAGGTTCATGGCGTCGGGAATGGGGCAGGCAACGACGGGGCGCGATTGTGCCGGCTGCGGGTAACTCCGGGTGTCAGTCAATTCGCAATTGCTTATATTCGCACATGCCGATATACGCAGCAATGAACGACCATTCCGCCGTGCCTCCCGACGCCGAACGCGTGTTCGAGCGCGCGGCGGAGCTGTTCGGGCTGCTGTCGTCGCCGCTGAGGCTGCGCATCGTCAGTGAGCTGTGCCGGGGCGAGCAGAACGTCGGCCAGTTGCTCGAGCGCATCGACACGACCCAGCCCAACATGTCGCAGCACCTCGCGGTGCTCTACCGCGCCGGCGTCGTGGCGCGGCGGCGCGAAGGGGCGCAGATGCACTACCGCATCGGCAGCGCCGGCGTGGCGGCGGTGTGCCGCTCGGTCTGCGTCGACCTCGCCATCCACGAGGGCGGTGCCTGAGCGCCGCCGAACCCCTTTCCCGGGAGACCCCTTGAACACCGAAGCCCCTCCGTCCGGCCGCCTGGTCAAGGCGCCCGAGAACTTCCTCGACGCCGAGGGCGTCCGCACCGTGTTCCGCGAGGGCAAGGCGGGCCGGCGCGACTTCATCCGCCAGGCCTTCGCGGCGGCGGCCGCGGGCGCCGCGGCCCCGCTGGCCGTGGCCCAGGCCAACCCGGCCGCCGGCGACGGCGACCCGAACATCCTGAAGCTGCCGGCGCACAGCACCGGCCTGGGCCAGCCGGTGGTGACCGACGGCTACGGCAAGCCCTCCAAGTACGAGGCCAACGTGCAGCGCCGCCAGAGCCCCGGGCTGACGCAGACCGCGCAGGCCTCGGTGTCCTTCGCGCCGCTGCAGAGCCTGTTCGGCATCGTCACGCCCAGCGGCCTGCACTTCG
>CAYLKR010000199.1:0-4841 GCA_964384225.1 uncultured Methylibium sp.
GCCGTGGACGCCGCCGCCTCGGCCGCCGCCACCGCCGCTTCGGCCGCCGGTGACGCCGCCTCGGCCGCCGCCGGTGCTGCCACCGACGCTGCTTCGGCCGCCGCCGCCGCCGCGACCGATGCGGCCTCGGCCGCCGGCGCCGCCGCTGCCGATGCCGCCGCTTCGGCCGCCTCGGCTGCTGTCGATGCGATGAAGAAGTGATCCCGCGTTGCCGCAGGTCGGCAACAGGATCCGGAAACCGCCCCTCGGGGCGGTTTTTCTTTGTGGGCGCCGCGGCCTGCGGCCGGCGTCAGCGCAGCGCGAGCCAGTCGAAGCCGTCGCGCGCGTCGGCCACGACGATGTCGTCGTCGGCGCTTCCCAGCGCCGCCGCCAGCGCCGCTGCCGCCAGCGCCGGCCGGTTGTTCTGCAGGCTGAGGTGGGCCGCGACCACATGGCGCAGCCGCGGGTGGCGGCAGCGGCCGAGCAGTGCCGCGGCCATCTCGTTGGCCAGATGCCCCCGCGGCCCGGCAACCCGCGCCTTCAGCGACGCCGGATAGCCCGAGGCGGCCAGCAGCGCCGGGTCGTGGTTGCACTCGAGAAGCAGGGCGTCGCAGTCCTGCAGCGCCGTGGTGAGGTGAGGCGTCAGCGAGCCGGCGTCGGTGAGCACGCCCAGCCGCGAGGCGCCGTCCTCGACGGTGAGCTGCAGCGGCTCGGCCGCATCGTGCGGCACGGTGTAGGGGCGCAGGCGCAGCGCCCCGATCTCGATCGGCTCGCCATCGCGGGCGCAGTGCAGCAGGTCGGCATCGATCTCCGGCGTGCCGATCGCACGCCAGGTGCCGCGGCTGGTCCATAGCGGCAGGCGGTGGCGGCGCGCCAGCGCGACGGCGCAGCCGACATGGTCGCCATGCTCGTGGGTCACGAAGATCGCATCGAGGTCGCTGCAGTCGAGGCCGCGTCGTGCGAGCCGAAGACCGAGCTCCTTCTGCGTGAAGCCGCAGTCGATCAGCAGCCGCGTCGGCCGCCCGCCGCCGGCGCCGCCCGCCTCGACCAGCGTGGCATTGCCGGTGCTGCCGCTGCCCAGGCTGCAGAAGCGCATCGGCGGCCGCCCGGCGCCGGGCCCGTCACCGCAGCTCGGTGACCAGCAGCTCGAGGATGCGCTGCGCGGCGTCGCCTTTCTCGGGCGCGCCCTGGCTGTCGAGGACCGTGACGATGGTCGACTCGGCCTGGCTCTGCAGTGCGATGCGATAGCGTGCCGGGGTGCCCGCCGTCGTGCTCTTGCTGTCGGCGCCGAACAGCTTCGCGATGAAGCCCGGCTCGGGCTTGTTCGCGGCCGCCGGGTCGACGTAGCGCACGAAGTACTGGCCCTGCGAGCGGTCGCGGTCCTCGACGGTGAAGCCGTTGCGGTCGAGCGCCAGACCGACGCGACGCCACGCGCGGTCGAAGCCGTCGTCCACCTGCAGGCCGGCGCCGCCGACGCCGAGCAGCCGGGCGCGCGCCGAGGTCGGCGCGGGGGCCGTGACCGCGGCCGCTTCCTCCACCGCCGCCGCCTGCTCCTGCCTGCCGCCGAGCTTGAGCATGAGCCGCGACAGCATCACGGCTTCCAGTTCCGGGTCGACCGGGCGCGGCTGCCAGATCGTCGACTCCTTGCGCTCGCTGGTGTAGACCTCGATCATGCCGCGGTGGCTGATGTAGATCTCGGTGCGGCCGTCGGCGCCGCGCTCCAGCCGCGTGCGGAAGCGGTCGCGCTCGCCGCTGTCGTAGACGTTGTCGAACACCTTGCCGATCGTGCTGCGGATGAAGTCCTGCGGGATCTTGGCGCGGTTCTCGACCCAGTTGGTCTCCATCAGACCAGTCTCGCGCTGCTCGAGCTCGAGCAGGAAGCCACGCTCCTCCCAGAAGGCCTGCAGCTGCGGCCAGAGCTGCTCGGGCGTCTGCGCCGTCGCCAGCCAGCGCTGCGTGCCGGCGCGCTCGAGCGTCACGTCGCCGACCTTGGCCGGCGCCACCGGCGCGGCCGCGGCCGCCGCGGTGCCGGGCCGCACGGCGCCCTGCAGTGCCGAGGCGCTGATCGCGCCCGCCACCGGCTGGTAGCGGCTGTCCTTCGTGAGTTGGGTCAGATCGGGCGGCACCTCGAGCGAGACGGTCTTGGCGCCGCTGCTCTTGTAGTCGATCTTGCCGCCCTGAAGCTGCTCGTTGATCGACGAGCAGCCCGCGAGGCCGAGCGACAACAGCAGGGGCAGCGCGGCGTGGCGCAGGCACGGGATGCGGACAGGGTTCACGAGAGCGGTCTCCGGGGATCGTGCCGTCCGGTCAGCGCGCGCTGCCGGGGCTGTAGGGGGTCTGACGCGGGAACGGGACACGGGTTCAGTCGCACCGCCCGGCGGGTCAGAGCAGGCCGGCGTCGCGCAGCGACTGCTCGACCACCGGTTCGAGCGCGGCGGACAGCGGCGTGAGCGGCAGGCGCAGCGTGCCACCGCAACGGCCCAGCCGCTGCAGCGCCCACTTGACCGGGATCGGGTTGGGCTCGCAGAACAGCTGCTTGTGCAGCGGCAGCAGCCGCAGGTGGATCTCGGTGGCGCGCTTCACGTCGCCGCCGATCGCCGCCATGCACAGTTCGTGCATCGCACGCGGCGCGACGTTGGCGGTGACGCTGACGTTGCCGTGGCCGCCGAGCAGCATCAGCGCCACGGCGGTCGGGTCGTCGCCGGAGTAGATCGAGAAGCCCTTGGGCGCCTGCTTGATCAGCCAGCAGGCGCGCTCGATGCTGCCGGTGGCCTCCTTGATGCCGACGATGCCCGGCACCTGCGCCAGCCGCAGCGCCGTCTCGGGCAGCAGATCGGCGACGGTGCGGCCCGGCACGTTGTAGAGCACGACCGGGATGTCGACCGCCTCGGCGATCGCCCTGAAGTGCTGGTACTGGCCTTCCTGCGTCGGCTTGTTGTAGTAGGGCACGACCTGCAGCGTGCAGTCGGCGCCGACCTTCTTGGCGTAGCGGCTCAGCTCGATCGCCTCGTGCGTCGAGTTGGCGCCACAGCCGGCCATGATCGGCACCCGACCGGCCGCATGCTCGACGGCGACGCGGATGATCTCGCAGTGCTCCTCGGGGTCGACGGTCGGCGATTCGCCGGTCGTGCCGACCACGCCGATGCAGTCGGTGCCTTCGGCGATATGCCAGTCGATCAGCGCGCGCAGCGTCGGGTAGTCGACGCTGCCGTCCTCGTGCATCGGCGTGACGATCGCGACGATGCTGCCAACGATGGGTTTCATGGGAATCCTCGGAATCCGGCGATTTTAGCCAGCCGGCCCCGACGGGCGGCCGGGGCGGGCCCGGCGCGCCGCACTAGAGCGGGTTGCGCGGCGGCGCGCCGCGGTCGGCGGGCACGCGGCGCGCGGCGATGCGCTGGACGAAGCGCTCGGGGCCGTCGAGGAAGCCGTCCTCGTAGGCGAGCACGCGCCAGCCGCCCGCATGACCGCGCACCGCGTCGAGCAGTTCGCCGGGGCGCAGCAGGAAGGCCGGGTTGGACGGCCTGCCGATCGTCTCCTGGCCGAGCGCGAAGGTTTCGTAGATCAGCCAGCCCTCGGCCGCGACGCTGGCCAGCAGCGTCGGCATCAGCGGGCGCCACAGGTAGTGGGTCACCACCACGGCGTCGAACTGGCGGCCGGTCACCGGCCAGGGGCCGGACTCGATGTCGGCGACGATGGTTTCGGCGATGCCGGCCAGCGGCGCCAGTGCCTCGGCATCGCGGTCGATGCCGGTCACCGCATGGCCGGCGGCGGCCAGCGCCCGCACGTGGCGCCCCGAGCCGCAGGCGACGTCGAGCACGCGGCTGCCCGGCGCCCACAGCCGCGCCCAGCGCAGCACCCAGGGCGAGGGGGCGAGGCCCTCGTGCGGCGAGACGGTGCTCATCCGAAGCAGCTCCACAGCCGCGTCGCCAGGTCGAAGGCCAGCGCCGGCTGCAGGTAGGCGGCGAACACCGCGGCTAGCGCCGCGCCCCCGGCGGTCCAGGCCAGCGCGCGTTTCAGTGGGGCGGACAGGTGCGGCACGCCGAGATCATGCCGCAGCCGGTGCCGCGCGTGGAATGGCCGTTTCGCGGACAGGCAGATTGACGAGCGCGGCGACCACGCCGAGCGCGACCGAGATCCACCACACCACGTCGTAGCTGCCGGTCGCGTCGTGGAGCTTGCCGCCCAGCCACACGCCGAGGAAGCTGCCGATCTGGTGCGCGAGGAAGACGAAGCCGCCGAGCATCGAGAAGTGCCGCACGCCGAACATCTGCGCCACCATGGCATTGGTCGGCGGCACCGTCGACAGCCACAGCAGGCCCATCACCGAGGCGAACACGTAGACCGACATCGGCGTCACCGGCAGCGCCAGGAAGGCGACGATGACCACCGAGCGCAGGGCGTAGATCGCGGCGAGGATGTGCCTCTTCGCCAGCCGCTGACCCAGCGCCCCCGCGGCATAGGTGCCGAACACGTTGAACAGGCCGATCAGCGCCAGCGCGGTGGTCGCGACCTGGGGGGGCAGGTCCTGGTCCTTCAGATAGCTCGGCATGTGGACGCCGATGAAGACGATCTGGAAGCCGCACACGAAGTAGCCCGCCATCAGCAGTTGGAAGCTGCGGTAGCCGAAGGCCTCGCGCAGTGCCTCGCCGATGCTCTGGCGCTGCTCGCCGGGCGCGTGCGGCGCCGGTGGCGGCTCCTTCAGCCCCAACGCGAGTGGCGCGATCGCCAGCGCCGCGCAGCCCAAGATCACCAGCGCCTCCTGCCAGCCGAAGCCGCCGATCAGCCCGCTCGACACCGGCACCATCAGGAACTGGCCGAACGAGCCGGCCGCCGCCGTGATGCCCATCGCCCACGAGCGC
>CAYLKR010000200.1:0-4776 GCA_964384225.1 uncultured Methylibium sp.
TCTGCGCGGTGCTCGGCAGCGTGGCCGGCGACTGCGCGCTGATCCACGGCGCGCGCACGGTGATGATCGCCGGCGGCATCGTGCCGCGCTTCGTTCCCTTCCTGCGCAGCAGCGCCTTCCGCGAGCGCTTCCTCGCCAAGGGGCGCTTCGCGGCCTACCTGGAGAAGGTGGACATCCGCGTGATCACCCATCCCGACCCCGGCCTGCTCGGCGCGGCGGTCGCCCTGCGCCACGCCATCGCCCGACCCGCATGAACACGCGCCTCGACGCCCACGCCCACACCCTCGGCACGCTGCTCGCCCGTGCGCCGGTCCTGCCGGTCATCGCCCTCGAGCGGCTCGACGACGCCGTGCCGCTGGCCGAGACGCTCGTGGCCGCCGGGCTGCCGGTGCTGGAGGTGACGCTGCGCACCGCGGTGGCGCTGGCCGCGATCGAACGCATCGCCGCGCAGGTCCCGGGCGCCATGGTCGGCGCCGGCACGGTGCTGACGGCCGCCGACCTCGACGCGGTGCGCGACGCCGGCGCGGCGTTCGCGATCTCGCCGGGCGCCACCGCCGCGCTGTACGAGGCCGCGGCGGACCATGCGCTGCCCTGGCTGCCGGCCATCGCCACCGCGAGCGAGCTGATGCAGGGACTGCAGCAGGGTCACCGGCACTTCAAGTTCTTCCCGGCCGAGAGCAGCGGCGGCATCGCGGCGCTGAAGTCCTACGCCGGGCCGTTCCCGAACGCCCGCTTCTGCCCCACGGGCGGCATCGATGCCGCCAAGGCACCGGCCTACCTGGCGCTGCCGAACGTCGTGACGGTCGGCGGCTCGTGGATGCTGCCGGCCGAGGCGCTGCGGCAGCGCGACTTCGCAGCCATCGGCCGGCTCGCCCGCGAGGCCGCGGCCTTGCGCGGCACCCGACGATGAGCGCCCACGTCGCGCTGACGCGCTGCGTCACGGCGGCCGATGCGGCGGCCGCCGCGGCGCACGAGGCGGCGCGGCAACTGGCCGCGGCGATCGACGTGCACGGCCAGGCCTTGCTGGCGGTGTCGGGCGGCTCGTCGCCGGTGCCGCTGTTCGAGGTCCTGCGCCGGCAGCCGATCGCATGGCACCGCGTCACGCTGGTGACGGTGGACGAGCGCTGCGTGCCGATCGACCACCCGGACAGCAACGCCGCGCTGATCGAGCGCCACCTGCGGCGCAACGCGGCAGCCGCGTTGCAGTGGCTGCCCTTCTTCGACCGGCTGCCCGACGCGGCGCTCGACGCCACGGCCCTGGCCGCGCTCGCACGCGAGGCCTGCGCCCGGCTCGCCGCCGCGCCCTGGCCGATCGACGTGTGCGTGCTCGGCATGGGCGAGGACGGCCACACCGCCTCGCTGTTCGCCGACGCGCCGGGGCTGGATGCCGCGCTGCGCGAGCCCGGTCCGGTCGCCTGGACGCTGCCGCCGGCGGCACCCCACGCGCGGCTGACCCTGACGCTGCCGACCCTCCTGGCGGCACGCCACCTGCTGCTGCCGCTGGCCGGTGACGCCAAGCGGCGCGTCTTCGAACAGGCCTGCGCGGCGCCGAGCCGCGACCGGCCGGTGTCGCTGGTCCTGCATGGCGCGCGGACGCCGGTGCGGGTCTGGCTCGCGGACGGGGCCGCTGCGCAGCCTGCCGCGGGCTGACCGGCAGGCGCGAGAAGCGTCGGCGGCTGCGCCGCCGATGCCTCAGGCCACCTCGTGTGCCGCCATCAGCTCCAGCGCGCGCACCAGCGCCGAGTGGTCCAGGTCGGCCATGCCGTTGGCCGCGCAGGCCTGCATCAGCTGGGCCGCACCGGCGGTCTGCGGCAGCGCGACGCCGAGCTCGCGCGCGCCCTGCAGCGCGAGGTTCAGGTCCTTCTGATGCAGCCGGATGCGGAAGCCCGGCGCGAAGGTCCGCTTGACCATCCGCTCGCCATGCACCTCGAGGATGCGGCTGGACGCGAAGCCGCCCATCAGCGCCTGCCGCACCTTGGCCGGGTCGGCGCCGGCCTTGCTGGCGAACACCAGCGCCTCGCCGACCGCGGCGATGTTCAGCGCGACGATGATCTGGTTGGCGACCTTGGTGGTCTGCCCGTCGCCGTTGCCGCCGACCAGGGTGATGTTCTTGCCCATGGTCTGCAGCAGCGGCAGCACGCGCGCGAACACCGACTCGTCGCCGCCGCACATGATGGTCAGCGAGGCCGCCTTCGCGCCGACCTCGCCGCCCGAGACCGGCGCGTCGATGTAGTCGGCGCCGAGTGCGTTGATGCGCCGAGCGTAGGCCTTGGTGGCCATCGGCGAGATCGAGCTCATGTCGACGATGGTCTTGCGCGGCCCGCCCGGCTGCAGCGCCGCGGCGATGCCACCTTCGCCGAACAGCACCGCCTCGACGTCGGGCGTGTCCGGCACCATCGTGAAGACGATGTCGGCCTGGCGCGCGACCTCGGTCGCGCTGCCGCAGGGCACGGCCGACGAGGCGGCGATGCTGTCGGGCAGCGCTCCGCGGGTGTGGACGTAGAGCGTGTGGCCCGCATCGAGCAGGTGCAGCGCCATCGGCGCGCCCATGATGCCGAGGCCGATGAATCCGAGCTTCATGTGAACCTACCTTCCGTGTTCAATAGCCTTGCGCGCTGCCCGGCAGCGGGCGATTCCGCATCGTCGCGACGACCTGCTGGGCGCCGGCCGCCATCAGCCGCGCGTCCGAGCTGACCGTGACGAGCTGGAAGCCCTTGGCGATGCGCGCGAGCGCCGCCTCCGGCGTGCCGTTGTGGATCGCCGCGGCGACGCCATGCGCCTTGGCGCGCGCGAGGATGTGGTCGATGGCCTCGGCCGCCTTCGGGTCGACGTCGTCGAAGGTCGGCTTGCAGCCGAGCGCGAGCGACAGGTCCGACGGGCCGATGTAGATCGCGTCCAAGCCCTCGACCGACAGGATCGCGTCGAGGTTGTCGAGCGCCTGCGCCGTCTCGATCATCGCGAAGGCGACGATGGTGTCGTTGGCGTGCTGGGGATAGTCGGCGCCGCCGTAGAGCAGCGCGCGCACCGGCCCGAAGCTGCGCGTGCCGCGCGGCGCGTAGTGGGTGTAGGCCACCAGCCTCTGCGCGTCTTCCCGCGTGTTGACCATCGGGCAGATCACGCCGTAGGCGCCGGCGTCGAGCGACTTCATGATGATCCCGGGCTCCAGCCAGGGCACGCGCACCATCGGCACGGTCGGCGTCGTGGAGATGGCCTGCAGCATCGTCACCATGGCCTGGTAGTCGACGACGCCATGCTGCAGGTCGATCGTCAGCGTGTCCCAGCCCTGGTGGGCCATGGTCTCGGCCGAGAAGCTGTTCGGGATCGCGAGCCAGCCGTTCAGCGCGGCGCCGCCGCCCTGCCAGATCTCGCGCAATCGGTTCGGTCTCATCGGGACACTCCTCGGTTCGTCAGGGCAGCGGCGCGGCCGAGGGCATCGGCCGGCCGGCGAAGAAGGCGCTCAGGTTGTCGAGCACACGCTGGGCCATCGCCTGCCGCGTCTCGCGGGTGGCGCTGGCGATGTGCGGCAGCAGCACGACGTTGTCGAGTGCGAGCAGTTCCGGCGGCACGCGCGGCTCGTGCTCGAACACGTCCAGGCCCGCGCCGGCGATGCGGCGCTCGACCAGCGCACGCACCAGCGCGGCCTCGTCGATCACCGAGCCGCGCGCGACGTTGACCAGGAAGCCCTCGGGCCCGAGCGCGTCCAGCACCGCGGCGTCGATCAGGTGGCGCGTGCCGGCGCCGCCGGCGGTGATCACGACCAGGACGTCGGCCCAGTCGGCCAGCGCCGTCAGCGAGGGCTCGTGCGCATGGGCACTGCCCTCCACCGGCCGGCGCGCGTGGTAGCGGATCGCCATGTCGAAGCCGGCTGCGCGGCGCGCGATGGTCTGGCCGATGCGGCCGTAGCCGACCAGCCCGAGCCTTGCGCCGCTGACCCGACGGCCAAGCGGAAAGGCCGGTGCCCCCGGCGCGCCCCAGCGACCGGCGCGCACATGGCGGTCGGCCTCGGGCGTCCGGCGCGCGATGTCCAGCGTCAACGCCATCGCGAGGTCGGCCACGCAGTCGTTCAGCACGTCCGGCGTGTAGCCGACCGCGATGCCGCGGCGCGCGGCCGCGGCGAGGTCGATCTTGTCGAGACCGACGCCGAAGCTCGAGATCACGCGCAGCGAAGGCAGCGCCGCGATCAGCGCCGCGTCGGCGCCGACGCCGCCGGCCGAGCAGACCAGCGCCTCGAAGTCTGCGCCCCGCGCAGCCAGGAAGGCCTGCGGGTCGGCCTCGTCGGCCAGCCGGTGGAAGTCGTAGGCGCTCGCGAGCTGGGCCTCCAGCCCCGGCAGCAGGCGGCCGACCTGCAGGACGCGCGGTCGCTTCGTCATCACTCGATCTTCACGCCGCCCTGTGCGACCACCGTCGACCAGTGCTTGCGCTCGCGCTCGAAGAACGTGCCCATCTCGGCCGGCGTCATCGTGTAGACCTCGGCGCCCTGCGACACCAGGCGCTCGCGCACGGCCGGCGAGCGGATGATGCGGGTCAGCTCGGCCGACACGCGGGCGATCACCGCCGGCGGCGTGGTCGCAGGCATCAGCACGCCCTGCCAGGTGCCCGACTCGAAGCCCGGGATGCCCTGCTCGGCCAGCGTCGGCACGTTGGCCAGCAGCGGCACACGGGTCGCCTTGGACACGCCCAGCACCTTGAGCTTGCCGGACTGCACGTGGGGCAGCGTCGCGAGCATGCCGTTCATCAGCACCTGGGTCTGGCCGCCGACGGTGTCGCCGATCGCCT
>CAYLKR010000201.1:0-4705 GCA_964384225.1 uncultured Methylibium sp.
GGGTCAGTATTGAATGATCGCGGCGGGTCAGTTCTGGGCGATCGTCAACAGCCAGGGCTGCGCTGGAGTCGAAACTGGGTTCGTTCGACAGGCTGGCCGATCTGTGCCCCGGGACCTGGCGTGGGCTCGACACCGAGACCGACGCCATCACACGAGCGAACAGGTTTCACTCTTCACTTCAGGCCGGCCTCAATGGCTTGGCTCTCAATCCGGAGCAGCTCGCCGACGTCCGCCAAGCATTGCAGAAACTGCTGGCGACTCGCCGTTCCGAGCTGGCCGAGCATACGCCTGCGCAGCGGGCCTGCCAGACACTGCTGCAGCGATTGACGGAGTTGCACGAGGCCATCGACCACTTTGCATCGACCGCCGCACAACCTGAGCCGGTGCGCCGCAGTTTCGCCGATCAGATTCCGGAAGATCTGGCGCATGCAGCGGCCGAGGTTGCGGCGCACCACCAGGCACTCAATGCCTGGTGCGCATGGCGACGGGCACAGGCTCATGCGGGAGACGCGGGTCTCGCCGCACTGGTGAGCGCCATCGAGGTGGGCGACATCGTGCCGCCCGATGCCGCCAAGGCCTTCGAGGTGAACTACGCCCGCTGGTGGCTGGGCGAGGCCGTTGACGAGGACGAGGTGCTCAAGCGATTCGTCTCGGCCGAACACGAACGCCGGATCGAGGAGTTCCGAGCCCTGGACGATGAGTTCACGGCGGTCACGCGCCAGTGGATCCGGGCCAAGCTGTGCGCGAGCCTGCCTGCGCAAGATGCGGTACAGCGCAGCAGCGAGTGGGGTGTGCTGCGGCGCGAGATCACCAAGAAAAAGATGCACCTGCCGCTACGCCAGTTGCTACAGGAGATCCCGTCCGTGGTGCTGCGGCTGACCCCGTGCCTGCTGATGAGCCCGCTGTCGATCGCCCAGTACCTGTCCGCCGACACGGCGAACTTCGACCTGGTCGTGTTCGACGAGGCTTCGCAGATCCCGGTCTGGGATGCGATCGGCGCGATGGCACGAGGCAGGCAGGTCGTGATGGTAGGTGACCCGAAGCAGCTCCCGCCCACCAACTTCTTCTCCAGGGGTGACGCCGATGACGACGACGATGTCAGTGAAGGCGATCTCGAGAGCATCCTGGACGAATGCCTGGGGGCGAGTCTGCCGACACGCAACCTCTCGTGGCACTACCGGTCGCGCCACGAAAGCCTGATCGCCTTCAGCAACCATCGCTACTACGCTGGCGGGCTCGTCACCTTCCCGTCGCCGGTGACGGAAGACCGAGCCGTCAGCTTCCACCTGGTGAGCGGCCGCTACGAGAAGGGCGGGGCCCGCATCAACAAGCCGGAGGCGCAAGCGTTGGTCGCTGACCTGGTGGGGCGCCTGAAGTCGCCAGGCTTTCGTCAGTCGGGCCTGACGATCGGCGTCGTCACGTTTAACTCCGAACAGCAGAGCTTGATCGAGGATCTGCTGGACGACGAACGACGCAAGGACCCTGAACTCGAACACTACTTCGCCGAGGTGCAGCTCGAGCCGGTGTTCGTGAAGAACCTTGAGAGCGTGCAGGGCGATGAGCGGGACATCATGTACTTCTCGATCACCTACGGCCCAGACATCGCTGGCGCGGTGTCGATGAACTTCGGGCCCTTGAATCGCGATGGTGGCGAGCGTCGATTGAACGTTGCCGTCACCCGCGCCCGCCACGAGCTTCGGGTGTTCTCGAGCCTGCGCGGTGAACAGATGGACCTGTCTCGAACGAAGGCGGCCGGCGTTCGTGACCTGAAGCACTTTCTCGAGTTCGCCGAGCTTGGACACCGTTCATTGGCCGAAGCGCACCACGGCAGTCTGGGCGACTTCGAGAGTCCGTTCGAACTGAGTGTCGCCCAGGCGCTGGGACGCATGGGTTGGCGGGTGCACACGCAGATCGGCGCGTCTTCCTTCCGTGTCGATCTGGGTGTCGTCCACCCTGACTTCGCAGGTCGGTATCTCGCAGGCGTGGAGTGTGATGGCGCCACTTACCACCGCTCGGCGACCGCACGTGACCGGGACAAGCTGCGAGAGCAGGTACTGCGAGGGCTCGGTTGGGAGATCGTGCGCGTGTGGTCGACCGATTGGTGGGTGAACCCAGGGGGCACGTTGGATCGGGTGCATCACCGACTCGTGGAATTGCTGGAGGCCGATCGGGCCAAGCGGCCACCGGCACCCGACACAGCGGACATAGCTATGGCAAACGACGATGAGGCTGCCGGCAGCGCAGATCGGGACGAGGCCGATGCGGAGGCATCTGCAGTTATCGCGCGCGCGGCGCGCGGGTCAATCGCTGGGGGCGAGGAGCAAACGGGCGTGAGGGCCGCCGATCACGAACTGGTCTATGCGCGGGCTTCAGATGCTGGGGAACAGGTTTCCGGCGAAATGCCAAGTCACGCCGCGAGCGACGTGTTCAGGGCCACGGAGCCGGCGGAGGCGGTTCCGCCCGGTGCCATCGATGCCGATCGTTTCTTCGAGAATGGCTACGACACTGTGCTGCAGCCGATGGTGGAGTGGGTGGTCGAGCGCGAAGGGCCCATCCTGGACGCGGTGCTCGCCAGACGGATCGCACGAGCGCACGGGTTTCAGCGGACCGGCAGTCGCATCCAGGAGCGCGTCGAGGCGCTTGCCCGACGCCGCTTTCGAGCGACCGAGGAGGCAGGAGGGACCTTCTACTGGCCGGATGGTCTGCCGCCGTCCAGCAACGTCGCGTTTCGCCGCCCTGCCAGCGAGGACAGCAACCGCAGCGTCGAGGAGGTCTGCGAGGCTGAGTTGACGTCTCTGGCGAGGGCGGTTCTCAGCCGAGGGTACGGCGGGCAAGATGCGCTGATCTCGATGGCTCGGGAGTTGGGTCTGCAACGACTGCGAGAAGCGAGCAGAGGCCGGCTCGAGGACGCTATGCGCCGCGCGCAGTCGGCCTGAGCGAACTGATATTGACGGCGGGCATGGCCTGTATCGGACAGGCCTCGACACCACGAGCTATCGGAAGGGAGCATCAGCTTGCAAGACATCATCTGCCCGCACTGCGGCAAGGCGTTCAAGGTCGATGGCGCTGGTTACGTCAACATCCTGAAGCAGGTACGCGACAGCGAGTTTGAGCGGCAGCTGCATGAGCGTCTGGAGCTCGCCGAACGGGACAAACGATCCGCGGTCGAACTTGCCACCACCCGGGTTGCAGGCGAGCTGCAGAGCGCTGCGGCTGCCAAGGATGCATTGATCCTTGAACTCCAGGCCAAGCTGGATGCCGGTGAAGTAGCACGAAAGCTCGCGGTATCCGAGGCGCTGGGCGCGCTCGAGCGCGAGCGCGATCGCCTGGCCCATGAGCTCGAACAGTCGAAGCACGAGAAGCTGACCGCCGACCGGCTGGCCGAAGCCAAGCTGCTGAACGAACTGCAGAGCGCTGCAGCGACCAAAGAGGCGGAGGTCCAGAGCTTGCGCGCCCAGTTGGACGCTGCGGAGATCGCACGCAAGTTGGCGGTGAACGAGGCTGTCGGCGTCGTTCAGAAGGAGCGAGACGAACTTCGGAGCAACCTCGAGAAGGTCGAACTCGAGAAGCAACTCGCCGAGAAGTCCCTAAAGGACAAGTACGAAACGCAGCTCAAGGATCGTGACGACGCCATCGAGCGCTTGCGTGACATGAAGGCGCGTCTCTCGACCAAGATGGTGGGCGAGACGCTTGAGCAGCATTGCGAGACTGAGTTCAATCGCATCCGAGCAACTGCGTTCCCGCGTGCCTACTTCGAGAAGGACAACGACGCCAGAACCGGCAGCAAGGGCGACTACATCTTCCGCGACACGGACGAGTCCGGAACCGAGATCGTCTCGATCATGTTCGAGATGAAGAACGAGAGCGATCGCACTGCGACGAAGAACAGGAACGAAGACTTTTTCAAAGAGCTCGACAAGGACCGCACGGAAAAGGGCTGCGAGTACGCGGTGCTGGTCTCATTGCTGGAGCCCGACAACGAGCTTTACAACACTGGCATCGTCGACGTCTTCCATCGCTTTCCGAAGATGTACGTCGTCCGCCCGCAGTTCTTCATCCCCATCATCACGCTGTTGCGCAACGCGGCGATGAACGCCGTCAAGTACAAGGCGGAGTTGGCGCTCGTCAGGGCGCAGAACATCGACATCACGAACTTCGAGAACGAGCTCGAGGGATTCAAGAGCGCGTTTGCGAAGAACTACGACCTGGCATCCCGCAGGTTCCAGACGGCCATCGACGAGATCGACAAGTCGATCGACCATCTGCAGAAGACCAAGGATGCACTGCTGGGAGCGGATCGAAACTTGAGGCTCGCCAACGACAAGGCGCAGGACGTGACCATCAAGAAGCTGACCCGAGGTAATCCGACGATGGCCGCCAAGTTTGCGGATCTGAAGAAGGGTGACGCCGAAGGACAAGGCTGAGTTCGGGTGATCAACGCGGCTCGTCCATAATGGATCTCATGTCTGCGATCCGTCCGATCACCGCAGCGCGCTCCGGTTGGCGTTGGCGCAAGCCATCAGCCTGACCACCCCTACGCGCCCTCAGCGGGCGCCTTCCGTCCCCACCCAGCACGGCGCGCCGGCCTCGCCAGCGTCGCAAAAAGCGGGTATCAAAGCGGGTACCGAATCAGGATGCTCCTCGGAACATCCAATGAAATCAAAGGGTTAGAGCGCATATGCTGCTGATGATCGACAACTACGAC
>CAYLKR010000202.1:0-4669 GCA_964384225.1 uncultured Methylibium sp.
GCGCAAGCCGGTCAAGCTGCGGCTGGTCGGCCTCGACGCGCCCGAGCTGTGCCAGGCCCATGGCCCCGAGGCCCGCGACGCGCTCGCCTCGCAGGCGCAGGGGCGCCGCGCGAGCCTGCGGCGCCATGCGACCGACGACTACGGCCGGGCGCTGGCCACGCTGTGGATCGACGGCCGCGACGTCGGCGCCGCGCTGGTGCGCGACGGCCACGCGTGGTCGGCGCGCTGGCGCGACGATCCCGGGCCGTATGCGGCCGAGGAGGCGGCCGCCCGCGCCGCGCGGCGCGGGCTGTTCGCGCAGCCGGCGCCGGAGCTGCCGCGCGACTTCCGGCGGCGGCACGGGCCCTGCCGGTGAGGCGGGGCCTCAGTCGCTGTAGAGGACGACCGGCGCCGAGCCCGGCACCGTCAGCGTGACGCGTGCGCGGTCGCGCAGCGCGCCGTTCTGGCCGATCTCCAGGCACTCCTTGGTCGTCAGCACCAGCGTGCCGCCTTCGCGGTCGGCGGTGTTGATGCAGAACAGCACGACGTTGGAATCGACCTCGAGCGACCAGGTCGCCGCGGTGGTGCCGACGACCGTGCTGCCGCCCGGCGTGCAGTTGGCATAGGTGGTGACCTCGTACAGCGGGCCGCTCGTGCCGATCGACGCGTTGGCCGGCAGCGGCAGGACCGTCGTCACGTCGCCGCAGCTTCCTTCGGTCTGGTAGCCGATGACGTTGGCCGAGCCGGTGTAGTAGACCGAGGCCGTGGTCGTGGCCGGCGTGCCGTTGTTGATGCGCGCCGACGCGCTCAGGTCGACGCGGTTGGCCGCGGCCCCGGTGCGCGGATAGGTCGTGGCACCGGCCGGCGTCACCTGCACCGTGACGGTCAGCGTCTGGCCGCCGGACGTGCCGCTGACCGTGTAGCCGTGCGCCGTGGTCTGGCTGTTGCGCCATGCCGCGCCGACGTCGTAGGGGCCGCTCGGCGGCGGATCGTCGCCGTCGCCACCGCCGCCGCAGCCGGCAGCCAACAGGGTGACGAGGGCAAGGCCGCAGGCGGCCCGGACGTTTCGGTTCATCGACTTCACTCCCTGGATTGCGGCACCCCTGGGTGCCGGTCGTCATCGCGCTACTTGCGCATCAGCGTGCTCTTGCCGAACAGCGACTCGACGAGATCCACGGCGACGACCGCGGTCTGGTTCTTCACGTCGAAGGCCGGGTTGAGCTCCATCACGTCGAGCGAGGCCAGCCGCCCCGTGTCGGCGATCATCTCCATGCACAGCTGCGCCTCGCGGTAGGTCGGCCCGCCGTTGACGGTGGTGCCGACGCCCGGCGCGATCGCCGGGTCGAGGAAGTCGACGTCGAAGCTGACGTGCAGGTGGGTGTTCGCGTCCAGCGTCGCGAGCGCCAGCTCCATCGTGTGGCGCATGCCCATCTCGTCGATGTGGCGCATGTCGAAGACCTCGAGGTCGGCCTCGTGCACGAGCCGCTTCTCGCCGGCGTCGACGCTGCGGATGCCGATCTGGCGCAGCCACTTCGGGTTGATCGCCGGCACCTGGCCGCCGATCTCCACCAGCGCCTGCGGCCCCAGCCCGCACAGGCAGGCCACCGGCATGCCGTGGATGTTGCCGCTGGGCGTGAGCACGTGGGTGTTGAAGTCGGCATGGGCGTCGAGCCAGAGCACGCGCAGCTTCTTGCCGGCCTCGCGGCAGTGGCGCGCGACCGCGCTGATGCTGCCGATGCCGAGGCAGTGATCGCCGCCGAGCAGGATGGGCAGGCGGCCCAGCGCCAGCTCGGCGTGCACCGCGTCGTGCACGCTGCGGTTCCAGGCGACGACCTCGTCGAGGTGGCGGTAGCCGTCGACCGGCGGCAGCCAGGGGTTGGGCGGACCGGCGAGGTTGCCGTGGTCGAGCACCTCCAGGCCCAGGCCTTCGAGCGTGCGCTGCAGCCCGGCGACGCGCAGCGCCTCCGGGCCCATCGAGGCGCCACGGGCGCCGGCGCCGACGTCGGTCGGCGCGCCGATGAGCGAAATCTTCTGCCGGGTCATGACGACCCCTCGTCCGACGAGTATGTCGGACGGTCCCCCGAGGGGACGCGGGCCGGCTTGGGGCGGCCCGACGCTCGGCCCGCCAAGCGGCCGGGTTCAACGGAGTGCATGGATCACATGTCCTCGGCAAAGGCGCCGGTGGTGGTGTCCGGCGCGTCCAGCGCGTAGTGTCGCTCGATCACGCCCCAGGCCTCCTCCGCACTTTCGACGAAGTGGAAGAGCTTGACGTCCTCCGGCGAGATCATGCCGGTGCCGACCAGCAGCTCGAAGTCGATCAGCCGGGTCCAGAACTCGCGGCCGAACAGCAGCACGACGCGCAGCCGGATCTTGCCGGTCTGCATCAGCGTCAGCGCCTCGAACAGCTCGTCCAGCGTGCCGAAGCCGCCCGGGAAGCAGGCCAGCGCCACCGCGCGCATCAGGAAGTGCATCTTCCGCATCGCGAAGTAGTGGAACTGGAAGCACAGCTCGGGCGTGATGTAGTCATTGGGCTGCTGCTCGTGCGGCAGTGCGATGTTCAACCCGATGCTCGGGCCGCCGGCCTCGAAGGCGCCGCGGTTGCCGGCCTCCATGATCCCCGGCCCGCCGCCGGTGACGACGGCGATCGGCTGCGCCAGCCGCTTCGACGCGGTGGTGACCATGTGGGCGAAGCGCCGCGCCTGCTCGTAGTGGTGCGACATCGCGACCTGCATCGCGGCGCGCTTGTGCGCCGCGGCGTCGCCCGAGGCCTCGGCGGCGGCCAGCCGTTCCTGTGCCGCTTCGGGCGGCAGGATGCGGGCGCTGCCGAAGATGACGATCGTCGCCTCGATGCCATGCTCGCGTTGCACCAGCTCGGGCTTGAGCAGCTCGAGCTGCATGCGCACCGGCCGCAGTTCCTCGCGCAGCAGGAAGTCGGTGTCGGTGAAGGCCAGCCGGTAGGCGCTCTCGGGCCCGGCGTAGCGCGACGGCGGCGCCTGGTCGGCCTCCTCCTGCGCGCTCGGGAAGTTGCGGGCCGTCAGTTCGTGCGACTTGTCGTCCATGATTCAGGATACCGCGCGCCAGCGCGGCGGCGGCTCAGGCGGGCGCGCCGCATACCGTGCAGCCCGCGCGCCGCGCGACGCGGATCTCGGTCCACTGCATCGCCCGGCCGTCGAGCATCTGCAGGCGCCCGGCGAGGCTCTCGCCGCTGCGGGCCAGCAGCTTCAGCGCCTCGGCCGCCTGCACGCTGCCGACGATGCCGACCAGCGGCGCGAACACGCCCATCACCGCGCAGCGCACCTCCTCGACCCCTTCCTCCTCCGGGAAGAGGCAGGCGTAGCAGGGGCTGGCGGCGTCGCGCGGGTCGTAGACGGCGATCTGCGCGTCGAAGCGGATCGCCGCGCCCGACACCAGCGGCACGCGGTGCGCGACGCAGGCGCGGTTCACGGCGTGGCGCGTCGCGAAGTTGTCGCTGCAGTCGAGCACCACGTCGTGCCCGCGCACGAAGGCATCGAGCCGCGCCGCGTCGGCGCGCTCGACCAGCGCCTCGACGCGCACCTCGGGGTTGATCGCATGGATGCTGCGCGCCGCCGACTCGGCCTTGGGCGTGCCGACGCGCGCCATGTCGTGCGCGATCTGGCGCTGCAGGTTGGTCACGTCGACGCGGTCGTGGTCGACCACCGTGATCCGTCCGACCCCGGCGGTGCCGAGGTAGAGCAGGGCCGGCGAGCCCAGCCCGCCGGCGCCGATGACCAGCGCGCGGCCGTCGAGGATGCGCTGCTGGCCCTCGACGCCGATCTCCTCGAGCAGGATGTGGCGGCTGTAGCGCAGCAGCTGGTCGTCGGTCATGGCAGGGTCCGGAAATGGCGAACGGGGCCCGAGGCCCCGTCCGATTCTGCCTGCGCCGACGCGGCTCAGTTGGCCTTGATGTCGGCCTCGGCCTTGCGCTCGACCTGGGTCTTGGAGACGACCACCGGCCGGCCCTTCAGCTGGTTCAGCGCCTGCTGCAGCGGGAAGTCCTCGGCGCTGCCGAACTCGGGCAGCGGCTTCGGTGCCTTGTCCTTGTCGGCGCCGGCGGCCTTGTTGGCCTCCTCGAGCTTCTTGATCGCCTCCTCGCGCGCCTTCTCGCGGGCGGCGTCCTTGACCTCGGGGCCCTGGCCGCTGCCGATGTGCTTGTCCAGATCGGCCTCGCGGGTGCGCAGCGCCGCGAACACATTGCCCTCGGCGGTCTCGTCGAGCCAGATGTCCGGCACGATCCCCTTGGCCTGGATCGACGCGCCGCTCGGCGTGTAGTAGCGCGCGGTGGTGATCTTCAGCGCCGTGTCCGGAGAGAGCTGGCGCACCGTCTGCACCGAGCCCTTGCCGAAGGTCTGGCTGCCCATGATGACCGCGCGCTTGTGGTCCTGCAGCGCGCCGGCGACGATCTCGCTCGCCGACGCCGAGCCCTCGTTGACCAGCACCACCAGCGGCACCGTCTTCAGCGCGGCCGGCAGCTTGGCCAGCGGGTCGCCGCCGCGCCGGGTGTAGTACTCGGGGCTGGCCTTGAACACGGCCTTGGACTCGGCGATCTGGCCGTTGGTGGACACCACCGTCACGTCCTTCGGCAGGAAGGCCGCCGAGATCGCGACCGAGGCCTCCAGCAGGCCGCCCGGGTCGTTGCGCAGGTCGAGCACGATGCCCTTGAGGTTGGGGT
>CAYLKR010000203.1:0-4560 GCA_964384225.1 uncultured Methylibium sp.
CTCGCTGATCGCGCTCGACCCGGCGCGCCGCCACGCCTTCGGCCGCTACTGGGGCCAGCTGCCCGGCACGCCGGCGGTCAGCTGCCTGCACTTCGAGGCCTGCTATTACCAGCCGCTGCAGTGGTGCATCGAGAACGGCTACCGCCGCTTCGAAGGTGGCGCCCAGGGCGAGCACAAGATGGCGCGTGGCCTGCTGCCGGTGCGCACGCATTCGGCGCACTGGCTGGCCGACGCGCGCTTCAGCGACGCGGTGGCGCGCTTCCTGGCGCGCGAAGGCGCCGGCGTCGAGGCCTACGTCGGCGAACTCGACGAGCGCAACCCCTTCAAGCCGGCGCCAGCCGGCTGAGCACGCGGCCGAGGGCGGCCACCGCCTCGTCGATCTCGGCCGCATCGATCACCAGCGGCGGCGCGAGCCGCACCACCGTGCCATGCGTGTCCTTGGTTAGCACGCCCTCGTCCATCAGCGCTTCGCAGACCGTGCGCGCAGTCGTGACCCGAGGGTCGATCTCCACGCCGACCAGCAGGCCCTGCCCGCGCACCTCGGTGATCGCCGGGTGGCCCAGCGCGCGCAGCCCGTCCATCAGCGCCCGGCCCTGCGCCGCTGCGCGCTCGGCGAGCCGCTCGTCGACCAGAACCTTCAACGCCGCCTCGCCCACCGCCGCGGCCAGCGGGTTGCCGCCGAAGGTCGAGCCGTGGTCGCCGGGCCCGAAGACCGCCATCGCGTCCTCGCGCGCCAGGAAGGCGCTGACCGGCAGCAGCCCGCCGCCGAGCGCCTTGCCCAGCGTCAGTCCGTCGGGGCGCACGCCCTCGTGGTCGCAGGCCAGCAGCGCGCCGGTGCGGCCCAGGCCGGTCTGCACCTCGTCGCAGATCATCAGCACGCCGCGGCGGGTGCAGATCTCGCGCACCGCGCGCAGGTAGCCGGGCGGCGGCACGACGATGCCGGCCTCGCCCTGGATCGGCTCGAAAAGGTAGGCGCAGGTGTCGGGCCCGATCGCCGCCTCGAGGGCCGCCGCATCGCCGAAGGGCACGCTGACGAAGCCCGGCGCGAACGGCCCGAAGCCGGCACGGTACTGCGGCTCGCTGGAGAAGCCGACGATGGTCGTCGTGCGGCCGGCGAAGTTGTTGTCGGCGACGACGATCTGCGCGCGGCCGTCGGCGATGCCCTTGACCGTGTAGCCCCATTTGCGCGCGGCCTTCAGCGCCGTCTCCACGGCCTCGGCACCGGTGTTCATGGGCAGCGCGCGGTCCATGCCGGTCAGCGTGCACAGCCGATCGAGGAAGGGGCCGAGCCGGTCGGTGTGGAAGGCGCGCGAGGTCACGGCCAGCCGCTGCGCCTGCGCGGCCAGCACCGCCACCAGCCGCGGGTGACCATGGCCGAAGCTGACGGCCGAGTAGGCCGACATCATGTCGAGGTAGCGCCGCCCGGCCGTGTCCCACAGGCGCACGCCCTCGCCGCGCGTCAGCACGACCGGCAGCGGCGCGTAGTTCGCGGCGCCGTGACGGGCTTCGAGGGCGATCGGGTCGATCATGGGGCCGCCCGGGCTGCGCCGCTCACTCCTTGAAGTCGCCGGCGAAACCGATCACCAGCGCCTCGGCCTTGAGGTACTTGCGCAGCGCGGCGTTGACCTGGTCCAGCGTCACGCCGGCGATCGCATCGTCGACCTTCTGCGACAGCTCGAAACTCCGCCCGAGCCGCAGGTTGCTCGCCAGCGCGGCCGCGAGCACCGCGTCCTGGGCACGCTGCAGGCGGCGCGACGCGACCAGGCCGCGCCTCGCCTCCTCCAGTTCGGTGGCGTCGAAGCCGCGGTCGAGCGCACGCGCCAGTTCCTCGCGGAACGCCGCCTCGACCTTGGCGCGGTTCTGCGGCGCATAGATCGCCTCCGCCTGCCACGGCGAATGGGGCTCGTCGGGGTTCCAGCCGATCCAGCTGTAGACGCCGTAGGACAGGCCGTCCTTCTCGCGGATGCGCTTCCACAGCCGCGAGTTGCCCCCGCCGCCGAGCAGGTGGTTGGCCACGGTCAGCGCCGGATAGTCGGCATCGGTGTCGCTCAGCGGCACCGGCAGGTAGGCCGCCATGGTGGCGTTCTGCTTGTCGGGCGTGGCGAGCATCAGCTTGGCCGGCGCCGGCTGCGCCAGCGGCATCGGCACGCGCGCGTAGGGCTCGGCGCTCTTCCAGTCGCCGAAGGCGGCCTGCAGCGCCTCGCGCACCGCCGCGACGTCCATGTCGCCGCTGGCGCCGAACTGCGCCTGCGAGGCGCCGTAGAAGCGGCGGTGGAAGTCGCGCAGCTGCGCCGGCGTCACGGCCTTCAGGTCCGCCACCACCTCGTCGAAGCTGCGGGCATGGCGCATGTCGCCGCGCGGCCAGCGGTTCGCATGGCGGGCGATCGCATCGGCGAGCACCGCCTCGGGCTCCTTGCGCTGCTGCTCGACCGCCGTGAGCGCCTGGGCGCGCTGCTCCTCGAGCACCGCCTCGGGAAAGTTCGCCTCGCGCAACAGCTCGCCGACCAGCGCGATCACCGCCGGAAAATGCTCGCGCTTGGTCGCGATGCCCACGCTCAGGCGGCCGATGCCGGACGTGAAGCTCAGCTCGGCCTGCAACCGGTCGAGCCGGTCGCGGATCTGCTGGCGGTCCAGCCGGGCGGTCCCCTCGTCGAGCATCGCGGCCACCAGCGCCGGCACCTCGCCCTGGTTCGCGAGGCTGGTCTCGGTGCCGAACTGCAGGTTCAGCACCGCGCGCACCGCGTTGCCGCGGGTCGGCTTGGGCAGCAACGCGATCTGCATGCCGCTGGGCAGTGCGGCGCGCTGCGTGCCGGCGTCGATGTTCGCGGGCGAGGGATCGAAGGCCGCCACGGCCGCGGCCGCGGCCTGCGGCCTGAAGTCCTTGAACTGCGCTGCGACGTCCACCGCGACCGGCGCCGGCGCGCGCTGCGGCGCGTCGGTGGGCAGGTAGGTAGCCAGGGTGCGATTGGCCGGCAGCAGGCGTTCGGCAGCGACACGCTGCACCTCGGCCACGCTCACCGCCTTGACGCGGTCGCGCAGCAGGAAGAAGAGCCGCCAGTCGCCCTGGGCGATCGACTCCGACAGCGACACGCCGATCCGCTCCGGGTCGGCGAAGGTCTGCTCCCACTGCTTGAGCCACCGGGTGCGGGCGCGCTCGACCTCGTCGGCGCCCAGCGGCTCGCGTGCCACCGATTCGAGCGTGTCGACCAGCGCCGCCGACGCCGCGGGCACGTCCTGCCCCGGCGCCAGCTCGGCGACGTAGAGCACCAGGCCCGGGTCGCGCAGCCCGAAGGCATAGGCGCCGACGCTCGCGGCGAGCTGCTTCTCGACCAGGCGCCTGTGCAGCCGCCCCGACGGCGCCTCGCCCATCGCGAGGGCGAGCAGCTCGGCCGCCGCATGATCGGGGTGGGCGGCTGGCGGCATGTGATAGGCCGCGTACAGCAGCGGCGTGCCGCCGACGCGCCGCACCGTCAGCGCCCGCTCGCCGTCCTGCACCGGGTCCAGGGTGTACAGCCGCGGCAGCGTGCGCTTCGGCTTGGGGATGCGGCCGAAGGACTCCTGCACCCAGCGCAGCACCCGGGCGGCGTCGAACTTGCCGGACACCACCAGCGCCGCGTTGTCCGGCTGGTACCAGGTGCGGTAGAAGGCCTGCAGCCGGCCGATGTCGACGTTCTCGACGTCTGCGCGTGCGCCGATCGTGCTCTTGCCGTAGTTGTGCCACTCGTACATCGCGGCCAGCGTCTTCTGGTAGAGCACCTGGCCGGGGTTGTTCTCGCCCGACTCCATCTCGTTGCGCACCACCGTCATCTCGCTGTCGAGGTCCTTCTTCGCGATGAAGCTGTTGACCATCGCGTCGGCATGCCAGGACAGGAACCACTTCAGGTTCGCGTCGTTGGCCGCGAAGCTGGCGAAGTAGTTGGTGCGGTCGAACCAGGTGCTGCCGTTGGCACGCAGGCCGCGCTTGCCGAACTCGGCCCAGACATTGGGCGTGGTCGGCGTGCCCTTGAAGACCAGGTGCTCGAGCAGGTGGGCCATGCCCGTCTCGCCGTAGTTCTCGTGGCGCGAACCGACGCGGTAGGTCAGGTTGACCGTCGTCGTGGGCTTGGCCTCGTCGGGCACCAGCAGCACCTGCAGGCCGTTGGCCAGCCGGTACTCGGCGATGCCTTCGACCGCCGTCACGGCGCTCACCCCCGGCGGCAGTGCCGGCGCGGCGCCGGCGTGCAGGGCGGCCAGCGCGAGCGCACCGGCCAGCAGAAGACTCTTCAACGGCATGGAAAGGGGCCCCTCGAGGGGGCCGCAGTGACAACCAGGGCAGTCTAGGCCCGCCCCGGCATCCGATGCCGCCGGACGGGCTTAGGCCTTGCCCTTGGCGTAGTTGGCCATGCCCGAACGGATCTCGGCCTTGGCGGCGTCCGGGCCTTCCCAGCCCTGCACCTTGACCCACTTGCCGGCCTCGAGGTCCTTGTAGTGCTCGAAGAAGTGCTGGATCGCCTTCAGGCGCATCTGGTTGATGTCCTCGGGCTTCTTCCAGTGGTCGTAGATCGGCAGGATCTTGGTGGT
>CAYLKR010000204.1:0-4547 GCA_964384225.1 uncultured Methylibium sp.
GGTGGCCGGCGTGTTCACCGAGAACCGCTTCTGCGCCGCGCCGGTGCAGCTGTGCCGACAGCACCTCGCCGGGGGCGCGGCGGTGCGCGCGATGCTGGTCAACACCGGCAACGCCAACGCCGGCACCGGTGCCGACGGTCTGGCACGGGCGCGCTCGACCTGCGTCGCGCTGGCCGCGCAGCTCGGCCTCGCGCCCGAGCAGGTCCTGCCCTTCTCCACGGGCGTGATCATGGAGACGCTGCCGAACGACCGCATCGAGGCGGCACTGCCGGCCGCGTTGGCCGACCGGAAGGCGGCGAACTGGGGCGTGGCGGCCGAGGCCATCATGACCACCGACACGGTGCCGAAGGCGGCGTCGCGGCAGGTCGTCGTCGGCGGGGTCACGGTCACCGTGACCGGCATCGCCAAGGGTGCCGGGATGATCCGGCCGAACATGGCGACGATGCTCGGCTTCGTCGCCACCGACGCGAAGGTCGCGCCGCGCGCGCTGCAGCAGCTGGTGCGCGAGGCGGCCGACCGTTCCTTCAACCGCATCACCGTCGACGGCGACACGTCGACCAACGACAGCTTCGTGCTCGTCGCGACCGGCCAGGCCGCGAATGCAGAGATCGCCGAGCTCGAATCCGCCGACGGCGCCGCGCTGCGCGAAGCCGTGATCGCGGTGTCGCAGCAGCTCGCGCAGGCCATCGTGCGCGACGGCGAGGGCGCGACCAAGTTCATCACCGTGCGCGTCGAGGGGGGTGCGACCAAGGAGGAGTGCCGCCGCGTCGCCTATGCGATCGCGCACTCGCCGCTGGTCAAGACGGCCTTCTTCGCCAGCGATCCGAACCTCGGGCGCATCCTCGCGGCGGTCGGCTACGCCGGCATCGACGACCTGGACCAGGGGCTGATCGACCTCTACCTCGACGACGTGCACGTCGCGACGAAGGGCGGGCGGCACCCCGCCTATCAGGAAGCCGATGGCCAGCGCGTCATGAAGCAGGCCGAAATCACCGTGCGCGTGGACCTGCACCGCGGACCCGGCCGCGCGACGGTGTGGACCTGCGACTTCTCGCACGACTACGTCACGATCAACGCCGACTACCGCAGCTGAGCGTGGCCGTACGCCCGGCCCTGCGGACAGGCGTGTGACCCGCGAAGCGGACGGGCCTGCCGGCCCGGCCATACGTGCGGTGCCGTGACCGGCGCGCAACGGCTCGCGTATTTGGGGATGCCCGCGGCGCGGGCCCGCTGCTAGCATCCAGCGCAATCCTCTCCAAGGAGCGCGAGATGACCACCCACCAACCGACCTGCCTGTCCCATGCCCTTCGTGGCGGGCTGTGCGTCGGTGCGTGGATGCCGGCGTCCGCGCTTCGCCCGTCGTCGCGACGGCCGGCAGGCAACCCGATCCGAATCGGCAAGGCCTGCGGTGCGCGCTTCGGGTTCGTACCGCACTGACCTCCCAGCGCCACCGCGGCCCCGGCCGCCGTTCCGCTGGCCCCCAGCGGACACCCGGCCTTTGATTCCGCTGCCTTCGACAGACACGGCGCCCGCCCATCCGGCCGGCGCCCGGCCCGAGACCCACACGGTCCACGGCCCAGGGAGACGACGATGTCCTACGAACACACCGCGAACGCGGTCCCCGGCGCCTTGCGCAGGCGCCTCGCGCTCTGGCTCGACGCGCTGGCCCGGCGCATGGCGCTGCGCCCCGACGACCTGCTGCGCGATGCCACCTACCGGCGCCTGTGGACCTCGATCCTGATCAGCTCCTTCGGCGGCCAGGTGACGATGCTCGCGCTGCCGCTGACGGCGGCCGTGCTGCTGCACGCCACGCCGACGCAGATGGGCCTGCTGACGGCGATGGAGATCGCGCCCTTCGTGCTGCTGTCGCTGCCGGCCGGCGTCTGGCTGGACCGGGTGCGCAAGCTGCCGGTCTACGTGGCCGGCGAGGCCAGCATCGCGCTGGTGGTCGCGAGCGTGCCGCTGGCGTGGTGGATGGGCTGGCTGGGCATGACCTGGATGTACACGGCGGCCTTCGTGATGGGCTGCATCTACGTCACGGCCGGCTCGGCCGCGCAGATCGTGCTGACCCAGGTGGTCGCTCGCGAGCGGCTGGTCGAGGCGCATGCGAAGAACGCGCTCGCCACCTCCGGTGCCGAAGTCGCCGGGCCGGGGCTGGCCGGGGCGCTGATCAAGCTCGTCGGCGCGCCGCTGGCGCTGCTGGTCGATGCGCTGATGCTGGTCTTCTCGGTCGCGATCCTGCGCGGCGTGCGCGTGCAGGAGCGCCTCGACCGGCGCGAGGACCGGCGCTTCTGGCCCGACCTGAAGGCCGGGCTGTCCTTCGTGCGCGGCACGCCGCTGCTGGTGGCGCTGGCGGCGACCGTCGGCGTCTGGCAGATGTGCCATCACGCGGCGGTGGTCGTGCAGATCCTGTTCGCGACGCGCACGCTGGGGCTCAACGAATCGCAGGTCGGCCTGTGCTTCGTCGGGCTGGGCGTCGGCACGGTGCTGGCCAGCACGCTGGGCCACCGGCTGTCGGCGCGCGTCGGCCCCGGGCCCTGCCTGGTGCTGGGCGTCGCGGTGTGCGGGCTGGGCTGGTGTGCGCTGGCGCTCGCGCCGGTCGGGCCGGTCGGTGTCGCGGTGTTCGCGGTGATGCTGCTGTGCTTCGGCGTCGGCGCGGTGCTGATCTTCATCAACTTCCTCGCGCTGCGGCAGGCGGTGACGCCGGCGCCGCTGCTCGGGCGGATGACCAGCACGATGCGCTGGCTGATCCTGATCCCGGCCGGCCCCGGGGCGCTGATCGGCGGCTGGCTCGGAGAGCATGCCGGCCTGCGCTGGGCGCTGGGCTTCGCCGGCACGAGCGCGCTGCTGCTGGCGCTCGTGGCGTGGCGGCATCCGGTGATCCGGTCGACGACGACGCTGCCCCAGCTCGAGGCCGAAGAGGACTTGCTCGGCGTCGAAGCCGCCGGTCCGGTGTCCTCGGCCTGAGCGCCGGGAGTCAGCAGGCGGGGGGTCGGTCGGGCACGAAGCGGTCCACCGCGTCGGTGATCAGCCCGTCGATGCCGGCCGCCTGCAGCCGCGCCGCGGTGACCGCATCGTTGACCGTGTAGCTCAGCACCCGCAGGCCGGCGGCATGGGCGTCGGCGATCGTGCCGGCATCGAGCGCGCGGTGCTGCGCGACGACCGCCACGCAGTCCAGCGCCTGGGCCTGCGCGAGCCAGGCCCCGTCGAGCGTCTCGAACAACTGCGCGCGCGGCAGGTGAGGGGCCGCATCGCGCGCCGCCGACAGCGCCGTCTTCGAGAACGAGCTCAGCAGCGGCGCCGGCCCCGCAGCGCCGGCCCACAGCCGGGCGGCCTCGGCGGCGGCGACGCGGCCGCAGCGCACATCGTCGCCGGGGCCCGGCTTGATCTCCAGGTTGAGCGCCAGGCCCTCGGCCTGCGCGAATCCGGCCAGCGCCGCCAGCGTTGGCAGCCGCTCGCCGGCGAACCGCGGCCCGTGCCAGGCACCGGCATCCAGCGTTGCGAGCACCGACCAGGGCTGCTCGACCGCGACGCCGCGGCCGCTGGTCGTGCGCTCGAGCCGCTCGTCGTGCATCAGGTAGGCCACACCGTCGGCCGACAGGGTGACGTCGCATTCGGCCATCCGGTAGCCCCGCGCGAGCCCGAGCGCGAAGGCCGCCAGCGTGTTCTCCGGCGCCAGCTTGCCGGCGCCGCGGTGGGCGATCCAGAAGGGGTAGGGCCAGGGCTCAGCCACCATCGCCTCATGGTAAGCCCGCCCCTTGTGCGGCCTCCAATGCTGCGCTGCGATAATTTGACACAGTCCACCGCCGCCCGCCGCGCCTGCCGGCCTCCATGAACGCCCCGCTCCCCCTCCACAGCGTCCGCGTCGCCGCCGATGCGGCCGAACCGGCCGGCGCCCCGCGCCTGCGCGAGATCCCCTACAACTACACCTCGTTCTCGGACCGCGAGATCGTCCAGCGCCTGCTCGGCGACCGCGCCTGGGAGCTGCTCGACCAGCTCCGCGCCGAGCGCGTGACCGGCCGCTCGGCGCGCATGCTCTACGAGGTGCTGGGCGACATCTGGGTGGTCCAGCGCAACCCCTACCTGCAGGACGACCTGCTCGACAACCCGAAGCGCAGGCGGCTGCTGGTGGAGGCGCTGCACCACCGGCTCGGTGAGATCGACAAGCGCCGCGCCGACAAGAACGACCCCGACCTCGAGCCCGAGGTTGCCGCGCGCGCCGCCCATGTGGCCGAGCTGCTGCGCGCCGCGCGCGAGGCGGTGCAGCGCTTCGCGGCGAGCTTCGACGCGGTCGCCGAGCTGCGCCGGCGCACGCTGCGCAAGCTGGGCCGCCACACGCGGCGCGACAACATCAAGTTCGACGGCCTGTCGCGCGTCTCGCACGTCACCGACGCGACCGACTGGCGCATCGAATACCCCTTCGTTGTGCTGACGCCCGACACCGAGGCCGAATGCGCGGCGCTGGTGGCCGGCTGCATCGAGCTCGGCCTGACCATCGTGCCGCGCGGCGGCGGCACCGGCTACACCGGCGGCGCGATCCCGCTGAC
>CAYLKR010000205.1:0-4500 GCA_964384225.1 uncultured Methylibium sp.
GCCGCATCAAGGGCAGCCATGCGGCGATCAAGACCGGCATGCTGGCGGCCGAGGCCGCCTTCGCGGCGCTGGCCGCGGGGCGCCAGCGCGACGAGCTGACCGCCTACCCGGCCGCCTTCGAGGCGAGCTGGCTGCACGCCGAGCTGCGCCAGGCGAAGAACTTCAAGCAGTGGTTCAAGAAGGGCCGCACGACCGCGACGCTGATGACCGGCATCGAGCAGTGGCTGCTGCCCAGGCTGGGGTTCAAGGAGGCGCCGTGGACGATCCACCGGACCAAGGCCGACCACCTCTACCTGAAGTCGGCCTCGCAGTGCCCGCAGATCACCTACCCCAGGCCCGACGGCGTGCTCACCTTCGACCGGCTGTCCTCGGTGTTCGTCAGCAACACCAACCACGAGGAGAACCAGCCGGCGCACCTGACGCTGAAGGACGCCGCGGTGCCGGTCGCGACCAACCTCGCGATGTACGCCGGGCCCGAGAGCCGCTACTGCCCGGCCGGCGTCTACGAGTTCGTCAGGAACGACGACGGTTCCGACCGGCTGCAGATCAACGCCCAGAACTGCGTGCACTGCAAGACCTGCGACATCAAGGACCCGACCCAGAACATCGTCTGGGTCACGCCCGAGGGGGGCGGCGGGCCGAACTACGCAGGAATGTGAGGCCCGCATCAGGGGCGCTTATGAACCTTGCAACGTTCTAATGGAGACGCTCGGCGCCGCAATTCCGCCGTTCGGCTCGCCAGAACATGAAGTAGCATGCACATTGTCAGGAGAGTGTTCGCTTAAGCGAGCCGCCGACGGCGCAGAGGGCGACCTCGAACGCTCAGGCACCCAGGACTGACAAGCGTCACCGAAAGGCGACGTTCCTCACTGGAGAGCGGCTGCGACGTTGGCAGCCCACCGAAGGGGCAAGCGGGAGACGGTCGAACCGGCACCCGCCAATCTCTCAGGTACCCGGACAGCGAGGGCAAGCACACCACCGGCAACGGTGGCCCTTGGCCCCTCGGAACGAGCCATGTCCGCGACCGCTCCCGCCCCGCTGCTGCAGACCCCGCTGCACGCCCTGCACCTCGAACTCGGCGCCCGCATGGTGCCCTTCGCCGGCTACGCGATGCCGGTGCAGTACCCGGCCGGGCTGGTCGCCGAGCACCGGCATTGCCGTGCGCAGGCGGCGCTGTTCGACGTCTCGCACATGGGCCAGGTCAGCGTGCGTGCCGACGACCTCGCCGACGCCGCCCATGCGCTCGAGAGCCTGATCCCGATCGACGTCCTCGGCCTCGCGCCCGGCCAGCAGCGCTACGGCTACTTCACCGACGCTGCCGGCGGCCTGCTCGACGACCTGATGGTCGCGCGGCGCGAACACGACTTCCTGGTCGTCGTCAACGCCGCCTGCAAGGCCGCCGACCTGAAGCACCTGCAGACCCACATCGGGCACCGCTGCGCGGTGCGTTTGCTCGACGACCGTGCGCTGCTCGCGCTGCAGGGGCCACAGGCGGTCACGGCGCTGGCGCGGCTGGCGCCGGGCGTCGCGGCGCTGCCCTTCATGGGCGGCGGTCACTTCCCGCTGGCCGGCACGGACTGCTGGCTCACGCGCTCGGGCTACACCGGCGAGGACGGTTTCGAGATCTCGGTGCCCGCCGCGCAGGCCGAGGCGCTGGCGCGCGCGCTGCTCGCCCAGCCCGAGGTGGCGCCCGCCGGCCTGGGCGCGCGCGACACGCTGCGCCTCGAAGCCGGCCTGCCGCTGTACGGCCACGACATCGGCACGAACACCACGCCGGCCGAGGCCGCGCTCGGCTGGGCGATCCAGAAGGTGCGCCGCCCGGGCGGCGCGCGGGCCGGCGGCTACCCGGGCGCGGACCATGTCGGCGCCCAACTCGCCCAGGGCGCCAGCAGCAAGCGCGTCGGCCTCGTCGGCCTGGAGCGCGTGCCGGTGCGCGAAGGCGCCGAGATCGTCGACGCCCACGGCCACAAGCTCGGCCATGTGTCGAGCGGCACGATCGCGCCGACGGCGGACAAGCCGATCGCGATGGCCGTGCTGCCGGCCAACCACACGGCGCCGAACGCCGAGGTCTACGCGGTGGTGCGCGGCAAGCGCCTGCCGATGCGCGTGACCGCCCTGCCCTTCGTGCCGCGCCGCTACGTGCGCACCTGATACTCGCTGCCCCTTTCATTTCCAGGAGCTTCCCGATGACGATCAAGTACACGAGCGATCACGAGTGGATCGACACCTCGGATGCGGCGGCGGCCACCGTCGGCATCACCGTGCATGCGCAGGACGCCCTCGGCGACGTGGTCTTCGTCGACCTGCCCGCGGTCGGCTCGAGCTTCGCGAAGGGCGAGGTCGCCGGCGTCGTCGAATCGGTCAAGGCCGCCGCCGACCTCTACATGCCGGTCACCGGCGAGGTGGTCGAGGTCAACGAGGCGCTGCGCGACAACCCCGCGCTCGCCAACACCGACCCGCTGGGCGCCGGCTGGTTCTTCAAGGTCAGGCTGGCCGACGCGGCCGAGCTCGGCGGCCTGATGGACGCCACCGCCTACGACGAGCTGCTCAAAACGCTGTGACCCGCCGCGCGCCGGCCACGAACCGTCGCGCCCCCTTGCCCCGACTCCAGCCCACCCACACCGACCGGAGCCCGCCATGCTGATGCCCACCGCCCTGCCGCTAGCCCAGCTCGAGAACGCCGAGGAGTTCGTCGCTCGCCACATCGGCGTCGACGAGGCCGACGAGCAGCACATGCTGTCGGTGATCGGCGCGGCCTCGCGGCGCGCGCTGATCGAGGCGATCGTGCCGCGCAGCATCGAGCGCGCGCGCGGCATGGCGCTGCCGCCGGCGGTGACCGAGGCGAAGGCGCTCGCCGAGCTGCGCGCGATCGCCGGGCGCAACCGCGTGCTCAAGAGCTTCATCGGCCAGGGCTACCACGGCACGCTGACGCCCGGTGTCATCCTGCGCAACGTGCTGGAGAACCCGGCCTGGTACACGGCCTACACGCCTTATCAGGCCGAGATCTCGCAGGGCCGGCTCGAGGCGCTGCTGAACTTCCAGACCATGGTCTGCGAGCTCACCGGCATGGCGATCGCCAACGCCTCGATGCTCGACGAGGGCACCGCCGCGGCCGAGGCGATGACGCTGGCCCAGCGCAGCGTCAAGTCCAGGAGCGCGCGCTTCCTGGTGGCCGACGACTGCCACCCGCAGACCATCGAGGTGCTGCGCACCCGTGCCGAGCCCCTGGGCATCGAGCTGGCGGTCGGCGACCTCGCCGTGCTGGTGAAGCAAGGCGACTGCTTCGGTGCGCTGGCCCAGTACCCGGGCAGCACCGGCGCCGTGCACGACCTGCGCGCGCTGGTCGACGCGGTGCATGGGCAGCAGGCCGCGTTCTGCGTCGCTGCCGATCCGCTGGCACTGACGCTGCTCGTGCCGCCGGGCGAATGGGGGGCCGACATCGTGGTCGGCTCGACCCAGCGCTTCGGCATGCCGATGGGCGCCGGCGGCCCGCACGCCGCCTACCTGGCCTGCCGCGACGCCTTCAAGCGGTCGATGCCCGGCCGGCTGGTCGGCGTCAGCGTCGACACCCATGGCGCGCCGGCCTACCGCCTCGCGCTGCAGACCCGCGAGCAGCACATCCGCCGCGAGAAGGCGACCTCGAACATCTGCACCGCCCAGGTGCTGCCGGCGGTCGTCGCGAGCATGTACGCGGTCTACCACGGTCCTCAGGGGCTGAAGCGCATCGCGCTCCGCGTCGCGGCCTACACCGCGATCCTGGCGCGCGGCCTGCAGGAGCTGGGCTGCACGCTCGTCCACGACCAGGCCTTCGACACGCTGACCGTCGAGACCGGCCCCGCCACCGATGCGGTGCTCGCGCGCGCCCTGGCCGGCGGCGCCAACCTGCGTCGCGTGTCGGCCCACCGCGTCGGCGTGACGCTCGACGAGACCACCCGCCGCGAGGACCTGGTGCGCCTGTGGTCCTGGTTCGCGCAGCCGGGCCAGGCCCTGCCGGCGCTCGAGCGCTTCGACAAGGGCGCGGACCCGCTGATCCCCGCCGAGCTGCGCCGCAGCAGCGACTTCCTGACCCATCCGGTCTTCAACACCCACCACAGCGAGACCGAGATGCTGCGCTACCTGCGCAGCCTGTCCGACAAGGACCTGGCGCTCGACCGCACGATGATCCCGCTGGGCTCGTGCACGATGAAGCTCAACGCGACCAGCGAGATGATCCCGATCACCTGGCCGGAGTTCGCGCATGTCCACCCGTATGCGCCGGCGGCGCAGCTGGCCGGCTATGCCGAGCTCGACGCGCAGCTGCAGCGCTGGCTCTGCCAGGCCACCGGCTACGCCGGCGTCAGCCTGCAGCCCAATGCCGGCTCGCAGGGCGAGTACGCCGGCCTGCTGGCGATCCGCGCCTGGCATGCCTCGCGCGGCGAGGACTGGCGCGACATCTGCCTGATCCCCGAAAGCGCCCACGGCACCAACCCGGCTAGCGCGCAGATGGCCGGTATGCAGATC
>CAYLKR010000206.1:0-4434 GCA_964384225.1 uncultured Methylibium sp.
CGCGACACGACCTCGTTGCCGATGCCGAACAGCTTGCCGCTGAAGATGCCGTTGAACTGGCTCTCCAGCTCGACCTGCGTGAAGGTGAACCCGTAGCGGCCGTAGGCCTGGCGCACCGCGCCGAAGACGGTGTTCTTGCCCGTCCCCTCCGGCCCGTGAATCAGCAGCGCCGTCTGCATCTTGGCGCCGGGGTGCTGCAGCGGGAAGGCCATCCAGCGCAGCACCCACTGGTACACCTCGCGCGGCTTGTCCTCGCGGCTGCAGAGGTGCTCGAGGATGCGCAGCAGCGCGCTGCACTCGCCCTTCTTCGGCACCGTGGGCCAGCCGCCCCAGAGGTTGCAGACGACCTGGTCGTTGGTGCCCGCGGGATCGAACCCCACCTGCTCCGGCAGCACGGTGCGGCGAGCCGGATGCTCGAGCCACATGCGCACCAGCGACTTGCCGGCGGCCGAGCGCAGCGGGCCCAGGCCGATGATGCAGCGCCGCGGTTCATCGAAGGCGGTGTCGGTGCCGTAGATCAGCGTGAAGCGCTGCAGCAGCACGTCGAGGTCGAAGTGGAACGAGGCCTCGGGCGGCTCGCTGCCGTCGCCGCCCCCGCTCCCCGTGGGTGTGTGTGAGGCGCCGCCCTGCCCTTGCCCGGGCCACCGCAGCTGCCGGAGCTGGGTTTCCACCTGGGCGCGCACGACGTGCAGGCCCTCGAGCGCGTGCAGGTCGTTGAAGTCGGTGAGCTTGCGGCCGGCGCGGTCGGTCGTGAAGACGGGCACCAGGTGCGCGCCGTCGACGGCCAGCGCCGCGGCGGCCGCGGCCGTGGCGCCCGGGTTGCCCTCGCTCAGGTAGTCGTCGTCGCCGCACACCAGGATGCGTGCACGCTTGTACCGGCGCGAGATCTCCTCGGCCACCGGCAGCAGGTTGCCGGCGTCGAAGGCCACGATGACCGGCAGGCCGGTGGCCTCGTGCAGCGAGGCGGCGGTGGCGTAGCCCTCGGCGAGCAGGATCACGCCGCCGACCTGCGGCGGCGCGCCGATCTGGAAGAAGTGCCCGCGCTTGGCCAGGCCGGCCGGCCAGTACTCCTTGTCGCGGCCGGTCTTCTTGCGGCGCGGGTGCTCGGCCGGCAGGATGAACTGCAGGCCGTGCACACGCCCCTGGGTGTCGAGCATCGGCACGACCAGCGCGCCGCTGTCGGTGAACTTGAGGCCGTGCGCCTGGACGCCCTTGCGCACGAGGTAGTCGCTGGCGCCGGTGGGGAGGCAGCGGCGCCACACGGCGTCGGCCCGGGCAGCAGCCTTCGCGGCCTCGGCCTTGCGCGCGGCCTCGGCGGCCTGGCGCTCGCGCCTGATGCGCGCCTTAAGCGCCTCGCGCTGCTCGAGCGTCATCGGGTCGGCGTGCTCGCGCTTGAGCTCGACCTTCATCGAGTTCTGGCTGGCCCCGCGCCAGACGCCGAAGGCGCCGACGATCAGCACCGCGCCGTTGCTCGTCACCAGCTCGTGCAGCGAGTACCAGCCGCGGCGCTCGCGATCGCCGTCGACCCGGCAGCGCACCAGGCGCCCGATCTCCAGGTCGTCGACCAGCAGCCCCTCGGCCCGGAGCTGCCGCAGCACGTCGTCGTAGTTCGCCGCCGACGTCAAGGCCACCCCCGCCCGAGTGCACCCACCCGAAGGCAGGCCCCCATAGGAGTTGACGAAGCCCCACCCCCGTGTACACCCGAAAAGGTGGGGCCCGAATTACCCGCAACGCGCAGGCTGCGGAAGGACCCACTAGCGGCCTTGACCGTTGACAACGCGCCGCTGCGCGGGCCTGCTACCACCCATTGAGGGGAGATGGGGCGCGACAGGGTCAAGGCTGCCCTCTCCGCTCAGCGCGCCGGGTGCGCAGCTCGTGGTCTTCGCGACAGTCGGCGTCGCAGAACACGGCCGTCGGTATGCACTGCTCACCGCAGTTGGTGCAGACGCCGGGTTTGCTGCTGGGCATGCGCGACGCGCGCAGCTGCTGCTGCGCAATCGCATCGGCCAGAAGCTCAGCCTCGCGCCGCGTCGCCTGGTCGTCCGGGCTCAGGCGCTCGAGGTCGTCGATCTCGCCTGGCGCCGCAGCGCCATCGTCTCTGCCGACCGGCTGCATCAGCGGCGGCCCTTGCGGGTGATCTGCGCCAGGCCGGCGTCGGCCAAGAGCCCTGGCATCTGCTCCAGCAGCGCCCTCACCTGACTGAGTGCCTGATCGCGGGCAGCGGCCTCATCGCCGAGGTACTTGGCCACGAGGTAGTAGATCGGCGTCTTGTCGCCGGTCTCCTTGATGTAGGTCTCGAGCTGGTCGACGCCGAACTTGCGCTGGCTGTCGTCCGACAGCATGCTGCTGAGGTTGCCCGGAGACTCCTCGAGGGCCAGCGCCACGGCCTTGAGGCCTCGCTGGTAGACGCCCTGGGCCACGCACTCGCGCAGGTTGCGGTAGCGGGTGCCGACGCCCTCCTCCAGCTCCAGCGTCATCTGCCGGCGAGGGTCAGTGAAAACGGCTGACACGATCTCTTGTCTCCTGTTCGCGGTTGTTTTCACTCGCGGACCCGAAAGTGAGGGCATGAAACGACCTCATCCGATGGCCTCAGGCCGGCTGATCCGAGAGCTCGCGCGCGCCCTGCCCGGGCTGCGGCTCAGGCTTCGGCGGCTCCTTCGGCAGTGCGAACACCTCCGGGTGGGCCAGGCGCACCGCCGCCGGAATGCCGCGCGTGCGCCAGTTGTGCACGCGCTGCGTGCCGCCTGCCGAACGGTCGTAGCCCAGCAGCTCAGCCACACGGGCCGGGCCGCCGAGAGAGTCGATCAGCGCTGAAGCGTTGGCCGGCACCCGACCCATGAAGGCGTGGAAGGTCAGGCGCATCTCAGCCGGCCTCCTGCGCAAACTGGCGCAGGCCTTGCTCAGCTTGGCCATTGCCGTCCGCGGGCTGCGACCGCAGCACGGCCCACTCGACGTCAGGGCGCAGTTCTTCGCAACGCACGGCTCCGGCGGTCAGTCGTTCAATCGCCGGGCAGCGCTCAGCTGGCACAGAACCCCGTGCCTTCCACATGCTTGGAGCGCTGGCTGCGACACCAAGCTTTTCGGCCAACATGGCGACGCCCCCGGCGATAGAGATGGCGCGTTCGAGCGGTGTCGTGGCTGAAGCGTTGGCCGGCACCCGACCCGTGAAGGAGTGGAAGGTCAGCTGCATCTCAGCCGGCCTCCTGCGCGAGCTGACGCGGACCCTCACCCGTCTGCGTCTCCGACTGCTGCTCAAGCGCAGCTTGCAGCGGCGGCCACTTCGACAACAACTCCGCGCGAGTTACCTCACCACCCGTTTCGACTTCGATCACGTCGCTGTAAGACGTCTCGCCCGTCCACTCAGTGCGCGGCATCCGGCGCTGCGTCTGCCACTTGCGCACGGCCTGGCCGCTGACGCCGAGCCTGGAGGCCAGCTTGCCGAGGCCAACCTTGGCGATGGCCCGCTCGAGGGGGTCTAAGGTGTTCACGGGTCGCATTCTGGAACCGAAAGTTAGCATTGGTCAAGCACCAATAGTTATGCACAGGTTGCCTAACCTTCAGTGCATGAACAGCTTGGACGAGCGCGCAGCCTTCGCAGCTAGGCTCCACGAGCTCTGCGACGATCAGGGGCTGCCCAGCGAGCGCGGTCGTCAGTCCGCCCTAGCAGCCGAGTTCAAGGTCAGCCCGAACGCCGCACGAAAGTGGCTCCTGGCGGACGGACTCCCGGAGCTGGAAATGGCAATTCGGATTGCCAAGTGGGGCAAGGTCAACATCGAGTGGCTGCTCACCGGCCGCGGCCCAAAGCGCGGCTCGATCGTCGAGACAAAGGCCATCGTGCTCGGCGAGGCTTTACAGGATCTGCCGACGGAGGCCCTTCAACAGACCATCGATTTCATCAAGTACAAGATCGAGCGAAGTCCAACGCTTTTCACTGGCGAGAAGCTTGCGCGCTACATGGCCATGCTCGACGCCTTTGCATCTGCCCCCAAGGGAAAGCTGCCCAAGAGCAAATGACACGCCACTCCGCCCTTCACGCCGCGCTCTTGCTCGGCATCGCAGCTGGCTCGTGCTTCGGTCAGCCCGCGGCGCAGACAGCGCTCGACTTCAAGAGCGTCCCATTTGGCACATCCAGGGCTGAACTCCGCGCGATCTTTCCGTCGCTTCACTGCTCGGCATACCTTCCTGCAAATCAAGATTTAGGTGATGAGGGTTGCCAACCGCAGTATTGCTCCGCATCGGATGTGCCATGCAACCAGAGCGCCAAGGTCCTTAACACTTACGCCGGGCGGCCGGCCGAAGTGACGCTCATATTGATCGAAGACCGGTTCGAAGGGTTTGACATCTTGATGAGCCCAACAGACTTCGAAGTTGTGCGTGACTCCCTAAAAGATCGCTTCCCTTTAGCCAAAGAGACAAGCCGTAATGTGGTGACCC
>CAYLKR010000207.1:0-4397 GCA_964384225.1 uncultured Methylibium sp.
CGCCGATCCGCGAGCTGTTCGCCGAGGTGCCGGCGGCGCGCGAGCGCGGCTACGGCGCCGGGCGCTTCAGCTTCAACGTCGCCGGCGGACGCTGCGAGGCCTGCCAGGGCGACGGCGTGCTCAAGGTCGAGATGCACTTCCTGCCCGACGTCTACGTGCCCTGCGACATCTGCCACGGCGCGCGCTACAACCGCGAGACGCTGGAGATCCTCTACAAGGGCAGGAACATCACCGAGGTGCTGAACCTCACCGTCGAGGACGCGCACGCCTTCTTCGCCGCGGTGCCGGCGATCGCGCGCAAGCTGCAGACCCTGCTCGACGTGGGCCTGGGCTACATCACGCTGGGCCAGAGCGCGACCACGCTGTCGGGCGGCGAGGCGCAGCGCGTCAAGCTGGCGCTCGAGCTCTCCAAGCGCGACACCGGCCGCACGCTCTACATCCTCGACGAGCCGACCACCGGCCTGCACTTCGCCGACATCGACCTGCTGCTGAAGGTGCTGCACGCGCTGCGCGACGCCGGCAACACGGTGGTCGTGATCGAGCACAACCTCGACGTCATCAAGACCGCCGACTGGCTGATCGACATGGGGCCCGAGGGCGGGGCGGGCGGCGGCGAGGTGGTGGCGGTCGGCACGCCGGAGGAGGTGGCGGGGAATCCGGCGAGCCACACGGGGCGCTACCTGAAGCCGCTGCTCGACCGAGGGGCAAGCCGCGCGGCCTAGACTGGCGCGCGGAGATCGAGGAGGACCCATGCCGCTGACCGTCGACTACTACTTCGCCCCGCAGTCGCCCTGGAGCTACCTCGGCCACCTGCGCTTCTGGGACATCGCGCGCACCGCCGGCGCCACGATCCGCGTGCTGCCGGTGGACCTGGGCGGCAAGGTCTTCCCGGAATCGGGCGGGCTGCCGCTGGCCAAGCGCGCGCCGCAGCGCCAGGCCTACCGGCTGCTCGAGCTGAAGCGCTTCAGCGAGTGGCTGCATGCGCCGCTGAACGTCGAGCCGAAGTACTTCCCGGTCAACGGCGACGACGCCGCCCGGCTCATCATCGCCGTCGACCTGCACGAGGGGACCGACGCGGCCATGTCGCTGACCGACACGCTGATGCGCGCCTGCTGGGTGCAGGACCGCAACCTCGCCGACGAGGCGGTGCTGGCCGCCGCGCTGGCCGAGCGCGAGCTGCCGGCGCGCCGGCTGGAGGACGCGCACTCCCAGGCGGTGCAGGAGCGCTACGAGGCCGACTCGCAGGCGGCTGTCGACGCCGGCGTGTTCGGCGCGCCGAGCTATGTGGTCGACGGCGAGATCTTCTGGGGCCAGGACCGGCTCGACTTCCTGCAGCGGCGGCTGGCGCGCGGCTGAGCGACGCACGGCAGTCCACAATGTGGCGGTTGCCCGCCTGCCTGCCGCCATGACCGTACCGCTGCACCCCCGAGAGGCCGAACGGCTGGCCGTGCTGCGCACGCTCGCGCTCGACGACAGCCTGCCCGAGGCCGGACTGGATGCGCTGGTGGCCTGCGCGGCGCGCCTCACCGGCATGCCGGTGGCGCTGATCAGCCTGGTCGACGAGGACCGCCAGTGGGCCTGCGCCGCCCATGGCTACAGCGGCGGGCCGCTGCCGCGCGAACACGCCTTCTGCGCCCACGCGATCCTGCAGGACGGCCTGTTCGTCGTCCCCGACGCCCGCCTCGACCCGCGCTTCGCCGACAACCCGCTGGTGGCCGGCAGCCCGCACATCCGCTACTACGCCGGCCAGCCGCTGCTGGTGGACGGGCTGGCGATGGGCACGCTGTGCGTCGTCGACCTGCAGCCACGCGAGCCGAGCGCGTCCGACCGCGAGACGCTGCAGCAGCTCGGCCGCGCCGCGGTGGAGCTGCTGCAGTCGCGCCGGCGCCTGCGCGAGGCGGCCGAGCAGCGCGCCCGGCTGCTCGACTTCGCACGCGCCGCCGGCGACTGGATGTGGGAGAGCGATGCCGACCACGTGCTCGTCTGGGCCTCGGAGACCTTCGAGTCCATCACCGGCCAGCCGACCTCGACCCGCATCGGCCGGTCGATCGCCGACCTGCCGCGGCTCGACGAACGGGGCCAGCCGCTGGCCGACGGTTCGCGGCTGCGCGAGGTGCTAGACCGCCACGCACCGTTCGCGCGCGTCATGGTCGCGCTCGACACGGCGCGCGGCCGGCTGGCGATCTCGCGCAGCGCGGTGCCGGTGTTCGATGCGGATGGCCGCTTCGTCGGCTACCGCGGCACCGGGCGCGACATGACGGCGGCCCTGGCCGCCGAGGCCGACATGCACCGCCGCGACGTGATGCTGAGGCGGATCGCGAGCCAGGTGCCGGGCGCGCTGTTCGCGTACCACGACATCCCGGGCGGCCGCTCGCACTACCCCTACATCAGCGACGGCATCGTCGCCCTGGTCGGCCTGACGCCGGCGCAACTCGGCGAGAACGCCGCGCCGTTCATGGAGTGCGTCCATCCGGACGACCGCGCCGGCCTGCGCGCCGCCGTCGCCGCTGCGGCCGCGCGCGACGGCTGGAGCCGCTTCGAATACCGCGTGCGCCGCGCAACCGACGGCGCGCTGCGCTGGGTCGAGTCGCGCGCCGTGCCGACCCGGCTGCCCGACGGCAGCCTGATGTGGCACGGCTTCGCCGCCGACGTCACGGAACGCCAGACCACCGAGGCGGCGCTGCGCGAGCACGAGCAGCGCTGGCAGCTCGCCGCCACCGCGGCCGGCATCGGGATCGCCCAGTACACGCTGGCCGACAGCCGCGTGCACCTCGACGAGCGCGCCTGCATCAACCACGGCCTGGCGAGCCCACAGATGAGCTTCGGGCTGGCGGACTGGATGGCCCAGTTCGACCCGGCCGACCGCGAGGCCGCCGCCGAGGGCGTCCGGCGCACCCTCTCCAGCGACACGCCCTTCGAGGCGCGCTACCGCATCCACCGGCCCGACGGCCAGGTCCGCTGGCTGGAGTTCGTGTTCCGCACCACGCGCGACGCGGCCGGGGCCGCCACCGGCATCATCGGCACCTGCCGCGACGTCCACGACCAGCAGATCGCCGGCGAGCTGCAGCGCGCCAAGCTCGAGGCCGAGAACGCCAGCCGCGCCAAGACCGAGTTCCTCTCGCGCGTCAGCCACGAACTGCGCACGCCGCTGAACGCCATCCTCGGCTTCGCGCAGCTGATGGCGCTCGACACCACCCAGCCGCTGGCCGGCGAGCAGCAGCGCCGCCTGGCCAGCGTGCAGCGCGGCGGCCGCCACCTGCTCGACCTGATCAACGACGTGCTCGACCTGACGCGCATCGAAAGCGCCGAGTTCTCGCTGCACCTGCAGCCGGTCGACCTCGACGCCGCGCTGCGCGGCAGCGTGGCGCTGGTGCAGCCGCTCGCCGACGCGCGCGGCATCACGATCGCACTGCCCGCACCGGGCCGCCACTGGGCCCGCGGCGACGCTCGCGCGGTCGAGCAGATCCTGATGAACCTGCTGTCCAACGCCATCAAGTACGGCGCGGCGCGCGAGACGGTGCAGGTGACGGTGGAGCCGGACGAGGGCGGAATCGCCGTGCGAGTGACCGACCGCGGGCCGGGCCTGCGCGAGGACGAGCTCGCGCGGCTGTTCCAGCCCTTCGAGCGGCTGCGTGCCGACGCGCAGCGCGTCGAGGGCAGCGGGCTCGGCCTGGTGATCGCGCGCGAGCTGGCGCAGGCCATGGGCGGCCGCGTCGGCGCCGACAGCGTGGCCGGCCAGGGCTCGGTGTTCAGCCTGCACCTGCAGGCCTGCGAGGCGCCGGCGCGCGGTGGTTCGGTGCAGGCCGAGGCCGAGGCCGCGGCCGCCGCAAGGACGTCGGCCCCGGTGGCCGCGCCGCAGCGCCGCGTGATCTACGTCGAGGACGAGCCGCTCAACCAGGTGCTCGTCGAGGAGCTGTTCCGCTCCCGGCCGCAGTGGCGCCTGGAGATCGCCGGCGACGGCCGCAGCGGCCTGGCGATGGCCGCCGACGCGCCGCCCGACCTGATGCTGATCGACATGAACCTGCCCGACACCAACGGGCTGGCGCTGCTGCAGCGCCTGCGGGCCGAGCCGGCGCTGCGCGGGCTGCGCTGCGTGGCCCTGTCGGCCGACGCGATGAGCGAGCAGATCGAGGCGGCTCGCGCCGCCGGCTTCGACGACTACTGGACCAAGCCGATCGACGTGCCGCGCATGCTGCGCGCGCTCGACGCGCTGCTCGGCTCGGCGGCCTGAGCGGCGGGCAAAAAAGAACCCGGCGCGCGGCCGGGTTGCTCGGTGCGGGCGGGGCCGGCTCGGCCCCGGCGCCTCACTTCAGGTGGCTGTTGACCAGCTTGGTCATCTCGAACATGTCGGCCTTGGCCTTGCCGAAGATCTCCTTCAGCTTGGCGTCGGCGTTGAT
>CAYLKR010000208.1:0-4343 GCA_964384225.1 uncultured Methylibium sp.
TGGCGTCGATCGGCTCGTCGACCGCGACGATGATGTCGGCGACGGTGATCTCCTCGGCCTTGCGGCCGAGCGAGTAGCCGCCGCCGGGGCCGCGGGTGGACTCGACCAGCTCGTGCCGGCGCAGCTTGCCGAACAGCTGCTCCAGGTAGGACAGCGAGATCTGCTGGCGCGCGCTGATCGCCGCCAGCGCGACCGGACCGCTGTGCTCGCGCAGGGCCAGATCGATCATCGCGGTCACGGCGAAGCGGCCTTTGGTGGTGAGACGCATGGTGTACTCCTTGGGGTGCCGGGGCCGTCGGACCGGTGGCTGGCCGGGGACAGGTCCCGTCGAGCCCGGGTCGGAGGCGTAATCCCGACTGAATGACTCGATTATAGGGGAAGCCGAGTGATTCGGTCGGCCACCCGGCAGGAAGTTCCCTGTTGCCTTCAGGGTGTCCTGGACAAAACGCGAACGATCCCGTCGCAGGCCAGCTCGACCAGGTCCAGCACCCGCTCGAAGCCGGCGGCGCCACCGGCGTAGGGGTCCGGCACGACCTCGCTGCCGGCATGCGGCGCGTACTCCATCAGCCGGCGCAGCTTGCGCCGGTGCGGCGGCGGGCAATCGGCCTCCAGCAGCGCGAGGTTGTCCCAGTCCATCGCCAGAAGCAGGTCGAAGCGCTCGAAGTCGGCCTCGACCACCTCGCGCGCACGCAGGGACGCGAGCTCGTAGCCACGCAGGCGGGCGTGCGCCTGGCTGCGCTCGTCCGGCGGGTTGCCGACGTGGTAGGCGTGGGTGCCGGCGGAATCGACCTCGACCCGATCGTCGAGGCCGGCGTCGGCGAGCTTGCGGCGCAGCACGGCCTCGGCGGTCGGGCTGCGGCAGATGTTGCCCATGCAGACCATGAGCACGCGCAGGGGTGCGCCGGCGGCCTTCATGCGCCGGGCGCCGCCGGCGCCGCGTCGACCACGACGCGGTCTCGACCCGCAGCCTTGGCGCGGTACAGCGCGCCGTCGGCGCGGGCGTAGACGGCGTCGACCGTGTCGCCAGGTGCCGCGGCGGTGATCCCGGCCGAGAACGTGACGTGCAGCTGGGGCGCCGTGGCGCTGGGCGTGCCGGCGGCCACGGCGGCGCGCAGCCGGTCGACCACGGCCCGGGCGCCCTCGGCATCGGTGTTGGGCAGCAGCATCAGGAACTCCTCGCCGCCGATCCGCCCCACCGCGTCGAGCGGCCTCAGCCCGTGGCGCAGCAGCGCGGCCACGCCCTCTAGCACCTCGTCGCCGACCGCGTGGCCATGGCCGTCGTTGACGGCCTTGAAGTCGTCGATGTCGATCGCCGCGACCGCGAGCGGGATGCGCATCTGGGCGGCCTCAGCGAGCAGCGCGGCCAGCCGCTCGAAGACGCAGCGCCGATTGCCCAGCCCGGTCAGGGGATCGGTCAGCGCGGCGAGTTCGGCCTGCTCGCGGGCACGCCGCAGCGTGCGTTCATTGGCCTTCAGCGAGGTGATGTCGCTGGCGACCACGAGCACCCAGCCGTCCGGATGCAGCGTCTCGGTCACCGCGAGCCAGCGCCCGTCGCACAGATCGGACTCGAAGGCGCGCACCGGCGCCTTCCGGTAGCGGCGGCGCACGTCGGCGAGCCAGGCCTCGATGTCGTCGGTCTCGATCAGCAGGCCGACGCGCTCGCGGTGGCAGCGTCGCATCACCGCTTCCCAGGTCGGCTCGTCCTCCAGCCGCACGCCGTAGGCCGCGAGGAAGCTCTCGTTGGCGGCACGCAGGCGCTCCTGCGGGTCCCACAGGCTCACGAGCGCAGGGCTGCGCGCCAGGCAGCCGAGCAGCTGCTCGGCGTGTGGCGGCAGCGCCGGCGTGTTCATCGCGACGGCCCCGGCGATGCGGCCGCGAGCGGCAGGACGTTGTCGTGCCCCGCGCCGCCAAAGGCCTGCTCGCGCAGCAGAGCGAGCTGGTCGCGCACGCGGGCGGCCTTCTCGAACTCCAGGTTCTTCGCATGCTCGAGCATCTGGCGCTCCAGCGACTTGATGCGCTTGCCGAGGTCCTTCTCGCTCAGCGCCTCGACCTCGGCCGCGGCCTGCGCGGCCTTCAGGTCGTCCCCGCGGCTCTTCTCGGAGTAGACGCCGTCGATCAGGTCGCGGATCTCCTTCCTGACGCTGCGCGCGGTGATGCCGTGCTCGGCGTTGAAGGCGATCTGCCGGGCGCGGCGGCGCTCGGTCTCGTCGATCGCCTTCTTCATGGAGTCGGTGATGCGGTCCGCGTAGAGGATGGCCTTGCCGTTGAGGTTGCGCGCGGCGCGGCCGATCGTCTGGATCAGCGAGCGCTCGGCGCGCAGGAAGCCTTCCTTGTCGGCATCGAGGATCGCGACCAGCGAGACCTCGGGGATGTCCAGCCCCTCGCGCAGCAGGTTGATGCCGACCAGCACGTCGAAGTGGCCGAGCCGCAGGTCGCGCAGGATCTCGACGCGCTCCACGGTGTCCACGTCGGAGTGCAGGTAGCGCACCTTGACGCCGTTGTCGGCCAGGTAGTCGGTCAGCTGCTCGGCCATGCGCTTGGTCAGGGTGGTGATCAGCACGCGCTCGTTCGCGTCGACGCGCTCGCGGATCTCCTGCAGCACGTCGTCGACTTGGTGGGTCGCGGGCCGCACCTCGACCACCGGGTCGACCAGGCCGGTCGGCCGCACGAGCTGCTCGACCACCTGGCCCGCATGCTCCTGCTCGTAGGCCGCCGGCGTGGCCGAGACGAACACCGCCTGGCGGATCTTGCGCTCGAACTCCTCGAACTTCAGCGGCCGGTTGTCGAGCGCGCTGGGCAGCCGGAAGCCGTACTCGACCAGCGTCGTCTTGCGCGCGCGGTCGCCGTTGAACATGCCGCCGAGCTGGCCGATCAGCACGTGGCTCTCGTCGAGGAACATGACGGCGTCGCTCGGCAGGTAGTCGACCAGCGTCGGCGGCGGCTCGCCGGGTGCGGCACCGCTGAGGTGGCGGGTGTAGTTCTCGATGCCCTTGCAGTGGCCGATCTCCTGCAGCATCTCGAGGTCGAAGCGGGTGCGCTGCTCGAGCCGCTGCGCCTCGACCAGCTTGCCGGCCTTGACGAACTCGTCGAGCCGCTGGCGCAGTTCCTCCTTGATGCCGTCGATCGCACGCAGCACCTGCTCGCGCGGCGTGACGTAGTGGCTCGAAGGGTAGACCACGAAGCGCGGCACCTTCTGGCGGATGCGGCCGGTCAGCGGGTCGAACAGGCTGAGCGCCTCGACCTCGTCGTCGAACAGCTCGATGCGGATCGCGAGCTCCGAGTGCTCGGCCGGGAACACGTCGACCGTGTCGCCGCGCACGCGGAAAGTCCCGCGCGAGAAGTCGGTCTCGTTGCGCGTGTACTGCATGCGGATCAGCTGCGCGATCAGGTCGCGCTGGCCGAGCTTGCTGCCGGCGCGCAGGATCAGCCGCATCTCGAGGTAGTCGTCGGGCTTGCCGATGCCGTAGATCGCGCTGACGGTGGCGACGATCACCACGTCGCGGCGCTCGAGCAGGCTCTTGGTGGCCGACAGGCGCATCTGCTCGATGTGCTCGTTGATCGAACTGTCCTTCTCGATGAACAGGTCGCGCTGCGGCACGTAGGCCTCGGGCTGGTAATAGTCGTAGTAGCTGACGAAGTACTCGACCGCGTTCTTCGGGAGAAACTCGCGGAACTCGCTGTAGAGCTGCGCGGCCAGCGTCTTGTTCGGCGCGAACACGATCGCCGGGCGGCCCAGCCGCGCGATCACGTTGGCCATCGTGAAGGTCTTGCCCGAGCCGGTGACGCCGAGCAGCGTCTGGAACACCTCGCCGTCCTGGATGCCCTCGACGAGCTTCGCGATCGCCTGCGGCTGGTCGCCGGCCGGCGGGTAGGGCTGGAAGAGCTGGAACGGCGAGTCCGGAAAGCTCACGAACTCGCCGTCGCGCGGCGACTCGGGCGCGGCGGGATCGACGGCTTCGGTCAGGGCGGCCATGGGCGGGCTAGCTAGAATCGGGGTTATCCCTTGGGCAATCCGGCAGCGTAACGGATTTGCACGACCCCTTCCCTCCACTCTCACGAAGAGCTTCCATGTCCGCCCTGTTTGCCGCCGTCGAGATGGCGCCCCGCGACCCGATCCTGGGCCTCAACGAGCAGTTCAACGCCGACCCGAACCCGAACAAGGTCAACCTCGGCGTCGGCGTCTACTACGACGAGAACGGCAAGCTGCCCCTGCTGAAGTGCGTCGCGGCGGCCGAGAAGATGCTGCTGGAAGCGCCCAAGGCGCGCGGCTACCTGCCGATCGACGGCATCCCCGCCTACGACAAGGCGGTGCAGACGCTGGTGTTCGGCGAGGCGGTGGCCGC
>CAYLKR010000209.1:0-4300 GCA_964384225.1 uncultured Methylibium sp.
GACTTCTTCGCCACCACCGACCACCCGGCGCGCAAGCTGATCGACCGCATGGGCGCCTGCGTGATGGGCTTCGACGCCTCGACGCGCGCGATCGGCGACGCGCTCGACAAGGAGATCAAGCGCATCGTGCAGGTCGTCGAGGCCTACCCCGACACCGGCCGGCGCGTCTTCCAGACCGTGCTGACCGAGTTCGAGCGCTTCCTCGAGCACTACTTCAAGAACGAGAACGAGGCGACGCGCAAGGGCGTCTCGCTGGCGCAGCAGGTCGAGCAGCGCGAGACCATGGCAATCCAGTACACGATCGAGCTGCGCAAGATGCTCAACGAAGTGCCGGTGCAGGAGGGCGTTCGCACCTTCCTGTTCCACACCTGGGCCGACGTGCTGGCGACTGTCGCCCTGAAGACCGGCGCGGCCAGCGAGCAGACCAAGGCCATGAAGCGCGCCGCCGCCGACCTGATCTGGTCGGCCGGTGCCAAGGTCTCGCGCGAGGAGCGCGCCGAGGTCATCCGCCGGCTGCCGCCGCTGCTGAAGACGCTGCGCGACGGCATGGCCGAGGCCGGCCTGTCCACCGACAAGCAGGACGAGCAGATCAAGGCGCTGAACGACTCGCTGGCGGCCGCCTTCACCGCCAAGGCCGCGGCGATCCCTGCCGAGCGGCTCGACGAACTGATGGGCCGGCTCGAGGACCTCGAGGAGATGCTGCCCGACGCCGACGACATCCAGATCGACGAGTCCATCGTGATGGACCTGTCGGGCCACGAGAGCACCGAACTCCAGATCGTCACCGACGGGGGGTCGATGCCGACGCCGGCCATGCTGTCCTGGGCGCGAGAGTTGCAGGTCGGCGGCTGGTACATGCTCGAGCACCGGGGTCGCATCGAGCCGGTGCAGCTCGCCTGGCAGGGCATGCGCAAGCAGCTGAGCCTGTTCGTCTCGCAGACCGGCAGCGGCACGCTGTTCCAGCAGCAGCGCCTGGCGGCCTTCCTGCAGGCCGGGCTGCTGGTGCCGGCTCAGGACGAGGCGTTGACCGTGCGCGCGACCCGCAGCGCGCTCGCGAAGCTCGACGCGAACCCCGACCGCCTGCTCAACTGAGGCCGCGGCCGCCGGGCGGCCGCGACGCGCTCAGGCCGCGTCGGCCGGCGTGGCTGCCGCCGCGGCGGCAGCGGCGAGCTTCTTCGCGCGGGGATTCTTCTCGCACAGCGGCTCGCACACCGGCTGGCTCCGTCCGAGCACCTTCTGCATGGTGCGGCGGTTCGGCGGCTGGTGGGCTCCGCAGAAGAAGCAGGACATGGTGTTGGTGGCTCCGGAAAACGCCCCGGGCCGCGGTGAGAACGGCGAGCCGGGTGCCTTGCTCGTGTAGCGAAGACCGTCTTCCTGGATGCGGGTGGTGGTGTCTTTGCGTGAAGCCATGCCCTGATTGTCTCAGGGTTCGCAAAGGCTTGTCAGCACAGGACAACCCCCAAAGATACTGCAGAGTCGCCGAGTCAGCCAGACGGGCGTCGCCTCAGCAGCAGCGCCAGCTCGAACCACCCGCTGGGCGGGTGCGGCACCTGCGCATAGGGGGGTGCCGGCCAGTCCCAGCGGTCGATCGGGAACAGCGCCCGCAGCGCGTTGATGTCCACGTGGTAGGGCGGTCCTTCGACGAAGCCGAGCGCGGCGCCATCGCGCCGGCACTGCATGGCCAGCAGCGCGAGCCGTCCGCCCGGCCGCAGCCAGCCGTGCAGGCGAGCGGCGTAGGCGACCCAGCGGTCCGGGTGCAGCGCGCACAGGCAGGTCTGCTCGTAGACGGCGTCCAGCGGCGCATCGGGCTGCCAGTCGAGCACGTCGGCCTGCACCACCTCCGCGCGCAGCCCGGCGCGCGCGAGCCGCTCCGTCGTCGCGGTGATCGCCCCGGGCGCGTAGTCGATCGCCGTCACGTCGAAGCCCGCGGCCGCCAGCGTGGCGACCTCGTGCCCGGTGCCGCAGCCCGGCACCGCGATACGGCAGGGCGGGAGCGTGCCGTCGGCGAGCCAGGCGGTCAGCTGCGGGCTCGGTCCGCCCCGGTCCCAGCCGAGCTGGCCGGTGTCGAAGCGCTGCTGCCAGAAGGCGAGGTCGGGGCCGGGCATGGCCCAGTCTAAGGGCGGCCCGGCGTCAGCCGTCGATGGATCGCACCAGCGCCTCGGTCGCGCCGGGTGACAGGTTCAGCAGGGCACCGATCTCGGTCAGGTCGTCCGGCACGGCCGGGTTGTCCCAGCCACGCTCGTCCCCGGTGTGGCGTGCCAGCCGGATCGCCAGCGCGACGCTGCGCACTTGCGGGTGCGTGGCCTCGGCGTCGTTGGTGACGCGCACCAGCAGCTCGGGCAGGGCCCAGGCGCGCATCAGAGTCTGCTGCAGCGCGGCCAGCTCGATGTGGAGCTCCTCCTTCTGCACCACGGCCGAGCGCAGGGTGGGATCGGCCTGCTGGCGTTCGGCGATCCTCAGCGCGAGCGTCGGCGCGTGGCACCACAGCAGCATCTCGGCGAAGTCGTGCAGTTGCGCGGCCAGGTGCAGCACCGGCGCGTCCTCGTCCATGCGGTGCACCGCGAAGCCGAGCGCGAAGGTCGCGGCACGGTGCGCCCGCCGGATCACGCGCTGCAGCCCGGCCAGCGCGGCCGGCCGCTCGGCAAGCAGGGCCTCGACCGTCGGCAGCTCGGCGAAGGTCCGGAAGAAGGGGCCGATACCCATCATCACCAGCGCGGCGGTCACCGTTTCGGGGCCCGCCCGGCCGTCGTCCGAGGCCGGGCGGCGGCGCAGCTGGGCCACGGTGGACAGCAGCTTCAGCGCCATCAGCGGATCGGCACCCACCGGGTCGGCGAGTTGGTGGGCGTCGACGTCGCCGCGGGCCTCCTCGGCCTGTGCCATCAACGCGAGTTCCGCAGCGGTGTCCGCCTGCACCGGGATCGGCGCGGTGCGGAACCATGTCGCCCAGGCGGCGAGGTCGGACAGCGGGCGCTCGATCATGGCGGGGTGTCGGTGCGGCGATGTGGTTTGCGGCTCTACGGGCTTATCGGCCGCTGCGCGCGCCGCTTGAGCGGTGCACCGGCCGCCGGCGCTTGCCGGTTGGCGCCGCCCACCGGCCGCGGCGGCCGGGGGCGAGCGCGGCGCGCCTCACAGGCGCTGCACGCCGTCGAGGAAGCCGACGAGGCAGCCGTCCTCGTACAGGGCGCCGTCGGCACCGAACTCGCGGGGTCGGGTCGGGGGCGGCACCGGAGCGGCCAGCAACGTGGTGGCCGCCCGCTCGAGCGCGTGGCTGGCGCTGCGCAGCAGTCGGGCCGCGAGCCGGCGAGGCCAGCGGGTCGGCGCATGCGGCGCCGGGGTCGGCAGGAGATAGGTCGGGCTCATGGAAGGTCTCCGCAGGCCGGCCACGACGGGCCGGCAGGTGATTCACGGGTCCTGCAGGTGCAGGGCCTGGAGTTCGCGTTGCAGGGCTCGACGCGCCGCGGGGCGTGTCGCGCCGCCACGGTGCATGCCGCCGTGCCGGCCGCGAAGGGCGCGGACCAGCGGGTTGCGCGGCTTGCTGCGCGGCAGGACAAGGACGGTGCGGGTCTGGCGCATAGGAAGGCTCCTTCGGGCCGGTAGCCCGTGGTGGGGTCTGCAAAAGCCGACGGCCCGGGTGCTTGCGCAGCCCGGGCCGTCGATGCGATGCCGCATGGGCGGCTCAGCGCATCGGCGCTCCTCGGGCGGCGCTCCATCCGGCTGCGCGGCAGGCCTGCGCCGAACCAACGGCACGGGAGGCTGCGGGCAGGAGGACGGGGCGCATCGGGGGCTGTCGGGAAGGGTGGGCGGGATGTTCGTCGGCGCGGGGATTGCCCGCCTCGACTTACGCAGATGATAAACGTTCGATGCTCAATTGCAAGCGCGATGCTTCTCCATCGAGACCCACAAACGTGGGGGGTCAGCGCTTGGGCTTCAGCGGCGCGACGCCCCGCTGGGCCTGGGCCCAGGCGGCGGTGTCGTCGCCGGGGGCGCGGAGGGGATCGGCCCGGGGCGTGGCGGGCGGGGGCGGGGCCGCCGGATCGAGCGCCTCGCCGAGCAGTTCGAGCAGCCGGGTGCGGGCACGCTGCGGGTGGCGGCGGAAGTAACTGAGCACCAGCCCGACGATGAAGCGCTCGTCATCGCCCTGCGGCAGCGTTGGGTCGGCTTCCGGGACCGCCGGCGTGGCCGGCGGTGCAGCCCGGCTCGGCGCCGCGGCGGCCGGCGGGGCGCCTGCCTCGAGGTCCATCCAGCCCCAGGGCTTGTGGCAGGCCTGCTCGAACTGCCGCGCCAGCCGCTCGCCGATCTG
>CAYLKR010000210.1:0-4288 GCA_964384225.1 uncultured Methylibium sp.
GCTACTTCACGATCACCGGCCGCATCGACGACGTGCTGAACGTCTCCGGCCACCGCATGGGCACGATGGAGATCGAGTCGGCGCTGGTGTCCTGCACCGAGCTGGTGGCCGAGGCCGCGGTGGTCGGCCGCCCGGACGACACCACCGGCGAGGCGATCTGCGCCTTCGTCGTGCTCAAGCGCCCGCGCCCGACCGGCGACGAGGCCAAGGCGATCGCCAAGCAGCTGCGCGACTGGGTCGGCAAGGAGATCGGCCCGATCGCCAAGCCCAAGGACATCCGCTTCGGCGACAACCTGCCCAAGACCCGCTCGGGCAAGATCATGCGCCGCCTGCTGCGCTCGATCGCCAAGGGCGAGGCGATCACGCAGGACACCTCGACGCTGGAGAATCCGGCCATCCTCGAGCAGCTGGCGCAGACCAACTGAAGCGAGCCGCCCTCCAAACGACGAAGGCCCCGCATGCGGGGCCTTCGTTCATCGGCGGCCGACGATCACTTCAGGCCGAGGATCCAGGTCGAGAGTTGCTTGGCTTCGGCCTCGGTGACGGTCGCGGCCATCGGGGGCATCGCGGCATTGCCCCAGACGCCCGAACCGCCCTTGAGGATCTTGGTCGCCAGCTTGTCGGCGGCGGTCTTGTCGCCGGCATACTTGGCGGCGACTTCCTTGAAGCCCGGGCCGAGGACCTTCTTGTCGACCGTGTGGCAGGCCATGCAGGTCTTCTTCTGCGCGAGTTCGGGGCTGGCGGCGGCGGTGCCGGCGAAGCCCATCAGGCCGATGAACAGTGCACAAACGGCGGGGCGGTACGACATCTCGGGCTTCCTCGTGAAGGGGGGGTGGAGTAAAGTGAACAACGGATTTTAGGGGTTGCGGTTGACACGCCGTCAACGGCGCGACCGGACCTGGGAGATGGCGATGCTCTTCGTGCTGCTCGGCGTGGCGCTGGTGATCATGAAACTGCTGGAGTTCGGCGCGCCGGCGGTCTGGCCCTGGTGGTGGGTGCTGTCGCCGTTCGCGCTGGCGGTGGTCTGGTGGGCCTGGGCCGACATGTCGGGCTACACGAAGCGCCGCGAGATGGACAAGATGGAAGAGAAGAAGACCGAGCGCCGCAAGAAGGCCCTCAGCGCGCTCGGCCTCGATTACCGTGCCTTCGACAAGCAGAAGAAGACGGCCGAGAAGTTCAAGGCTTCACGCCAGCGCGAGATCGACAAGGTCGAGGGCAAGCGTGCCGAGGCGCGCCAGAAGGCGCGCGACTCGATCCTGCACAGCCGCTTCGACAGCGGGCACAGCAGCCAGCTGGGCGACAGCGTCCAGACGCCCGACACCAAGCAGTGATCCGGCCGCCGCGGCCGGCGGTTCCCGACGCTCAGCGCGGCGCGTCCAGCACCGCGCCGCTGCTGGCGCTCGACACGTTGGCGGCGAACTTCGCCAGCACACCGCGGGTGTAGCGCGGCGCCGGTGCCTTCCAGAGCGCGCGGCGCTTCGCCAGTTCCTCGTCGCTCACGTGCAGCTGCAGCGTCAGCGTGCGGGCATCGATGGTGATCGAGTCGCCTTCGTGCACCAGCGCGATCGTGCCGCCGGCCGCCGCCTCGGGCGCGACATGACCGACCACCATGCCCCAGGTGCCACCGGAGAAGCGCCCGTCGGTGATCAGGCCGACCGACTCGCCCAGGCCCTGGCCGATCAGCGCGCCGGTGGGCGCCAGCATCTCGGGCATGCCCGGGCCGCCGACCGGACCCAGGTAGCGCAGCACCATCACGTCGCCGGCGTGGATCCTGCCGGCCATGATCGCGGCCAGCGCCGACTGCTCGTCGTCGAACACGCGCGCCGGGCCGGTGATGGCCGGGTTCTTCAGGCCGGTGATCTTGGCGACCGCGCCTTCGGGCGACAGGTTGCCCTTCAGGATCGCGAGGTGGCCCTCGGCGTACATCGGGTTCGACACCGGCCGGATCACGTACTGGTCGGCCGCGAGGGGCGGCACGTCGGCGAGGTTCTCGGCCACCGTCTTGCCGGTGATCGTCAGGCAGTCGCCGTGCAGCAGACCGGCGTCGAGCAGCACCTTCATCACCGCCGGGATGCCGCCGGCGCGGTGCAGGTCGACCGCGAGGTACTTGCCGCTGGGCTTGAGGTCGCACAGCACCGGGACCTTGCGGCGCACCCGTTCGAAGTCATCGATGCTCCACTCGACGCCCGCGGCATGCGCGATCGCGAGGAAGTGCAGCACCGCGTTGGTCGAGCCGCCGGTGGCCATGATCACCGCCACCGCGTTCTCGATGCTCTCGCGGGTGACGATGTCGCGCGGCTTCAGGTCGCGCTTGACCGCCTCGACCAGCACCGCGGCGGCGCGCCGCGTGCTCTCGACCTTCTCGTCATGGACGTTGGCTTCGGTGGACGAGTAGGGCAGGCTCAGGCCCAGCGCCTCGAAGGCCGAGCTCATCGTGTTGGCGGTGTACATGCCGCCGCAGGAGCCGCTGCCGGGGATGGCATGGCGCTCGATGCCGCAGAAGTCCTCCTCGCTCATCTTGCCGGCGGAGAACTGGCCGACCGCCTCGAAGACGCTGACGATGTTCAGGTCCTGGCCCTTCCAGCGGCCCGGCAGGATGGTGCCGCCGTAGACGTAGATCGCCGGCACGTTGGCGCGCAGCATGCCCATCATCCCGCCGGGCATGTTCTTGTCGCAGCCGCCGATCACCAGCACGCCGTCCATCCACTGGCCGCCGACGCAGGTCTCGACGCAGTCGGCGATGACCTCGCGCGACACCAGGCTGTACTTCATGCCCTCGGTGCCCATCGCCATGCCGTCGCTGATGGTCGGCGTGCCGAAGACCTGCGGGTTGGCGCCGGCCGCCTTCAGGCCTTCGACGGCGGCGTCGGCCAGGCGCTGCAGGCCGGAGTTGCAGGGCGTGATGGTCGAGTGGCCGTTGGCCACGCCGATCATCGGCTTGGCGAAGTCGGTCGGCTCGTAGCCCATCGCGTAGTACATCGAGCGGTTGGGGGCGCGGGCGACGCCTTCGGTGATGTTCTTGGAGCGGCGGTTGAAGCTCATGGCGGGGATCCTGCGGGACGGGGCGGGGAAGCGGGACCGCCATTCTCCCGCAGGCCGCCGGGCCGGCGCCGGCCCTGCGTTATCGTCCGGCCCCATGCTGACCCACCCGCAGTTCGACCCCGTCGCCCTCCAGCTCGGTCCGGTCGCGATCCACTGGTACGGGCTGACCTACCTCGTGGCCTTCGGGCTCTTCCTGTGGCTCGCGAGCCTGCGCGCGGCGCGCTCGCCCTTCGTCGAGGCCGGCTGGACGAAGCGTGACGTCGAGGACCTGCTGTTCTGGGGCGTGCTCGGCGTCATCGTCGGCGGGCGGCTGGGCTATGTGCTGTTCTACAAGCCGGGCTATTACGCCGAGAACCCGCTGGAGGTGTTCGCGGTCTGGAAGGGTGGCATGGCCTTCCACGGCGGCTTGCTCGGCGTGATCGTCGCGATGGCGGCCTACGCGAAGAGCCGCGGCCGGCGCTGGCTCGAGGTGACCGACCTGATCGCGCCCTGCGTGCCGACCGGTCTGGCGAGCGGGCGCCTGGGCAACTTCATCAACGGCGAGCTCTGGGGACGAGCCGCCGACCCGTCGCTGCCCTGGGCGATGGTCTTCCCGCAATCCGGCAGCGATCTGCCGCGCCACCCATCGCCGCTGTACCAGTTCGCGCTCGAGGGCGTGCTGCTGTTCGTGCTGCTGTGGTGGTACGCGCGCAAGCCGCGTGCGACCGGGCGGGTGTCGGGCGCCTTCCTGATCGGCTACGGCGTGTTCCGCTTCGCCGCTGAGTACTTCCGCGAGCCCGACGGCTTCCTCGGTCTGCTGTCGCTCGGCCTCAGCATGGGGCAGTGGCTGTGCGTGCCGATGGTGCTGGCCGGACTGGCCCTGTGGCTGATCGCCGGCCCGGATCCGGGCCCCACCTTGGTGCAGGGCCGAGAAAAAACCGCCCGACGCTGACGCCGGGCGGTGTCGAAAGGGCTCGGGGCCCTGCTGAGGAGACTGCAAGGGCGCCCTGCGGCGCGCTTGCAGCCCTGTGTGCAGCAACCGGCGTGCCAGACAGCGAGCGTCAGGCCGCCTCGCGCTCCACGTGGCCGTGGCGGGTGTAGAGGAAGTCCAGCACCTCGCGCCGGCAATGCATGTAGGCCGGGTCCTCGGCGAGTTCGACGCGGTTGCGCGGCCGGGCCAGCGGCACGGTCAGCACCTCGCCGATGGTCGCCGCCGGGCCGTTGGTCATCATCACGATGCGGTCCGACAGCAGCACCGCCTCGTCGA
>CAYLKR010000211.1:0-4249 GCA_964384225.1 uncultured Methylibium sp.
GGCATCGCCGCGATGGCGGCATTGCCGATCCGCCGCGGCGGCGCGGTGATCGGCAGCTTCAGCCTGTACGTCGACCGCGTCGGGGCCTTCGACGCCGAGCTGGTCGCACTGCTCGAGGACCTGGCCGACGACCTGTCGTTCGCGCTCGATGCGATCGACGGCGAGGCGCGGCGCGAGCGCGCCGAGCGCGAGGTCGGCGCCGCCTGCGAACGGCTGCGCCGGCTGTTCGACGTGCTGCCGGTCGCCGTGACGGTGCTCGCCGCCGACGACCGCACGGTGCTGGAGATCAACGACGAATGCTGCCGGCGCTACGGCGTCGCGCGCGAGGCGCTGATCGGCCGGCGCATGGCCGAAGCCGGCATCGACATCGAGGATCCGCAGCGCGAAGCCCTCTACGAGGGCATCGCGGCGCAGGGCGCGGTCCACGACCTGGCCGTCAAGGTGCGCGACGCCCGCGGCCACGAGTTGTCGCTGCTGGTCAGCGCGACCCGCATCGACTACCTGGGTCGCAACGCGATGCTGGTCGCCAGCCTCGACACCACCGAGCGCGACCGCCTGGCCGCCGAGCAGCAGCAGCGTGCCGCCGCCGAGGCCGCCAACCGCGCCAAGACCGAGTTCGTCGCGCACATGAGCCACGAGCTGCGCACGCCGCTGAACGCGGTGCTCGGCTTCGCCCAGCTGCTGCTCGCCGAGACACCGGCCGACGACCCGCGCCACGCGCGCATCGCGGCGATCCGCGACGCCGGCCTGCACCTGCTGGCGCTGAGCGGCGACCTGCTCGACGTCTCGCGCATCGAGAGCGGTGCGCTGCGCATCGAGGCCCGCAGCGTCGCGCTGGCACCGCTGGTTGCCGAGGTGTTGGATCTGATGAAGCCTCATGCCCAGGCCTGGCAGGTGCACATCGACGCGCCGTCGGGCGACGCGGCCCCTCTCGTGCGCGGCGACCCGGTGCGGCTGCGTCAGGCGCTGCTGAACATCGTCAGCAATGCGGTCAAGTACAACCGCCGCGGCGGGCGCGTCACGACGCGGATCGACGCGGCCGGCGCCGGCGCCGTCGCGCTGCGCATCGCCGACACCGGCATCGGCATGACGGCGGCCCAGCTCGAGCGCCTGTTCGAGCCCTACGACCGCCTCGGCCGCGAGCACGACGGTATCGAGGGGACTGGCCTGGGCATGGCGCTGACGCGCCGCCTCGTCGAGGCGATGGGCGGGCGGCTGGCGGTCGAGAGCACGGTCGAGCAGGGCACGACGGTGTGCTGGACGATGCCGCGCGCCGAACCCGACGACCGCGCCGCGCAAACCGCGGGCGCGGCCGCCAGCGAGCCCGCCGGCACCGTGCTCTACGTCGAGGACAACCCGGTCAACGTGATGCTGGTCGAGGAGCTGCTGCGGCGCTGGCCGGCGGTGCGCTTCGAGACGGTGGAGGACGGCGCCCAGGGCATCGAGCTCGCACGCCGGCTTGCGCCCGACCTGCTGCTGCTCGACATGCAGCTGCCCGACATGGACGGCGTCGCGGTGCTCGACGCGCTGCGCACCGACCCCGCCACCGCGGCGCTGCGCGTCGTGATGCTGTCGGGCGACGCGCGGCCGGAGGATGCCGCGCGTGCACGCGCCGCCGGCGCGCTCGACTACTGGACCAAGCCGCTCGACATGGAGCGCTTCGTCGCCGGCATGCGGCAGCTGCTGGCCCCGGCGGCCTGAACCGCGCATGGACACCGCCGTCGCGCGCCGCCGCCTGCTGGCCGCGGCGCTCTGCAGTGGCTTCGGCGGCGCCGCGGGCGCCGCCCCGGTGCTGCGCCTGGTGGTGGCGGGCGCGGCCGGCAGCGCGCTCGACCAGTACGCGCGGCGGCTGGCCGGACCGATGGGCCGCCACCTCGGGCGCACCGTCGTGGTCGACGACCGCCCCGGCGGCAGCGGGCTGATCGCGCTCGATGCCGTCGCGCGGGCCCGGCCCGATGGCGGCACGCTGCTGCTCGCCGGGCTGAACGCGCTGTGCATCGCCCCGGTGCTGGACGCCCGGCGGCGCCGTGACCCGCGCCGCGAGCTCGCGCCGGTGTCGCTGGTCGCGGTCGGCTACCCGCTGCTGCTGGCCCGCCTCGGTCTCGCGGCAGCGACGCTCGCCGAGCTGGTGGCGCTCGATCGCCGCGGCGGCGAGCCGTTGCGCTGCGGCGCGCCGGCGCTGGCGTCGGTGCAGCACCTCGCAGCACGGCAGATCGAACTGCGCAGCGGGCTGCGCCTGCAGCATGTCGCCTATGTTTCTCAGCCGCAGGTGCTGACCGACCTGATCGGCGGCCACCTGGACGTGGCGATCGAGTTCCCGTCGGCCGCAACGCCCCTGGTCACCAGCGGACGGCTGCGTGCGCTGGCGGTGCTCGGCCCGACGCGCAAGCCCGCCTTGCCCGACGTCCCGACCGCCGCCGAGCAGGGCCTGGACGCCATCGAGGCAGGCGGCTGGCTGGGGCTGCTCGGCCCTGCCGGACTGCCGGCGGCGCAGGCGCAGCGCATCGATGTCGCGGTGCAGGCGGCGCTCGACGAACCGGCCGTCTCGGCCTGGATCCAGGCCAACGGCTCGGAGCGCATGGCGCCCGGTCCGGCTGCCTTCCAACGCCACCTCGACACCGAACTCGGCCGCTGGGGGCGACTGGTGGCCGCGGCCGGCTTGATGCCGGGCTGACGCCGGGTGCGGCTCAACCGGCAGCGGCCGGCCCGTCGCGCAGGCAGCGCTCGACCGTCGCCACGACCTGCTCGATGTACGTGGCGCGCAGCACCGCCTGGTCGCCCCAGGGGTAGCGACGGTTGATCAGCAGGCCGTGCAGGTAGCCGAGGTGCATCGCGAAGCGGACGTCGCTGGCCAGCTTGACATGCTCGGTGCCGAGCCCGAGCTCGGCGGCGATCGCGGTCGTGACCGCTTCGCTCAGCGCGATCAGGCGCGCATAGACCGGGAAGGACACGACGCTGCCCACCGTGCTGGCACGGTCGCTGCCGAGCGGCGCATAGACGAGGCGGTAACGCTCCGGATACTCCTCCCAGTAACCCAGGAAGGCGTCGGTCATCGCGGCCTGGCGCGCCCGCGCGCTCGGGTGGTCGGCATCGACGGCCGCGCGCATGCGCTCGTGCAGGCCCTCGAGCGCGAACTCCCACAGACCCGTCAACAGCTCGGCCTTGTCGGCGAAGTAGCGATAGGGCGCCATCGCCGAGACGCCGACGCGGGCCGCCACCGCCCGCATCGTCACGGCGTCGGTGCCTCCTTCCACGAAGAGCTGCTGTGCGGCATCGATGAGCGCACGCTTCAATGCCAGCTGGTCTTCGGCGTTGCCGCGCCGCACGCGTGGCCGGCGCGGGACAGAGGGAGCACCTTTTCGGGGCATGGCGGCAGCCTATCAGATTACACGTATTGTTTGCAATAAATATACACGTAAAAATACGTCTGTTCTACCATTCGGCTCTTCGCGCGCCGGGCGATAAACGAGTCCTGCGCGGGCCGAGGGTCCGCCCTCACCCACCCGCAAGGAAGCCCAGATGAAACTCGCCCTGAAACTGCCGCTGGCGATGGCCGGCCTGGCCGCCGCGCTGCTCGGCGCGGCGCTGTTCGGCATCCACAGCCTGAACCGCTCGCTCGACGTCTACCAGACCCAGGTGGCGGCCAACGTTGCCCACGAGCGCGCGGTCGCCGAGCTGAACGTCGCCTTCAAGACCCAGGTCCAGGAGTGGAAGAACACGCTGCTGCGCGGCAAGGACCCCGCGCAGCTCGACAAGTACTGGAACGCCTTCCAGGCCCAGGAAGCGAAGATCGCCGCGGCCGCCAAGGCCTTGCTCGACGGGCTGCCCGAGGGCGAGAGTCGCGGCCTGGTGGCCAGGTTCGCCGCCGCGCACCAGGAGATGGGCGCCGGCTACCGAAAGGGCTACGAGGCCTTCGTGGCGGCGAAGCACGAGGCGGCGGTCGGTGACCACGCGGTCTCCGGCATGGACCGCGCGCCGAGCAAGCTGCTCGACGAGGCCGTCCACAAAATCACGGAAGACAGTGCCGCGGTGTCGTCCCGGGCCGCTGCCGACGCCACCCGCGCCACGCGCGCCAGCCTGGTGCTGATGCTGGCGGTATGCGCCGCCGGCATCGGCGGTGGCGTGTGGTTCAGCCGCCGCATCACGCAGCCGCTGGCCGCGGCCGTCGAGGTGGCGGGCGCGGTCGCCGACGGCGACCTGACGCGCCGCATCGACGCCCAGGGCAAGGACGAGGTGGCCCAGCTCGGCC
>CAYLKR010000212.1:0-4247 GCA_964384225.1 uncultured Methylibium sp.
TGCCCACCGAGGGCCTGTACGCCGAGGCGCTGCGCCGCCCCGGCCTGGTCGAGGCGCTGCAGCGCGAGCACCGCGTCACGCTGGCCGGCCCGACCACGCTGCTGGCGACGCTGACCAGCCTGCAGATGGGTTTCCGCACGCTCGCGCTGGAGAAGCGCAGTGCCGAGGTCTGGGACGTGCTCGGCGCGGTGAAGGTGGAGTTCGGCAAGTTCGGCGAGGTACTGGTCAGAACCAAGAAGAAGCTCGACGAGGTCAGCAGCACGATCGAAGCCGCGCAGACCCGCACGAACGTGATGCAGCGCAAGCTCAAGTCGGTCGAGGCGCTCGACGAGGCGCGGGCGCAGGCGCTGCTGCCGGGCACGCTGGCCGAGGCCGACGAGGACGGCGAGCGCACCGGATGAGCGCCGGGACGTCGGGCCGCGCGCTCGCTGCGGCCCTGCTGCCGCTGGTCGGCGGGCAGCTCTGCCTCCATTCGGCGATGGCCGGCCTGCGGATGGCTGCGCCGCTGCTCGCGCTGCGCGACGGCCACAGCGCCTTCGCGGTCGGCGTGCTGCTGGCGCTGTTCGCGCTGGCGCCGATCGCGCTGGCGCTGGCCGCCGGCCGCATGGCCGACCGCCACGGCTACCACCGGCCAGTCCGCGTGGCGGTCGCGTTGACACTGGCCGGCGGCACGCTCACCGTCGCAGCCGCCGGGCTGGACGGCGGCTGGCGCTACGGCGGCCTGTGTGCGGCGGCCGTGCTGTCCGGCGCCGGCGCGAACTTCGGCCTGATCGCGATCCAGCGCACTGCCGGGCGCCTCGCCCACGACGCGACCGACCTGAAGCGCGTGTTCAGCTGGCTCGGCCTGGCGCCGGCGCTGAGCAACGTGGTCGGCCCGGTGCTCGCCGGCGTGCTGATCGACGCGGCCGGCTTCGCCGCGGCCTTCGCGGTCCTCGCGCTGCTGCCGCTCGGCGCCACGCTGTGGGCGCGCCGCGTGCCCGTCGAGCGGCCGGCGCCGCCGCCCGCCGGGGCATCCGGCGGCACGCGCCGCGCGGCGCTGGCGATGCTGGCCGATCCGCCGATGCGCCGGCTGCTGCTGGTCAACTGGCTGCTGTCGACGAGCTGGGACGTGCACAGCTTCGCGGTGCCGGTGCTGGGCCACGAGCGCGGCCTCAGCGCGTCGGCGATCGGCGCGATCCTCGGCGTGTTCGCGCTCGCGGTCGCGGCGGTGCGGGTCGTGATCCCGGCGCTCGCGCACCGGCTGAAGGAGGCCCAGGTGCTGGCCGGCGCGATGCTGCTGGCGGCCGCGGTCTTCGGCCTCTACCCGCTGGCGCAGGGCGCCTGGGCGATGGCCGCCTGCGCGGTCGTGCTCGGCCTCGCGCTCGGCGCGGTCCAGCCGATGATCATGTCCACGCTGCACCAGATCACGCCGGCCCACCAGCATGGCCAGGCGATCGCGCTGCGCTCGATGACGATCAACATCTCCAGCACGGTGATGCCGCTGGGCTTCGGCGCGCTCGGCGCCAGCCTCGGCGCGGCGGCGCTGTTCTGGGTGATGGGCGCGGCGGTCGGGGCGGGCAGCGCGGCGGCGCGCCGGCTCGGCTGACGGCGCACGCTCAGGCGGCGCGGCCGTAGGTGGCGCGGCGCCACAGCGCCTCGAGCGGGCCCTGCGCGTGGCGGCGCAGCCACCACACGCTCCAGGGCAGCTGCACGAGGAAGAAGATCGCGCCGGCCAGCGCCAGCTGCGCCGCCGGGCCGACCCGGCCCCACAGCCCGAAGCCCCAGCCGCAGGCCAGCGTCGTCGCGATCGCGGTCTGCATGAGGTAGTTGGTCAGCGGCATGCGCCCGGCGGCGGCGAAGGGCGCCAGCCAGCGCCGCCAGGCCGGCAGCTGCGCGAGCCGCACGAGGCTCAGCACGTAGAAGGCCGTCAGCGCGAGCCGGCTCAGGGCGTAGGCGACGCTGCCGACGAGCTTGAGCGGGTGCGGACCCGGTGCGCGCAGCAGCTCGAAGATCAGGCCATAGGTCAGGGCGCAGACCAGGCCGATGACCAGCGCCGTCCACTGCAGGCGCGGCACCCGCGGCATCAGCTCGGGCAGGCGCTGCACCAGCCGGTGGCGGCCGATCAGCAGGCCCAGCAGCATCGTGGTCGCCATCTGCACCCAGAAGCCGAGGTTGTCCCACAGCGACCAGGGCGTGGCGTAGAAGTGGACGAACTCGCGCGCATGCTCGCGCGCGGCGTCGAGGAAGGAGCCCTGGCCGTAGGCGAGGTTGTTGCTGGCCTCCCAGGCCTGGGCCTCGGCGACCAGCCGCGCGGTGACCTCCGGCGTGACGAGCACGAGCCGCAGCGCGCCGCTGACGGCCGGGTAGAGCAGCGTCAGCGCGATCAGCGTCCAGACGACCCGGTCGCTCGCGCGCCGCAGGACGACGAGCAGCAGCAGCCCGAGCGTGGCGTAGACATGCAGCACGTCGCCGGTCCAGAACACCATGCCGTGGACCAGGCCGAGCGCCAGCAGCACCCCCAGCCGGCGCGCGTACATGGCGTCGGCCTGCGCCGGGTGGCGCTCGACCATGCGGGCGTACTGGATCGTGAAGCCGATGCCGAACAGCAGGCTGAACATGCTGTTGAACTTGCCCGAGAACAGCATGTCGCGCCCGACCTCGGCGATGCGGTCGGCCGTGCCGGGCCACAGCCGCGAGCCGTCGGCCTCCGCGAAATAGGAGGTCACGAAGTCCGGCATGTTCATGATCAGGATGCCGAGCAGCGCGACGCCGCGCACGACGTCGAGCGTCTCGATGCGCCCCTGCCCGGGCGCCGGCGCGCTGGGGCCGGGCGGCATCCGGTTCAGTAGACCAGCCGGTCGGGCCGCAGGTCGCGCAGGATCGTGGTCGCGATCTCCTCGATCGACTTGTGCGTCGAGGACAGCCAGGCGATCCCCTCGCGGCGCATCATCGCCTCGGCCGCCGCCACCTCCTGGCGGCAGTTGTCGAGCGCGGCGTACTTGCTGTTCGGCCTGCGCTCGTGGCGGATCTCGGCCAGGCGCTCGGGCGCGATCGTCAGGCCGAAGCACTTCTTCTTGTGCGGCGCCAGCGCCTTGGGCAGCGTGCCGCGCTCGAAGTCCTCGGGGATCAGCGGATAGTTGGCGGCCTTGATGCCGTGCTGCATCGCGAGGTACAGCGAGGTCGGCGTCTTGCCCGAGCGGCTGACGCCGACCAGCACCACGTCGGCGATGTCGAGGTTCTTCGAGGACTGGCCGTCGTCGTGGGCCAGCGAGAAGTTGATCGCCTCGATGCGTTCGGTGTACTCCTGGCTCTTGGCGGCGTCGGAGAAGCGGCCGATGCGGTGGTTGCTCTTGATGCCGAACTCGGCCTCCAGCGGCTCGACGAAGGTGCGGAACATGTCGAGGATCATCGCGTTGGCCTGCGACACGATGGCCAGCAGCTCGGGGCTGACCAGCGTCGTGAAGACGATCGGGCGCTTGCCCTCGTGCTCGGCGGTGCCGTTGATCTCGCGCACCACCTGGTGGGCCTTGTCGGCGGTGTCGATGAAGGGCCGGCGCACATGGCGCGGCTTGGCCGAGAACTGCGCCAGGATCGAGTTGCCGAAGGTCTCGGCGGTGATGCCGGTGCCGTCGGAGACGAAGAACACGGAGCGATTGGGCATGGGCGCGGGCTTCCGGAGCGGGGATGGTCGAGGCGGGGGCGGTCCGTACAATCTACGGCAATTTCCCGCCTTCGCCACGAGCCCCATGCCGACCACGAGAACCACAACGGGCATGCGCGCGGCCGGCGATCGTCCGCCACGCGGGCACGACGCGGGAGCCCCGGTTTTTTCACATCACGGAGTTTCCCCATGGCCACTTTCGAAGCGACCGCCCTGGTCGTACCGTTCGAACAACTGAGGATGACCGACGTCGAGGCGGTCGGCGGCAAGAACGCCAGCCTCGGCGAAATGATCAGCCAGCTCGCCGCCTCCGGCGTGCGCGTGCCCGGCGGCTTCGCGACCACCGCGCATGCCTTCCGCGAGTTCCTGGCCTTCGACGGCCTGGCCGAACGCATCAACGCCCGGCTTGCCGCGCTCGACACCGACGACGTGCGCGCGCTCGCCGAGGCCGGGCTTCAGATCCGCGGCTGGGTCGAGGCCCAGCCCTTCCCGCCCGCGCTGGAGGCGGCGATCCGTGCCGAGTTCGCCAAGCTCACGGCGGGCAACGCCGGTGCCTCGTTCGCGGTGCGCTCGTCGGCCACCGCCGAGGACCTGCCCGACGCCAGCT
>CAYLKR010000213.1:0-4237 GCA_964384225.1 uncultured Methylibium sp.
GCGTAGGGGTATAGCTCAATTGGCAGAGCGTCGGTCTCCAAAACCGAAGGTTGGGGGTTCGATTCCCTCTGCCCCTGCCACGCAAGATCCGATGGAGTCGCGCAAGCGCTGAAGCACAAGCACCCACGCCGCTCGCAGCAGCCCGCACGGAGCTTTCCAGGCTCGGCGGGCTTTGCTGCTGAAGGCGGGCAGGCCCCCGGCAACGGCGGCGGCCATCCGAACCGACACCGATGAACAGCCCCACCACCGTCGAAACCGTCTCCACCGCCGCCGACAAGGCCAAGCTGGCCGTCGCGGGCCTGCTGGTGGTCGGCGCGGTTGCCGCGTTCTACCTGCTCGGCAAGCAGGACCTGTGGCTGCGCGTCGTCGCGCTGCTGGGGCTGCTGGCGGCCGCGGTCGCCGTGTTCTTCGTCTCCGAGCCCGGCAAGGCGCTGGCTGCCTTCGCACGCGACGCGGTGCGCGAGCTGCGCAAGGTCGTGTGGCCGACGCGCAGCGAGGCGATGCAGATGACCGGCTACGTGTTCGCGTTCGTGTTCGTGATGGCGCTGTTCCTGTGGCTGACGGACAAGACCCTCGAATGGGTCCTGTACGACCTCGTGCTGGGGTGGCGGCGCTGAGGCGCCCGGAAGGTTTGAACATGAGCGAAGTCGATACCCAAGCCCCCGCCGAGACCGCGCCGGCCAGCCCGCTGCGCTGGTATGTCGTGCACGCCTACTCCGGCATGGAGAAGGCCGTCGAGCGCAATCTGCGCGAGCGCATCGACCGCGCCGGCATGCAGTCCAAGTTCGGTCGCATCCTGGTTCCGACCGAGGAAGTGGTCGAGATGAAGAACGGCAAGAAGGCCGTCACCGAGCGCCGCTTCTTCCCGGGCTATGTGCTGGTCGAGATGCTGATGGACGACGAGTCCTGGCACCTGGTCAAGCACACCTCCAAGGTCACCGGTTTCGTCGGCGGCGCGAAGAACCGCCCGGCGCCGATCTCCGAGGCCGAGGTGATGAAGATCGTCCACCAGATGCAGGAGGGCGTCGAGAAGCCCAAGCCCAAGGTGGAGTGGGAGGTCGGCGAGCTGGTGCGCGTCAAGGAAGGTCCGTTCACCGACTTCAACGGCGCGATCGAGGAAGTCAACTACGACAAGTCCAAGGTCCGCGTGTCGGTCACGATCTTCGGTCGCGCGACGCCGGTCGAACTGGACTTCCAGCAGGTAGAGAAGACTTGAGCCCCGGAGGCGGGCTCGCGGCCTCGTTGCCGTGATCGCCTCCCGTTGCTGCCGGTGACGTGACACCGGCGACCCACGAAGGCCGGCGACCCGTCGCCGGTCCGAGGAGCCCGGGTAACCAGCCCCTGGCGTTTGCACTCAACCCGATCCGCGGGCCGCGGGCCGGGTGCTAGGAGAAAGACATGGCCAAGAAGATCGTCGGCTTCATCAAGCTGCAGATCCCGGCCGGCAAGGCGAATCCGTCGCCGCCGATCGGTCCCGCGCTGGGTCAGCGCGGCCTCAACATCATGGAGTTCTGCAAGGCGTTCAACGCCCAGACCCAGGGGATGGAGCCGGGCCTCGTGCTGCCGGTGGTGATCACCGCGTTCGCGGACAAGAGCTTCACCTTCATCCTCAAGACGCCGCCCGCCACGGTGCTGCTGAAGAAGGCCGCCAAGCTCGACAAGGGCTCGGCCAAGCCGCACACCGACAAGGTGGCGAAGCTGACGCGCGCCCAGGTCGAGGACATCGCCAAGACCAAGCTCAAGGACCTGACGGCCGCCGACCTCGACGCCGCGGTCCGCACGATCGCAGGCTCCGCCCGTTCGATGGGCATCACGGTGGAGGGTCTCTGATCATGGCCAAGCTCACCAAGCGCCAGAAGGCCCTCGAGGGCAAGGTCGACAGCACCAAGCTGTACGCGATCGACGACGCGTTCAAGATCGTCAAGGACTGCGCGACCGCCAAGTTCGACGAGTCGATCGACGTCGCGGTGCAGCTCGGCATCGACGCCAAGAAGTCCGACCAGGTCGTGCGCGGCGCGGTCGTGATGCCCAACGGCACCGGCAAGACCAAGCGCGTCGCGGTGTTCGCCCAGGGCGCCAAGGCCGAGGAGGCCAAGGCCGCCGGCGCCGACATCGTCGGCATGGACGACCTGGCGGCCGACATCAAGGCCGGCAACATGAACTTCGACGTCGTGATCGCCTCGCCGGACACGATGCGCATCGTCGGCACGCTCGGACAGGTGCTCGGCCCGCGCGGCCTGATGCCGAACCCGAAGGTCGGCACCGTGACGCCGGACGTCGCCACCGCGGTGCGCAATGCGAAGGCCGGTCAGGTGCAGTTCCGCGTCGACAAGGCCGGCATCGTGCACGCCACGCTGGGCCGCCGCTCCTTCGAGGGCGACAAGCTCAAGGGCAACCTGCAGGCGCTGCTCGAGGCGCTGAACAAGGCCAAGCCGGCGTCGAGCAAGGGCATCTACCTGCGCAAGGTCGCGGTGTCCTCGACGATGGGCGTGGGCGTGCGCGTGGACGTGGCGTCGATCAACGCCCAGCCGGGCGCCTGACGAAGGAAGAAGGACGGGCCGCGCGAGTGTCTGGCGCGCGACCCCGAAGAGATTGGTGGGCCGCGGCGGCCCCGCCCGCGAGGGCAGGGCGCCGAGGGTCATCAAAGACCGCTGGTGCGGCGCGAGCCGCGTAATCGAGGCAGAAGGGAGCGATCCCCGAACCGAAGCCAGCGCAGATGGCGCCCCGCCGAAAGGGTGGTCTGTCGGTGACGAGCCGACGGGTTCCTGGAAGGCAAGGTCGCTGAAGGTGTGCCGGGGGCGCGAGTCGCCGGCACGTATTGAAGGAGTGGACCTTGAGTCTGAATCGCAACGAGAAAGCGGCAGTCGTCGCGGAAGTGTCGGCCCAGGTGGCCAAGGCACAGACGCTCGCGCTGGCCGAGTACCGCGGACTCACGGTGGAACATCTGAACGCGCTGCGCAAGACCGCGCGCGAGCGGGGCGTCTATCTTCACGTGCTGAAGAACACGCTCGCTCGCCGCGCCGTCGCCGGCACGCCGTTCGAGGTGGCCGCCGAGAGCATGTCCGGACCGCTGATCTACGGCTTCTCCGAAGACGCCGTGGCTGCGGCCAAGGTCATCGCGGACTTCGCCAAGGGCAACGACAAGCTGGTCGTGAAGGCTGGCGCCTACGCCGGCAAGGCGCTCGACGCCGACGGCGTCAAGGCGCTGGCGTCGGTGCCGAGCAAGGAAGTCCTGCTGGCGCAGATCGCCGGCCTGCTGAAGTCGCCCGTGCAGCGCATGGCCGGCGTTCTGGCGGCCCTCGCCGAGAAGCGCGGCGAGGCGACCCCGGCCTGAACGACCCGCATTCCCCCATCCAATCTATCTAGGAACCCAAAATGGCATTCGACAAAGACGCTTTCCTGACCGCCCTCGACAGCATGTCGGTCATGGAACTCAATGACCTGGTCAAGGCGATCGAAGAGAAGTTCGGCGTTTCCGCCGCCGCGATGGCCGCCCCGGCCGCCGGTGGCGGTGGAGCCGCCGCCCCGGCCGCCGAGGAGAAGACCGAGTTCAACGTCGTGCTGCTCGAGGCCGGCGCCAACAAGGTGTCGGTCATCAAGGCCGTGCGCGAACTGACGGGCCTGGGCCTCAAGGAGGCCAAGGACCTGGTCGACGGCGCGCCGAAGAACGTCAAGGAAGGCATCGCCAAGGCCGACGGCGAAGCCGCGGTCAAGAAGCTGGTGGAAGCCGGTGCCAAGGCCGAGCTGAAGTAAGCGCGGTCGCTCTCCCGAGGCCGCAAGGCCTCCGGAGAGCACCTGCCAGCGCCCGACGGGTGCTGGCAAGTGTTCTCTGAACCGACTGCAGAGGACCGGTTTGGTCGGGCTGGGGTGCAATGCCCCGGTTGTCCGCCAGCGGCAGGTAGTGGCCTGCCACCAAGCATCGGGCGCAATGCCCGAGTCGCCAGTCGCCGAACGAGCGTCGCCTAGGCCGGGCGCGCTCATTCGACACGGAGTGATCAATGGCGCAAGCAACCCCCTACAGCTACACCGAGCGCAAGCGCATCCGGAAGAGTTTCGGAAAGCGCGAGAACGTTCTGGGCGTGCCCTATCTGCTGACGATGCAGAAGGATTCCTACGTCGCCTTCCTGCAGAAGGACGTGCCGCCGCAGAGACGCAAGCCCGAGGGGCTGCAGGCCGCCTTCCTCTCCGCCTTCCCGATCGTGTCGCACAACGGGTTCGTGGAGATGAAGTTCATCGA
>CAYLKR010000214.1:0-4181 GCA_964384225.1 uncultured Methylibium sp.
ACGGCACCTTCCGCTCGCCCATCCCCGGGCGCGAGGCGCAGGACGTGCTGCGCAAATGCCGCGACTGGGCGAGCGAGATCGGCGAGATCAAGATCACCGAGGATCAGAACCCGGTGATCTCGATCCAGGTCACCGGTGTCGACATCGAGCCCATCCTGCGTGCAGCCGAAGCCAACGACAACGCCGGCAATCGCCGCAAGAAGATCCGCGAGACTCTGTTCGAGCAGCTGGGCATCCAGGACGCCGGCGGGCTGTTCACGACCTACGAGTTTCTCTGGCGCGGCACGCGGCGCGAGGTGGAGGTGCTGTACGAGAACGTCCGCGAGATGACCGACGACCGGCTGCGTGGCCGCTCGGGCGCCTGGTCGGTCGTGCTGGACTTTCCGTTCGACGACGCCAACTTCGGGCCAGCGGATGACCTGGCGCGTCTCGGCGCGTACCGCGGTGGTGATACGCGAACCCTCGTGTGGTTGCCCTCCTTCCTGAGCAACAAGGCACTGGCCGATCTGGGCCGCCTCGTCGTGCTCGACTACATCCTGCAAGGTGATCGTTTCGACAACTACGCCGCGCACCTTTCGTTCGTCGACCGGGTGCAGGCCAAGGCGCTCGCTCGGAATCAGCTTGATCAGTTGCGGATCAAGCTCCGGTCGCAGCTGGAAGTGGCTTACGGCATCAGCACCGAGCCGCGGGATGCCGTGAGCAACCCGCTCACGGCAGACCAGCAGTTCCAGTCGCTGGACCCGACCCTCTCACCGCGCCCTCCGGTGGGTGCCGAGTTCCGTAGCGCGTTCGAAAGCCTGCTGGGCCAGTTGTTCGCCCACCAGTACCCGGCGCATCCCGAGTTCGACACCGAGATCAAGGCCAGCGTCATCAAGAAGGTCTGGCCCGAGGTGCAGAAGGCCATCGAGTCGTCTGGACAGCGTGGGTTCGTGCAGGACACCTCGACACGCAAGCTGGTACGCGCCGTGGTGAACCCCTGCCAGCTCGGCCAGATGGGCGAGACCCACCTGTTGATCGAGCCGCATTGGCAGTCGCGGTTCGCACAAAGCCATGCCCGCGAAGGCGGTGGGCCGATCACGGTGGCCAAGCTGCGCCGATGGATCGATACCCCGGCGCCGATGGGCCTGCCGATCGAGCTGCAGAACCTGATCATCCTGGCGTACGCCGCATCGACCAACCGCCGCTTCACGCTGCGTGGTGGGCCGATCGAGCCCACCATCGATAGCGTGTCGGATGAGCTGGAGCTGAGGGAGCAGGCCCTGCCCAACCCAACCGACTGGGACACGGCATTGCAGCGCGCTTCCAGCCTGTTCGGGCTGACGCTGGCACAGACGCTGAATGCAGCCAACGTGGGCCGCCTGGTCGACGAAGTGAAGCAGGCGGCGAGCGGCAAGCGCGAGGCCGTGGGCAGGCTGGTTGCTCAAGTGCGCGATCGCACCAGCCGCTACGGCGCAGGCACTGCCGGTGCCCGTCAGCAGTCGGCGGAGTCTGCGCAGGCACTGCTGGCCACGCTCACGCAGGCCGCGGAAGGCGATGTCGTGTCGTCACTGGTTGCCGCGACCTTGAATACCTCTGAGGCGGCGGTGAGCCGAACGCTGGGCCAGGCGCAGGCATGCGCCGACGCGCTCACCAACGGCAACTGGCAGTTGTTCGACGTGGTCCGCGATCTCGGGGACCATCGACGCGAAGCCGCGGCGGCCATCATGACCCGCCTTGGCGAGGCGCTCATCGCCGACGAGCATGTCGTCCCGCTCAAGTCGCGCCTGGCAGAGCTCGAACGAGACGCCATGCAGTTGCTCGCGGCCGCTGCGCCGGCGCCGGTGCAGCCACCCGCGCCGGCACCGGTGGGGCCGGGCGCAACGACTGCGCCCACCCCTCTGCCTCCGCCGCTGCCACCTGCACCGGGCTTCAACGGTCCGGAGCTGGTGGAAGAGAAACAGGCGCTTCATCTGACCGGCGCTGAGGCGGTGGCAGAGCTGGATGACTTAAAGGCTCGCATCGCACGCGATCGCGATCTGGAACTTACCCTCAGTTGGCGGTTGGAGCGCAAGGGCACGAAGCTATGAGCTTGTCGACTCCGCAGATCGCGGCGCAGCTCGAACGGGTGCTTGCCAGCGATCCGTCGACCGTGGCGTTGGCGATCCGTGCGAAGGCGCGCCAGCCGTGGCCCGAGACGCTGAGCCAACGTGGGCGGCAGTTCGCGCTGCGCTGGTGCGAATCGTCGTTGGCCATCCGCGAAGCGCTTTGCGATGTCGAGCGACATGACCCGGCATCGGCCGGGCTCGTGGTCATCACGCCGCTGGCGACGCAAGAGATTGCCGAGGACATCGCGGCGCGACTGGCGCGAGCGCGTGTGTTCCAGCCGGAGGGCTGGGACATCGTCCGTCAACTCTTCCAGGCCAAGGAGACCGACGCGCGACTGGGCCGCTATGCGTGGATGCCGCAGAGCCTGATCGACGGCGCTGCGCAAGGCCCTTACCCGCCGGTGGCGAACGGATTCCTAGGTCTGGAGACCGCCTGGCAGGAGGTGCTACAGCGGTTCCTTCGGATCCCCACAGCCCGCCCGGACGCCGTCTCGTTGCTGACCTGGTCGATGGCCGCCGGGGCCGACGCCACGCTGGATCAGCTGCCGGCCGCAGCCCGAACCGATGTCATGCGCTGGCTCAGTGAGACGGCTGGCAGTGCCGGCGAAATGGTGCTTGGCTGCGTTGAAGCGGGCCGCACCGCCGACGCCCTGCCGCTCGGGCTGGTCTGCGGCGTGGTCTTCGCGCCGGAAGGCGAAGGTCAGGCGGCATTGGGCCAGGCGGCCATCCGGCTCGAGCGGTTCGTCAACGACAAGCACATCGGCGTGCCGGAAGGACGAGCCTGGGCGCGAGCCGCGGAGCAGGTGGTGCGGGCGGCCGGGCTGGAAGCCACGCGCGCCACGCTCGACCGGGCCGATGCCTTGCTACGGGACCTGCGCGTCGCGGAGTTCGCGCACCTCAGTGATCTGCTCCCCGCGGCGCTGGACCAGCGGATGCAGGACTTCGCGCTCGCCCTGTCAGCGCATGTGGCCGAACACACCGAGGCCAATCTGGCCCAGGTGGAACTGCAGGCCGACCGCGCGCTCAGGCACACGTTGACGGCGGCGCAGCCTCCGCGAGCGGAGCGCGTCGAGATGGCCCGCCGTCTGTCGCGCTGGCTGCTGACCGCGCCCCGATCCGCGACATCACTGCAGACCGCGGTGACTTGGCAGTCGGACGAAGGTGCATTCGTGGACTGGGCGCGCTTTCGCCTGCTCGGCGGCGACGAGATTCCGGAACTGTCGCAGGCCTATAGCGCGTGCCGCGAGGCGCTGATTGCCCGTCGGAACAAGTTCGCCAAGCCGTTCGCCCAGGCTCTGATCGAATGGAACGCGAACAAGCCAGCCCTCGACGGGCGCCTGGTGCCGGTCGAGTCCGTGCTGGAGCACGTATTGGCGCCGATCGCCGCTGCCCATCCGGTCCTGCTGCTGGTGATGGACGGGTTGAGCATCAGCATCTTCCGGGAGCTGTTCGCACGCAGCGCGAGCCATGGCTGGGCCGAGATGGTACTGAGCGATCTCGGGCAGCCTCTGGTCGGCGTGGCGGCGCTGCCCACCGTCACCGAGGTCAGCCGTACCAGCCTGCTTTGTGGGCGGCTCACGCTGGGAGCCGCCGCGCAGGAGCGATCGGGATTCGCTTCGCATGCGGCGCTGCTGGCGCACAGCCGTGCCGGAGCACCGCCCCGGTTGTTCCACAAGGGCGATCTGGCCGACGCGACCAACCTGGCCCCCGAGGTGCGCGCGGCGATTGCGGACCCTCATCAACGCGTGATCGGCGTGGTCTACAACGCGGTCGACGATCACCTGAGCGGCCCCGACCAGCTGCATCAGCGCTGGACGCTCGAAGACCTGCGGCTGCTGCTGCCTCTGCTGCGTGAAGCGCGGGAAGCAAGGCGCGTGGTGGTGATCACCGCCGACCATGGACACCTGCTGGAAGACGGCACGATCCAGGTGGGTAACGGCAGCGAGAGCGATCGCTGGCGCCCAGGCACGGACAGCCACGCGCCGCACGAGGTAGCGGTGAGCGGCGGGCGCGTGGTGACGAGCGACGGCTCGAACACGGTTGTGTGCCTCTGGGGAGAAAGCACTCGATACGGCGGACGCAAGAACGGCTACCACG
>CAYLKR010000215.1:0-4165 GCA_964384225.1 uncultured Methylibium sp.
ACGCTGGAGGACCGCAGCCACCCGGCCTGGCAGCGGCTGAAGTTCGACGAGCTGCCGCCGGGGCGATCGCCCATCGTCACCAAGCTGTTCGCCGACGGCAAGCGCGACGAGGTGATCGCGCGCATCCGCGACGAGGTGGCCAAGGGCCGGCAGGTCTACTGGGTCTGCCCCCTGGTCGAGGAGAGCGAGCACCTCGACCTGCAGAACGCCACCGCCACGCACGCTCAGCTGAGCGCGGCGCTGCCCGGCACGATGGTCGGCCTGCTGCACGGCCGGATGGCGGCGGCCGAGAAGGCGGCGGTGATGTCACTGTTCGCGGGCGGCCCGATGGCCGTGCTGGTCGCCACCACCGTGATCGAGGTCGGCGTGGACGTGCCGAACGCCAGCCTGATGGTGGTCGAGCATGCCGAGCGCTTCGGTCTCGCGCAGCTGCACCAGCTGCGCGGCCGCGTCGGTCGCGGCGCGGTGGCGAGCGTGTGCGTGCTGCTCTACACGGCGCCGCTGTCGGAAACCGGCAAGGCGCGGCTCAAGGCCATGGCCGAGACCACCGACGGCTTCGAGATCGCCCGGCGAGACCTCGAGATCCGCGGGCCCGGAGAGTTCATGGGCGCGCGCCAGAGCGGCGACGCGCTGCTGCGCTTCGCCGACCTGGCGAGCGACGCGCCGCTGCTGGAACAGGCCCGTGCGCTCGCGCCGCGGCTGCTGGCCGAGCATCCGGCCGCGGCGCAGGCCCATGTCACGCGCTGGCTCGGCGGGCGCGCGGAGTTCCTCAAGGCCTGATCGGCGGGCCGGCCGGGCGCTTCTCGGGCTCCGGCCCGCTGACGCTGCGCGACACCGTCGATGGCGTGCAGACCTGGGAGCAGACGTCGCTGGCCGAGTCGCGCGACGGCGTCGACGTCGATCCGAACGCCCCGGAGTTCCAGATCTTCATCGACCCGACCACCGACTACGTCGACCAGCTCTGGTGGGACGACACGCCGCTCGTCTTCACGCCCGGTGAAGTGCCCCTCGACGAGACCGACGGCTTCTCGGTCGTGATGCACGAGATCCTGCACGGCATGGGCTTCGTCGGCTGGCGCGACCCGATCGACGGCCCGCTGCCGGGCAACTACCAGTCGGTCTGGGACAGCCTCGTCAGCGTCGACGGCGGCTTGGGCTGGTTCACCGGCCGGGCGACGACGGCGCTGATCGGCAGGCCGACCGAGGTGCGCTTCGGGATCATCGAGGGCGCCACCCACCTCGGCGCCGTGCCCACCGAGCAGCCCTTCCTCGAAGCCAGCATCATGAACAGCTACTACTTCTTCCTCGGCGAGCGCTATCTGCCGGGGCGGCTGGAGCTGTCGATGCTGGCCGACATGGGCTGGACGCTGCGCCCCTCGGACCTGTACTACGTCGTCGACCCCTTCAACGATTTCCGCACCGGCGTCTACGCGGTCGGCTACGCCCGCGACGACGAGATCGCCGGCAGCGAGACGACCGACCGCCTCGAAGGGCGCGGCGGCAACGACACCCTGCTCGGCGGTGGCGGCGCCGACCGTCTGGACGGCGGGCCGGGTGCCGATCGTCTCGCCGGCGGCAGCGGCGACGACGTCTACGTGCGCGATCACGTCGGCGACGTGATCGTTGAGGCGGCCGGCGGCGGCACCGACCTGGTGCTGTCGCGCATCGATTACCGCCTCTCGGCGTACGTCGAGCAGGCCGAGGCGCTCGGCAAGGCCCGCATCGCCCTGGCCGGCAACGCGCTCGACAACGTGCTGACCGGCGGCGGCGGTCCCAACGTGCTGCGCGGCGGGGCCGGCGACGACCGCCTGTTCGGGCGGACCGGGGCCGACCGCCTCGCTGGCGGCGAGGGCTCGGACGTGCTGGCCGGCGGAGCCGACGGGGCGGTCGACCGCTTCATCTTCGCCTCCGCGCTCGGCCCCGACAACGTCGATCGCATCCTGCAGTTCAGGCCCGCGGACGATCTCGTGCTGCTGTCCGACGCGGTCTTCACGGCCCTCGGCGCCCCCGGCGCGCTGGCCGTCAACGCATGGCACGAAGGCGCGTCGGCCACGTCCGCCGCGCACCGCATCGTCTATCACGCGGGCAGCGGGCGGCTCTGGTACGACGCCGACGGCAGCGGCGCCGGCGAGGCCGTGCTGTCCGCGCGCTTCGATGCCGGCACGGCGCTCGACGCGTCGGACTTCTGGATCGTCTGACGGCGCGCCGCGGCGGCTTCAGCAGGCCGGCACGGCCTGCAGCCCCGGATGCTGGAGGAGCTGACGCGCCAGCAGCGAGACGTCACCGCTCTTCTTCAGCACCGCCTGCGCACCGGCCTCGCGCAGCCGCTCGGCGACCGGCTCGTCGATCTCGGCCGACATCACCGCCACCACCGGCACCGGCTGCGCGCGCGCGGCCGCCGCCAGCACATCGAAGGCGTCGCCGTCGCCGAGGTGCAGGTCGCTCAGCACCAGATCGAAGGGCTGCGTGGCGAGCAGCTCGCGCGCCCTCGCGGCCGACGGCGCCGGGTGCACCTCGATGTCCTGCGCCGCGAGCGCGCGCTCGAGCAGCATCGCGTAGACCTCGGCGTCCTCGACCAGCAGCAGCCGGCGGCGGCCCTGCGGTGGCGGCGCAGCCGGCGCGGCTGCCGCCTGCGCCAGCGGCGCGATCCAGCTCAGCGTCGCGGTCGTGCCCCGGCCGGAGGCGCTGTCGATCAGCAGGTCGCCGCCCATCAGCCGCGCCAGGTCGCGGCACAGCGCCAGGCCCAGCCCGGTGCCGCTGGCGCTGCCGCCCGGGCCGTCGCCGGTGGCGTAGCGCTCGAACAGACGCTCACGCTGCGCCGGCGCGATGCCGGGGCCCTGGTCGCGCACGACCAGCTCGACCAGGCAGCGCGGCGGCTCGCCGGGCTGCGGGCGGACATGGGCCTCGACGGTGATCTCCCCGGCGGCGCTGTACTTGACGGCGTTGGCGATCAGGTTGCGCAGCACCTGCTGCACGCGCAGCGTGTCCAGCCTGAGCAGCGGGTCGGTGGCGGGCGCCACGGTCTGCAGCGCGAGCTGCTTGGCGAGCGCCGCCGGCAGCATCTCCACCGCCACGCTGCGCAGCAGCGGCTCGAGGCGGGCCGGCTCCAGATGCAGCGTCAGCCGGCCGGCTTCGAGACGGTCGCGGTCGAGCAGGTTGTTCAGCAGCCCGAGCGTCGAGCGGGCCGACTCGCCGAGCGAGCCGATGATGGCCGGCGTGACCTGGCGCGCACTGCGCAGCAGCTCGGTGCCGGCGATCACCGAATGCAGCGAGTTGCGCACCTCATGGGCGAGGAAGGCGGTGAAGCGCTCGCTGGCCTGGCGTGCGCGCTCGGCGGTGTCCTGCGCCTCGCGGGTGCGGCGGATCTCGCGGCGCAGGCGTCGGCTGTGCGCCCACCATGCCGCGCCGAGCAAGGCCAGCAGGCCCGCCGCCCAGGGCGCGGCCTGCCACAGCACGCGGCGCGCGATCTCGGCCGGCGGCGGGCGCCCGAACCAGCGCTTGCGCAGCGCCGGCAGCTCGCTGGCGACGACGGCATCGAGCGCGCTCTTGAACAGCGGCACGAACTCGGCGTGCGCCGCCGCGACACCGATGGCCTGGCTGCGCACCAGCGCCTCCACGCTGCCGGTGATCTGCACCTCGCCGCGCGTGCGCTCGGCCTGCGCGAGCGCCGCGCTGACCACGTCGGTCAGCGTCGCGTCGGCGTCGCCGCGGACCACCGCGTCGATGCAGTCGGCCAGCGCGCCGCAGGCCTCCAGCTCGACGGCCGCATGGCGTGCCTCGACCAGCGGCCGCGCCGGGTGGGCCGCCGGCAGCGCGAGGCGGCGGCCCGCGAGCTGGGTCAGGTCGTAGGCGCCGGCGTCGCGGCGCGCGACGAGCACCACCGGATGCTCGACGATCGGCCCGACGAAGCGCAGCACGTCGACCCAGGCGGCGCTCTCGTCGAGGCCGACGACGAGGTCGACGCCGCCGTCCCGCAGCGCCTCGGGCAGCGCCGCCACGTCGAGCCGCTGCCACTGCGCCGGCGGCAGGCCGAGGCGGCGCAGCACCGCGTCCAGCACATCGACCGTCAGGCCCAGGGGCCGGCCGTCGGGGCCGGCGAAGGCGAACGGCCGGTCGCCGCCGACCAGCGCGGCGCGCAGCGGCGCGCGCTCGCGCAGGGCGGCCG
>CAYLKR010000216.1:0-4153 GCA_964384225.1 uncultured Methylibium sp.
ACCAGCACCGCGCCCTCGACCACCGCCGCCTGCGCGCGGTTGAAGCCGGGGAAGGGCGCATGGGTCACGTCGAGCACGCGCTCGAAGGTGAGCGTCGGGCGCTCGGCGTGGTCGTCGTCGTGGACCAGCTTCAGCTCGCTGTGCGCGAGTGCGCTCGCGAGCCGCACGCCGCGGATGGCCTGCGCCGGCACGAGCGGCCAGTCGCGCCGGCCGAGCCAGCGCGCGCACACCGCGCCGGCGAAGACGCGGCTGTCGGTCGTCAGGTTCAGCACCGCATGGCCGGTCTCGCGCAGCCGGTCGAGGGTCCCGCTGGGCTTGAAGGGCATCAGCACGACGCGGTCGCCGCGGTAGCGCACGCCGAAGGGCGCGACATGCGGGCTGCCGTCGGCGCCGAGGCTGGTGATCACCGCCTCGAAGATCTGGTCGTTGAAGCTCATCAGGGGGTCTTCTTGCGGCCGTGGGTCAATGTGGTGCCCGGCCCGCACCAGCGGTCCAGGTCCTCGGCCTTGCGTTCGGCCGCCACGCCCCAGTCCAGCGGCTGGTCCTGCACATAGCGCTTGCCGAGCTGGAAGGCGATCTCGGCGCGCGCCAGCTCCACGCCCATGTAGAAGGCATGGCCGGCGTCGTGCTCCAGCCCGAGCTGCGGCCAGAGCTTGAAGACCTCCGGCTCGGTGCGCAGGCCGTCGCGGTTGTAGACGTGGATGCCGGCCTCGCTGACCTGGACGCGGAAGTTCGGGTCGCGCACCTGGGTCGCGGTCGCGGCGATCTCGTCGGCGCTGTCGGGGAAGGGCCGCTTGTCGTGCACCGTCATCAGCGCGTCGCCGAGCCCGCCCAGGCCCTTGGGCAGCATCGCGTGGCGCTTGGCGGCATGCATGATGCGGCGCGCGACATCGGCCTCGCGCACCGCGCGGCGCGCATGCAGGCTGACCTGCGTCGTCAGCACCGCGGCGACGTCGAGCTCGGCGCAGGCGCCGAACAGCAGCGCGTTGATGCCGCTGGTGTCGGCCTCGGTCAGTTCGGTCAGGTTGCCGACGCCCATCATGACCGGCGCCTCGGGGTAGCGCTGGCGCAGCGTCTGGTAGCGCAGCAGCGAGGCCAGGAAGCCGAAGGGGATCGGGTCGAGGATGGGGTCGGCGAGGTAGGGCCGGCCGCGCTTCTCCATGGTCTCGATCGCCTCGTAGAGCGTCTCGAGCTCGGTCTGCTCGCGCGCGATCAGCACCGGCGTCGCGGCCACCTCGTCGGCGATCCACAGCGTGTCGAGCTTCAGGCTCAGCAGGTAGTCGCAGCCGGCGCGGCCGCCGCGCAGCAGCTCCTCGGGGTTCATCGAGTCGACGCTGACCGTGTGGCCGGCCGCCTTCAGCGCGCGCACGCTGTCCTCGAGGTGGGGGAAGGGCGTGGCCGGCAGGCCGCCGAGGTCGATCACGTCGGCGCCGTCGGCGCGCAGCCCCGCGGCGCGCGCGACGATCTCGTCGACCGTGAGCCGCGGCGCATCGACGATCTCCGCGAAGATCGCGACCTCGTACTCGCTGAGGTCCAGCGCCTTGGCCGCGCGGTTGAAGAAGCGCGGCAGGTCCTTCATCTCCTCCGGCCCGCGCTCGACCGGCACGCCGAAGTGCGCGGCCAGCGCCGCCACGTCGCCGCGGCAGCGGCCGGGCACGTAGATGCGGTCGGGCGCGCGCGCGCCGCCGTCGACGAGGCTCTCGCGCGGGACGCGGCGCTGGATCATCTCGGCCGTCATCAGCGCGGCGACCTGCAGGCCGATCTCGCGCGTGGCCCAGCTGAAGGCCGGTGGATCGATGCTCGCCAGCACGCGCTCGAGCCCGGGCTGGGCCAGCTTGCCGGTCAGGAACAGGTAGTGCTCCAACGCCGCCTCAGAGCCAGGCCAGGTTCAACGCCGCCAGCCGCGACGTCAGCGCGGCCTCCAGCTCGCCGGGCGAGCGGAACACCTCGCAGTGGTCGATCTCGCGCAGCCGCTCGACATGCGCCAGGTCGATGTTGCGCGGCCGCAGCGTGAACCACTCGTCCTGCGTCGTGCGCGGGCCCTTGGTGATGACCACCGGCTCGGTGTCGCAGGCGAACACCAGGCTGGGCACGCCGAGCTTGCCGGCCTGCGCGAGCATGTTCGTCGGCAGCGTGTCGGAGATGCCGAGCGCGCACTTGGCGACCGTGTTGCTGGTCGCCGGCGCGATCACCACCGTGTGATAGGCCTCGAGGTAGAGCCGGCCGACCGGCACCGCGCTCGCGCTCTTGTCGCGGAAGACGCGGAAGCGCTCCTTCAGCACCTCGAGGCGCAGCCCGTACAGCGGCAGCACCTCGTCGGCCGCGGCCGACAGGAACAGGTCGACCTGCGGCAGCCGCGCGGCCAGCGCCATCGACTCCTCGAGGTAATGCCCCGAGCCGGTCACGCACCAGGCGAATCGCGAGCGCGGCGGATCCGCCTGGGCCGGCGCGTGCTCGTCGCCGAGCGCCGCGGCCCAGCGCTGCGCCTCAGTGGCCCCGGGCTGCCGGACCGACAGCGCTGGAGAGGGCGATGTGGAGCCGGTGGAGCTTTCGGTAGAGGGTGTTTCGGCTGACATCGAGCGCCTTGGCGACATTGCTCACATTCCAACGGTGTTGCTCCAGCAGCTGCAGCAGCACCTCGCGCTCCTTGGCCTGGATCGGGTTCAGCGGCGGCAGCGCCGGTGCCGCATTGTCGGCGTTCGCCTCGGTGCCTTCGGCCACCGGGGACGACGCCGGGGCCGGGGGCGCGGCGGCCACGCGCTGGCGCAGAGAGACGAGGTGCTCGGCGCCGACCACGCCGTCGTCGCCGGCCAGGGCCAGTGCGGTGCGCAGCACATGCTTCAGCTGCCGCACGTTGCCGGGCCAGGGGTGCTGGTCCAGCAGCGCCAGCGCCTCGGGCGCGAGACGCGCGCCGCCGCCCTCCTGGGCCAACAGTTCGGCAATCAGCGCGCGGCGGTCGCTGCGCTCGCGCAGCGCCGGCAGCGTGACCTCGAAGCCGGCGAGCCGGTAGTACAGGTCCTGGCGGAAGCGCCCCTCGGCGACCAGCCGTTCGAGCGGATGGTGGCTCGCGCTGACGAGCTGGAAATCGACCTCCACCGTCTCCTCGGCGCCCAGCGGCGTGACCTTGCGCTCGTCGAGCACGCGCAGCAGCCGCGCCTGCAGCGCCAGCGGCATGTCGCCGATCTCGTCGAGGAAGAGCGTGCCGCCATGCGCCTCGACGATCTTGCCGCGCCGGCCGCTGCGCTGCGCGCCGGTGAAGGCGCCGGCGCGGTAGCCGAACAGCTCGGCCTCGATCAGCGTCTCGGGCAGGCTGGCGCAGTTGATCGCCACCAGCGCGCCGCCGGCCTTCGGGCTCGCGGCGTGCAGCGCGCGCGCGAACACCTCCTTGCCGCTGCCGGTCTCGCCGTGCAGCAGCACCGGGATGTCGCGCGCGATCGCCCGCGCGGCCGCTTCGAGCTGGCGGGCGATGCGCGCATCGCCGAACGACGGCGCCGGCGCGCTCAGCGGCGCGGCTGGCGGCTCGCGCCTCGGCTCGGCGCCGCGCGGCGGGTCGCGGCGCGGCTGCAGGGCCGGCACGCCGGTCATCTCCAGCTCGCCGGCCGGCGGCCGGGCGACGACGAAGAAGCGGCTCGCGCCCTGCGCGCCGCCATAGCTCACCACCGGGTGGTAGGCGCTGCGCAGGCTGCGCTGCTCGATGTCGGCCAGCGGCGTCTGGAACAGCTCGTCGAGGCGCTTGCTGCGCAGCTCGGCCACCGAGCGCAGCCCGAGCTGGAACAGCGCGCTGCGGTTGCCGGCCAGGATGCGGCCGTTGCCGTCGAGCGCCAGCTTGCCCTCGTGCAGCGTGTAGACGAACTCCGGCCGGCTGTGGAAGTGCAGCAGGTGCGCCTCCGGGAAGCGCTGCTCCATCAGCCGGTTCTCGATCATCTGCGCGGTCATGCCCAGCAGCACCAGCGAATGCTGCTGCTGCAGGCTCGAACGGCTGGTGACGTCGAGCACCGCGGTCATCTGGCCCTGCGGGTCGAACACCGGCACGGCCGAACAGGTCAGCGAGGTCAGCTCGGTGAAGAAATGGTCCTCGCGCTGCACCGCCACCGGGCTGGCGGCGACCAGGCAGGTGCCCATGCCGTTGGTGCCGGCCTCGGCCTCGCTCCAG
>CAYLKR010000217.1:0-4148 GCA_964384225.1 uncultured Methylibium sp.
TCGGCGAGGAGTACGGCGGCACGGTCAGCGCGGCCACCAGCTTCGGCCTGTTCGTGACGCTGGACGACCTCTATGTCGAGGGCCTGGTGCACATCACCGAACTCGGCGGCGAGTATTTCCGCTTCGACGAGGCGCGCCAGGAGCTGCGCGGCGAGCGCACCGGCGTGCGCTATGCGGTCGGCAGCCGCGTGCGCGTGCAGGTGAGTCGCGTCGACCTCGACGGCCGCAAGATCGACTTCAGGCTGGTCCGGGACGCCGCGCCGCTGCGGGCCGTCCGCGAGCGCGCGGCGGCTTCGGCGGTCGAGGAGTTGAAGGCCGTCGAGGACGCGGATCGCGGGCACAAGCGTGCGGCCCGCAAGGCCGGTGCGAAGGTGGCCGGAAAGTCCTCGCGTGCCGGTGCGTCGGCGAAGTCCGCCGCGTCGAACCGTGCGCTGCGCGAGCAGCGCAAGGACAAGCGCAGCCGTTGACGCGCGCTCAGGCCTGCACCGCGGCGCCGCGGCGCAGGGCGGCGAGGTGCTCGATCAGGTGGCTGGCCGGCAGCGGCCCCGCGTGCGCGCCGCCCGCCGCCCAGCGGTCGGCCGCGAGGCCATGGCTGTACACCCCGAGCCGGGCCGCGGCGAGGGCGTCGAGCCCCTGGGACCACAGCCCGCCGATCCAGCCGGCGAGGACGTCGCCGGTGCCTGCGGTCGCCAGCGAGGCGTTGCCGCTCGCGTTGACGAAGCAGCGGCCGTCGGGGTCGGCGACGACGCTGCCGCTGCCCTTGAGCACCACCACGGCCGACAGGCGGGCGGCGAGCGTCCGTGCCGCACCGAGCCGGTCGGCCTGGATGGCCGCGGTGTCGGTGCCGAGCAGCCGTGCCGCCTCGAGCGGGTGCGGCGTCAGCACGGTGGCCCGCCCTCGTGCCCGGCGCGCGCGCAGCAAGCCGGACAGCGCGGGGTCGCCGGCGAGGGCGTTCAGCGCGTCGGCGTCGAGCAGCAACTGTCCGGCACGACCGACGGCCGGCAGCAGCGCCGCGACCGCATCCCCGCCGCCACAGCCGCACACCACCGTGGCCCGCCCGAGCGACGGCTCGCGCCCCTCGAGGGCGGCCGGCGTGCGCTGCATCAGCTCGGGGCAGCCGGGGTCGGTGCCGTTCGCGGCCAGCGTGAGCAGGTAGACGCGGCCGGCGCCCGCGTTCAAGGCCGCGCGGGCCGCCAGCACCGCCGCGCCCGTCATGCCTTCCGCGCCGCCGACCACCCACAGGTCACCGAAGCTGCCCTTGTGCTGTGCGTGCGACCGCGTCGGCCAGCCGCCGCCGGGCACCGCCGTCATCAGGTGCGCCCCGGCCGCCTCGGTGCCGGGCGCGACGCCGAGGTCGTCGAACCAGACGGCTCCGGCATGGTCGCGGCCGTCGGCGGTGAACAGTCCCGGCTTGAGCGTCAGCAAAGAGAGCGTCCAGTCGGCACGCACGGCGTGTGCCGGGTCGGCGCAAAGCCCGTGGTCGGCACTCAGGCCGGTCGGGAGGTCGACGGCCAGCACGCCGGCGTCGGTGGCGCGTATCCGGTCGATCGCCTCCAGCAGCCAGCCGACCGGCGGCCTGGGCGTGCCGAGGCCGAGCAGCGCGTCGATCGCCAGGTCGCCGCGGCGCAGGGCCCAGGGCGGCACCGGTGCATCCAGCAGCGGCACGCCGGCAGCCTGCGCACGGGCGAGCGCGGCCGCTGCATCGGCGGGCCGCACCGTCGCGGGGTGCAGCGAGACGGCCACTGCCTTGCCCACGCCCTGCAGGTGGACGGCAGCCTCGACGCCGTCGCCGCCGTTGTTGCCGGGGCCGGCAGCGATCCAGATGCGGCCTGCCGCGGGTGCCAAGGCCAGCGCCAGCCGCGCGACGGCAAGCCCGGCTCGCCCCATCAGCGTGTGCGGCGGCAGGCTGGCGGCCGCGGCGGCCTCGAGGCGCCGCGAGGCCTGCGTGCCGTGCAGCGGCCAGCCGTCGGGCGGGGCCGGCTGCTCGGCGCCGACGCGCCTTGGGGAGGGGGCATGCCGGAGCATCGCCGTCTCGGCGTTCGTGGCCATCAGTCCGTCGACGCCGCGCCCAGCGCCGCGGCCGCCACCGTCGGCCGCCCGGCGATCTGGTCGGCCAGCGCCGCGGCGCCGCCGCAGGCCAGCGACCAGCCGATGCCGCCCAGCCCGGCGTGCAGCCACACGCCGGGGCAGGGGCCGGGGCCGATCAGCGGCAGGCCGTCCGCCGTCATCGCTCGCGGCCCCTTCCAGACCTGCGGTCGCGTCAGCTGGGCGGCCCCGGGGAACCAGCCCTGCAGCAGGGCATAGAGCTGCTCGACCGCGCCGCGCCGGTGCTGCTGCGCCGAGCCGCCCAGCTCCGCACCGGCCGCCACGCGCACCCGCTGCCCGAGCCGGCTGACGATGCCGCCGGTACTGCCGTCGATCACGGCAGAGCGCGGCCCACGCTCGGGGGCACGCAGCGCGGCCGTCAGCGAATAGCCGTGCACCACCCGCAGCGCCGGCGTCGGGCCCAGGGGTCGCAGCAGCTCGGCCGCGGCAACGCCGGCGGCCAGGACGACGGCATCGAAGCTCTCGTCCGACACCGGCTCGAGGTAGCGGGCCGCGGCGCGGGCGCGCTCGCGCGACACGGGCTTCACCTGGCGGCCGGGCGCCATCCGGCTGCTGCCGAAGCCGGTGGTCGGTGCCGTCTGCTCGAGCCGCAGATCGACACCGCCGCCGGCGCGCGGCGACAGCGCGCGCACCGTGGTGGAGAAGCGGAACTCGGCGCCGGCACGCTCGGAGGCCTCGCGCAGCGCATGGGCGAACTGCCGGCAGTTGCCGCGGCCGTCGGCGGGCAGATGCATCCCGCCGACGAGCGGCTGCTGCGGATCCAGGCCGGGTTCGACCGCACGGCACTGGTTGGCGTCGAGCTCCCGGACGACGACGTCGAGCGCCCGCAGCGCCGACGCGGCCGGTTCGGCAGCGTCGCGGTCGCGCTCGCTGCGCCACAGCACGAGCGCGCCGTCGCCCTGCTCGAACTCGAGCCCCAGGCGGGTGCTCAGAGCCTGCATTCGCTCGGCGCTGCGGCGGGCGAGCTGCACGCAGGTGGCGAGCCGGCGCTGCGTGGCAGCCGGCCGACCGCCGCTGCGCTGCTGCCACCACCAGGGCCACGCGGCCGGCGCGCGCAACAGCGCGCCGCGCAAGGGCAGCTGGCGCGCTTCGGCCAGCGGGGCCAGCGCCCACCAGCCGCTGCCGAACACGCCGGTCGGCGCGAAACTGCCTTCGGCAGCGAGGCTGCTGTGGCGCTCCAGCACCGTGACCTGGTGGCCGTCGGCGGCCAGCTCGTAGGCGGTGGCGACGCCGGCGATGCCGGCGCCGATGATCGCGACTCTCATGGGCCGCCCCGTCGCGCTGCGCGGCGGGGGCGCGGTCGGTCGGCGAGGGTCGCGATGCTATACTCCACAGGTTTTTCCCAAGGCGTCGCTCACGGTGCCTGCCGGAAAGACCAGCCGCGAACCCGGTCGACAAAAGGTGTCGTCAACGCGCTGCAGGGCCCAGAGGCCTGTTGCAAGCGCTTGCGATTCTGACCGGATTTCAGACCCAACCTTTGGAGCTCTCATGTCGTTCACCATGCGTGACATGCTGGAAGCCGGCGTCCATTTCGGACACCAGACGCGCTTCTGGAACCCGAAGATGGCCCCGTTCATCTTCGGCCATCGCAACAAGATCCACATCATCAACCTCGAGAAGACGCTGCCGCTCTTCACCGAGGCGATGAAGTTCACCCGCTCGCTGGCCGCCAAGCGCGGCACCATCCTGATGGTCGGCACCAAGCGCCAGGCGCGCGAGGTCGTGGCCCAGGAGGCGCGCCGCGCCGGCATGCCCTTCGTCGACCAGCGCTGGCTCGGCGGCATGCTGACCAACTTCAAGACGGTCAAGGGCTCGCTGAAGAAGCTGAAGGAAATGCAGGCCCAGAAGGAAGCCGGCCTGGAGTCGATGAGCAAGAAGGAAGCGCTGCTGTTCGAGCGCGAACTCGCCAAGCTCGAGAAGGACATCGGCGGCATCCAGGACATGAACGCGTTGCCGGATGCGATGTTCGTGATCGACGTCGGCTACCACAAGATCGCCATCGCCGAAGCGCAGAAGCTCGGCATCCCGGTGATCGGCGTGGT
>CAYLKR010000218.1:0-4141 GCA_964384225.1 uncultured Methylibium sp.
GTTGCCCTGGGCGATCTGCGCGCTGGCGGTGGCCACGCTCTCGGCGTTGCCGCGCACGCCGGCGACGATCTGCGACAGATTGGTCTGCATCGCGCGCAGCGCGTCGAGCAGCTGGCCGACCTCGTCGCGGCCGGCCTGGGGCACGCCGGCGCTCAGGTCGCCCTCGGCGATCGCGCGGGCCGAGCGCTGCGCATTGCGCAGGCCGGCCGTGGTGCCGCGCGCCATCCATGCGGCGAACAGGCCGTAGGCCAGGCCGAGCAGCACGCAGCTGCCCATGCCGGCGATCAGCAGCGTGCGCACCGCCTCGGCGCGCGCCTGCAGCGTGCGGTCGACCAGCTCGGCGCCGATCCGGTTGACTTCGAACTGCTGCTTGATCACGCCGGTCAGCGTGGCGAAGTACTCGTTCGGGTCATGGGTGGCCGTCTCGGCCAGCTCGAGCTCGGCGATCGCGAGCTCGAGGGCGCTGTTCACACCCTTCTGCAGCTCGGCCAGCGGCGTCTTGAACGCCTCGGCGAACGACGGGTCCGCGGCCATCGCCTTGACCAGCGCTGCCCGCACGCGGTCGTGGCTGTCGCCGGCCAGCGAGACCAGCGTGCCGACCTGGCGGCGGTCGTCCGGTGTCAGCGCCTTCTGCGTCAGCATGCGCGTGCCGACCGCACGCAGCTGGCCCAGCCTCTCGGTCAGCAGCACGCCGTCGGCGGCGGTCGCGGTCATCGTGAAGTAGGTGTTGGGCTCGGGATCGAGCGACCAGCCGTACAGGTCCATCGCGTCGCTCAGCACCGCCATCTGGTCACCGACGATCTCGGTGTGGCGGCGGAAGCTGTCGGCGCCGGTCGTCGCGCCGGCGGCCACGTCGGCGGCCAGCTTGCGCCAGTGCGCCACGGCGCCGGCCCAGCGTTCGCGCAGGCGGTCGCCGTCGTCGACGGCGGCGAGCCGCTCGGTGACGGCGTCGATCGCGGCCTCGGCCTCGCGGGCCTTGGCCGGACGGGCCTCCAGCGCCTTGGAATTGCCGGCCAGCGCGCCGGCCGTCAGGCCGCGGTGCTCCTGCGTCACGCGGATGGCCGCGTAGAGGCTGCGCATCGTCGGCGAACCCGCGGCCTCGCGGGTGACGAAGGTCAGTTCCTTGACCGCGGTGCGCCAGTACAGCGTGGCCGGGACGATCACCGCCAGGGCGGCGAGCACGCCGAGCAGCAGGAACTTGCGGGCGATGGGCAGGTGGGTGAGGGAGGGCATGGCGAATGGGGTGGGGGCAGGCGAACGTCTGCCGTGGGCGGGAAGGCTTGCAGCGAGATTACGGCCGCGCGGCCGGCAACTTGAGCGCATCAACGGGGCGATTGCCCCGCAGTTCGGGCCGAACCGGCGCCGAGCTTCCTAGAATCGCGACACCGTTCCGTTCCCTGCCCCAAAAAGGCGCACCATGACCGCTGCCAACCCCTTGCTGCTGCCCTGGGCCGCCGACCACGGCCTGCCCCCCTTCGACACCCTGCGGGCCGAGCACTTTGCGCCGGCCTTCGACCAGGCGCTGCGCGAGCACCTCGCCGAGCTCGATGCGATCGCCGCGAACCCCGAGCCGCCGGGTTTCGACAACACCGTGGCCGCGTTCGATGCCAGCGGCCGGCTGCTCCGGCGCCTGGAGCTGCTGTTCCACAACCTGGTGGCGTCCGAGAGCACGCCGGCGCTGCAGGCCGCCGAGCGCGTGCTCGCGCCGCGCCTGGCCGCCCACGAGAGCGCGGTCTACATGCATGGCGGCGTGTTCGCGCGCGTCGAGGTGCTGCACGAGCAGCGCGCGGCGCTCGGGCTGGACGGCGAGTCGCTGCGGCTGCTCGAACGCGTGCACCTGGACTTCGTGCGCGCCGGCGCGCGGCTGGCGCCGGCGGCGCAGCGGCGCTATGCCGCGATCGTCGAGCGACTCGCGACGCTGTACACGACCTTCAGCCAGAACCTGCTGGCCGACGAGGCCGGCTGGCTGCTGCTGCTGGAGGACGAGGCCGACCTCGCCGGCCTTCCCGGCTTCCTGCGACAGGCGGCTGCCGAGGCGGCGGCACAGCGCGGGCATGCGGGCGCCTGGGCGATCACGCTGTCGCGCTCGGCGGTGATGGCCTTCCTGAGCTTCTCGACCCGCCGCGACCTGCGCGAGACGGTGTGGCGGGCCTGGGTCGGCCGCGGCGAGGGCGCCCTCGGCGACGCGGCGCGCGACAACCGGCCGATCGCCGCCGAGATCATGGCGCTGCGGCTCGAGCAGGCGCGCCTGCACGGCCATGCCAGCTATGCCGATCACGCACTGGCCGATCGCATGGCCGGCACGCCGGCCGCGGTGCGCGGCCTGCTCGACCGCGTCTGGGGCCCGGCGCTCGCGCGGGCCGCCGACGAGCGCGCCGCGCTGCGCGAGATCGCCGCCGCTCAGGGCGGCCCGGCCGAGCTGCAGGCCTGGGACTGGCGCTTCTACGCCGAGCAGCTGCGCCAGACCCGCTACCAGCTCGACGACGCCGAGGTGAAGCCCTATTTCAGCCTCGACCGCATGATCGAGGCGATGTTCGACTGCGCGGGCCGGCTGTTCGGGCTGGCCTTCACCGAGCGCCGCGACCTGCCGCTCTACCACCCCGACGTGCGGCTGTGGGAGGTGAGCGACGCCGCCAGCGGCGCGCCGGTCGGTGTCTTCCTCGGCGACAACTACGCACGGCCCACGAAGCGCGGCGGCGCGTGGATGAACGCCTACCGCTGGCAGTCGGCGCTCGGCGGCGGCACGCGGCCGGTCATCGTCAACAACAACAACTTCGCCAAGGCGCCGGCCGGGCAGCCCACGCTGCTGAGCTTCGACGACGTGCGCACGCTGTTCCACGAGTTCGGCCACGGCCTGCACGGCCTGCTGTCCCAGGTCAAGCACGAGCGCCTGTCGGGCGCCAACGTGCTGCGCGACTTCGTCGAGCTGCCCTCGCAGCTCTACGAGCACTGGGCGCTCGAGCCCGAGGTGCTGAAGCGCCACGCGCGCCACGTCGAGACCGGCGAGCCCATCCCCGACGCGCTGATCGCCAGGCTGAAGGCCGCGCGCCGCTTCAACCAGGGCTACGAGACGGTGCAGTACGTCGGCGCGGCGCTGATCGACCTGGCGCTGCACGAGCGCGTCGCGATGGACGGGCTCGACATCGCGGCCTTCGAGGCCGCCGAGCGCGAGCGCCTCGGCGTGCCGGCGGACATCGGCCTGATGCACCGGCTGCAGCAGTTCCGCCACCTGTTCGCGAGCGACGGCTACGCGGCCGGCTACTACGTCTACCTGTGGGCCGAGGTGCTGGACGCCGATGCCTTCGACGCCTTCGTCGAGGCCGGCGACGTGTTCGACGCCGCCACCGCGCAGCGCCTGCTGCGCCATGTCTACAGCCGTGGCGACAGCGTCGAGCCGCGCGCGACCTACCGCGCCTTCCGCGGCCGCGACGCGGCCGTCGAGCCGATGCTCAGGAAGCGCGGGCTGCTGCCCGAGCCGGTCTAGGCGCTCAGCGCGGCACGCGCCGCCGACAGCGTCGCCTCGAGGTCGGCGGCGCTGTGCGCGGCGCTGACGAAGCCGGCCTCATAAAGAGCCGGCGCGAGGTAGACGCCGCGCTCGAGCATCGCGTGGAAGAAGCGGTTGAAGCGCTCCTTGTCGGTCGCCATCACCGCCGGGTAGTCCTGCGGCAGTTCGTCGGCGAAGAAGAAGCCGAACATGCCGCCCTCGCAGTCGCCGACCATCGGCACGCCGGCGTCGCGGGCGGCGGCCAGCAGGCCGTCGGTCAGCTGCTTCGTGCTGCGCGCCAGCGCGTCGAAGAAGCCGGGCTTCTGGATCTCGCGCAGCGTCGCCAGGCCGCAGGCGGTGGCGACCGGGTTGCCGCTCAGCGTGCCGGCCTGGTAGACCGGGCCCAGCGGCGCGAGCTGTTCCATCACCGCCTTCGGCCCCGCGAAGGCGGCCAGCGGCATGCCGCCGCCGATGACCTTGCCGAACACGCTGAGGTCGGGCTCGAAGCCGGGGATCGCCTTCGCGTACAGGCTCTGCGCGCCGCCGAGCGCGACGCGGAAGCCCGTCATCACCTCGTCGAGCACCAGCAGCGCGCCATGCTTCGTGCACAGCTCGCGCAGCCGCGTCATGAAGGGCAGGCTGGCGCGCACGAAGTTC
>CAYLKR010000219.1:0-4107 GCA_964384225.1 uncultured Methylibium sp.
CTGCTGGCCTGGGACCGGCCCTGGCATGCGCTGGTCGGCACGCTGCTGCTCGCCGGGCAGTTGGTGATGATGAATCACTTCCTCCACAGCCCGACCGAGCGCGCCACCTGGTACAGCGGTTTCGGCGTGCCGCTGTTCGTGCTCGGCATGCTGGTCAGCGCGTTCGCGCTGCGTTCCATCGTCGTGGGGCGGGCATGAGCGCCGTCGCGCCGGGCCGTCCCCAGCGAGGCGCACCCCTCACGGAGGGGTGCTCGCCGTGCCCGGCGGGCGGGGTGTCGTGATGAAGGCGGCGACGCTCGGCTGGGGCGGCATCGTGCGGCTGGGGCTGGTGCAGGCGGCGCTGGGCTCGGTCGTCGTGCTGATGACCTCGACGCTGAACCGCGTGATGGTGGTCGAGCTCGCGCTGCCGGCGCTGCTGCCCGGGCTGCTGGTCGCGCTGCACTACGCGGTGCAGGTCGCGCGGCCGCGCATGGGTCATGGCTCGGACGTCGGTGGGCGGCGCACGCCGTGGATCCTCGGCGGCATCGCGCTGCTGGCCACCGGTGGCGTGCTCGCCGCGCTGGCCACGGTGTGGGCCGAGACGCAGCGCGTGCCGGGGCTGGCGCTGGCCTTCGCGGCCTTCGTGATGATCGGGCTGGGCGTGAGTGCCGCCGGCACCTCGCTGCTGGTGCTGCTGGCCAAGCGCGTCGAGCCCGACCGGCGTGCCGCCGCGGCGACCATCGTCTGGCTGATGATGATCGCCGGCTTCGCGCTGACCGCCGGGATCGCCGGCCGGCTGCTCGACCCGTACAGCCCGGCGCGGCTGCTCGCGGTGGTGGCGGGCGTGTGCGCGCTCGCGGTCGTGGTCGCGATGATCGCGCTCCATCGCCTGGAGGGCGATGCAGCGGCTGGGCCGGTGGCCACCGCCGAGCCGCCGAAGACGCCTTTCCTGGTCGCGCTGCGCCAGGTGTGGGCCGAGCCGGCGGCGCGGCGTTTCACCGTCTTCGTGTTCGTCTCGATGCTGGCCTACAGCGCGCAGGACCTGATCCTCGAGCCTTTCGCCGGCGTCGCCTTCGGCTACACGCCGGGGGAGTCGACGCAGCTCTCGGGTGTCCAGCACGGCGGCGTGCTGTTGGGCATGCTGCTCGCGGCGGCCGCCGGGCGGCGGCGCTACGGTTCGCTGCGCGCCTGGACTGTGGGCGGCTGCCTGGCATCGGCGCTGGCGCTCGCCGGGCTGGTGGCGGCCGGTTTCGTCGGCGCCGGCTGGCCGCTGGCGGCCACGGTGTTCATCCTCGGCGCGGCCAACGGCGCGTTCTCGATCGCCGCGATCGGCTCGATGATGCGGCTCGCCGGCGAAGGCCGCGAGCAGCGAGAGGGCGTGCGCATGGGGCTGTGGGGCGCGGCGCAGGCGATCGCCTTCGGCGCCGGCGGCCTGCTCGGCGCGGTCGCGAGCGATGTGGCGCGGCTCTTCATCGAGCCGGCGCCTTTGGCCTATGCGGCGGTGTTCGCCGGCGAGGCGCTGCTCTTCGTGGCGGCGGCGCTGCTCGCGGTGCGCATCGGCCGCGACGGCGCGGCACAGGCTCGCACGCCGGCGGCGCGCGGCTGGGCACATGGTCTGGAAGCGAGGTGAGGCGATGGAAGCGACGACCTACGACGTGGTGGTGATCGGCGGCGGGCCAGCCGGCGCGACCGCGGCGCACACGCTGGCGCGCCAGGGCCGCTCGGTGCTGCTGCTCGACCGCGCCGGGCGCATCAAGCCCTGCGGCGGCGCGATCCCGCCCCGGCTGATCCGCGACTTCGCGATCCCCGACGAGCTGCTCGTCGCGCGCGCGACCTCGGCGCGCATGGTGTCGCCGCGCGACGCGCGCGTCGACATCCCGATCGACAACGGCTTCGTCGGCATGGTCGACCGCGAGCACTTCGACGAATGGCTGCGCGCGCGTGCGGCGACGGCCGGCGCCGAACGGCGCACCGGGCGCTTCGAGCGCATCGAGCACACCGCGGACGGCGCCATCGTCCATTACCTCGAGCGCGGCGACGCCGGCGACACACCGCGCCAGGTGCGCACGCGCTGCATCGTCGGCGCCGATGGCGCGCGCTCGTCGGTCGCGCGGCAGACGGTGCCGGGCGCCGAGCGCAACCCCTGCGTGTTCGCCTACCACGAGATCGTGCGCACGCCCACCGAGCGGCCGCCCGGCTACGACGGCAGCCGCTGCGACGTCTACTACCGCGGCACGCTGTCGCCGGACTTCTACGGCTGGGTCTTCCCGCACGGCGACACGCTGAGCATCGGCACCGGCAGCGCCGACAAGGGCTTCTCGCTGCGTGGCGCGGTGCAGACGCTGCGCGAGGCCAGCGGCCTAGACGGCGGCGAGACGCTGCGCCGCGAAGGCGCGCCGATCCCGATGAAGCCGCTGCCGCGCTGGGACGACGGCCGCTGCGTCGTGCTCGCCGGCGACGCGGCCGGCGTCGTGGCGCCGGCCTCGGGCGAAGGCATCTACTACGCGATGGTCGGCGGCGAGTACGCCGCCGAGGCCGCCGCGGCCTTCCTCGCCACCGGCGACGCGCGCGCGCTGCGCAGCGCGCGCCGCGACTTCCTGCGCGAGCACGGCACGGTGTTCCGAGTGCTCGGCATCATGCAGTGGTTCTGGTACGGCAGCGACCGGCGGCGCGAGCGCTTCGTCGCGATCTGCCGCGACCGCGACGTGCAGCAGCTCACCTTCGAGTCCTACATGAACAAGAAGCTGGTGCGCAAGAAGCCGATGGCCCATGTGCGCATCTTCTTCAAGGACATGGGGCATCTGCTCGGCCTCGCCCGTGTATGACGGCCGGCGTGCGGGCCTGGAAGCCGGTGCTGCTGGCGGCACTGGCCGCGCTGGCGGTGGCCGGCCTGGGCGCGCTGATGACCGACATCGGCCCCTGGTACCGGGGCCTCGTCAAGCCGCCGTGGCAGCCGCCGGACGCGCTGTTCGGGCCGGTGTGGACGGTGATCTACGCCCTCGCCGCGATGGCCGCCGTGCGCGCCTGGGAGGCGGCGCCATCGCGCGCGGCGCGCGAATGGATGCTCGCGCTGTTCGCGCTGAACGGCTTCCTGAACGTGCTGTGGAGCCTGCTGTTCTTCCGGCTGCGGCGGCCCGACTGGGCGCTGTGGGAGGTCGGGGCCTTGTGGCTGTCGGTGCTGGCGCTGGTGGTGGTGCTCGGTCGCTGGTCGCCGCGCGCCGGCTGGCTGCTCGTGCCCTACCTCGCCTGGGTCGCTTTCGCGGCGGTGCTGAACCTCGCCGTCGTGCAGCTCAACCCGCCGTTCGGGGCATGAGGGCCTGGAGATGAGCGAGTGGCTCGCGGGCTGCGGCTTCATCGACCTGGTGATCGCGCTGACGCTCGCCGAGGCCGCCGCGCTGCTGGCCTGGCACCGCGCCACCGGCCGTGGCGTCGCGGCGCGTGAGTTCTTCGTCAACCTGCTGTCGGGCCTGTGCCTGATGCTCGCGCTGCGTGCGGCGCTGGCCGGCGCCGCGCCGGCGTGGATCGCGGCCTGGGTCGCGCTCGCCGGGCTGCTGCACGGCCTGGATCTGTGGCGGCGCTGGGCGCCCTGAGGACACCGATGGCGACACCGTTTCCCTTCTCCGCGATCGTCGGCCAGGACGAGATGAAGCTCGCGATCCTGGTCGCCGCGGTCGACCCTGGCGTCGGCGGCGTGCTGGTGTTCGGCGACCGCGGCACCGGCAAGTCCACCGCGGTGCGCGCGCTCGCCGCGCTGCTGCCGCCGATGAAGGCGGTCGCCGGCTGCCCTTACCAGCGCGACCCGGCGCGCGAACCCGGCGGTGGCAAGGGCCTCAAGACCGTCACCGTGCCGGTGCCGGTGGTCGACCTGCCGCTCGGCGCCACCGAGGACCGCGTCGTCGGTGCGCTCGACCTGGAGCGCGCGCTGAGCCAGGGCGTCAAGGCCTTCGAGCCCGGCCTCCTGGCGCGCGCGAATCGCGGCTTCCTCTACATCGACGAGGTCAACCTGCTCGAGGACCACCTGGTCGACCTGCTGATCGACGTGGCCGCCTCGGGCGAGAACGTCGTCGAGCGCGAGGGCCTGTCGGTGCGGCACCCGGCGCGCTTCGTGCTCGTCGGCAGCGGCAACCC
>CAYLKR010000220.1:0-4102 GCA_964384225.1 uncultured Methylibium sp.
TCGACGACCCCGACGTGATCGCCGGCCAGGGCACCATCGCGATGGAGATCCTGCGGCAGCACCAAGGGCCGATCGATGCGGTCTTCGTGGCGATCGGCGGCGGCGGGCTGATCGGCGGCGTGGCGTCGTACATGAAGGCGGTCCGGCCGTCGATCCGGGTGATCGGCGTGCAGATGAACGACTCCGACGCGATGCTGCGCTCGGTGAAGGCCGGCAAGCGGGTGACGCTGCACGACGTCGGTCTGTTCTCCGACGGCACGGCGGTCAAGACCGTGGGCGCCGAGACCTTCCGGCTGGCGCGCGAGCTGGTCGACGACTACGAGGTGGTCGACACCGACGCGGTCTGTGCGGCGATGAAGGACATCTTCCAGGACACGCGCGCCGTCGTCGAGCCGGCCGGCGCGCTGGGCGTGGCGGCGCTGAAGCAGTACGCGGCCCGCCGCGGCGGTGCCGGCGAGACCTATGTCGCCATCACCTGCGGCGCCAACATGAACTTCGACCGCCTGCGCTTCGTGGCCGAGCGCGCCGAGGTCGGCGAGGAGCGCGAGGCGGTGTTCGCCGTCACCATCCCCGAGGAGCGCGGCAGCTTCAAGCGCTTCTGCGCACTGATCGGCCCGCGCAGCGTGACCGAGTTCAACTACCGCATCTCGGACGCGCGCATCGCCCATGTCTTCGTCGGCCTGACGACCACCGAGCATGGCGAATCGGCGCGCATCGCCGAGCGCTTCCAGAAGGACGGCTTCCCGACGCTGGACCTGACCGACGACGAACTGGCCAAGTCGCACCTGCGCCACCTGGTCGGCGGGCGGTCCGAGCTGGCGCAGGACGAGCGCCTGTACCGCTTCGTCTTCCCCGAGCGGCCCGGCGCGCTGATGCGCTTCCTGTCCAGCATGCATCCGGACTGGAACATCAGCCTGTTCCATTACCGCAACCAGGGCGCCGACTACGGCCGCATCCTCGTCGGCCTCCAGGTGCCGCGCGGCGAGCGGCGTGCGCTGCGCGATTTTCTCGCCCGCCTCGGCTACCCTTGCGTCGAGGAAACCGACAATCCGGCCTACCGGCTGTTCCTGCGCTGACCGGCGCCGGCGGCCGCGCTCCACCTCCCACCACCACCGCCCGCCGCCGTGCAACGCTCCCTGATCGCCCCGACCGCTCATCCGCGGCTCGAGCATGCGCTGCGCATGAAGCTCGAGCGCCGCGGCGAGACCTCCGGCAGCCTCGGCGAGCTCGAGCCGCTGGCCGTGCGCCTGGGCCTGATCCAGAACACGCTCAAGCCGCGCCTGACGCAGCCGCAGCTGCTGGTGTTCGCCGGCGACCACGGCCTGGTCGTCGACGGCCTCACCGCGCCGGGCGTCACCACGCTGGCCCAGGTCGCCCACCTGCTCGGCGGGCGCCTGCCGATGGCGGTGTTCTCCTTCATCCAGGGCATGACGATCAACGTTGTCGATGCCGGCCTGGCCCACGAACTCGGCCCGCACCCGGCGCTGCTGCAGCGCAAGATCGCCTTCGGCACGCGCAATGCGCGCGTGGCCTCGGCGATGAGCGTCGACCAGGCCCATGCGGCGATCCGTGCCGGCATGGAGATCGCCGACAGCCTGCCCGGCAACGTGCTGGCCTGCGCCGGCGTCGGCGTCGGTGCGCACGAGAGCGCGGCGCTGGTGCTGTCACGGCTCGGCGAACTGCCGGTCGAACGCCTGGTCACCGACCGCCGCGCCCCGCCGTCCGAGACCGTGCTCGCGGTGCTGGAAGGCGCGCGCAGCCGCCATCATGCGGTCACCGACCCGGTCGAGGTGCTGGCCGCGTTCGGCGGCTTCGAGATCGCGATGATGGTCGGCGCGATGCTGGTCGGCGCGAGCAAGCGCCACCTGATCATGGTCGACGGCATCTCGGCCTGCGCCGCGCTGCTGGTGGCCGCGCGCATCGCCGCGCCGGTGACCGACTACGCGGTGTTCTGCCGCAGCAACACCCACATGGGCCTGGACCAGGCGCTCGGCGTGTTCCATGCGAGCGCACTGCTCGAACTCGGCATGGACGCGACCGACGGCACCGGCGCCACGCTGACCTGGCCGCTGATCCACGCCGCGGCCGCACTGCTGACCGAGGTGGCCGAAGGCGACGACACCGGGCCGAGCCAGCTCGCGATGAACACCTCGGTGCCGACGCTCGACAGCATCGTCGAGCCCCCCTCGGCCACGCCGGACGGCGCGCCGAGCAGCCGCTCCTGAGCCTTCAGCGCGGAAGGCGCCGGCCCGGCACCGGCGGCTCGGCCTCGGCCGGCTCGTCGTCGGCCGGCGGCTCGGGCTCCACCTGCTCCTCCGGATCAGGCGCCGACCCCTCGCCGGGCTGCATGCCTGCACCGGCCGGCGGCTGCGTCGGCGCGATCGTTCCGCGCGGCAGCACCGCGCCGGGCAGCGTCACGCCCCCCGGCAAGGCGGCCGGCGCGCCGGGGCGCCCGGTGGCCGGCGGCGGCAACGCCGGCAGATCGAGGCGCAAGGCGGCCGGGCCGGATACCGGGCCGAGCGCGACGCTGCGCGGCTCGACCTGCTGCAGCACGATGTCGTCGCCGAAGGAGGCGCCGACGCGGTAGGGCCGCGGCGGCTTGCCGTCCACCGCCAGCAGCGCGACGCCACCGCGCCCGGGGTCGCGGGCGGCGACCACGCCAATCAGCTTGAAGCGCGAGGCCAGTGCCGGCTCGGCGACCACCGGCGCCGCGCCAGGCAGCGGTGTCGGCGCCGCGAAGAGCCGGGCGATGTCGCCTTTCAGCGCGCCGTCCATCGACACCGTCTCGACCGACGGCGGCAGGCCGGCCGGCGCGGCCAGCAGCCGCAGCGCCCAGTACACCGCGCCGGCGGCGGCGAGCGCCCAGACGAGGAAGGCGGCGATGCGGGCTTTCATGGGCGCCGATTATGATGGTGCGACGCTCTCCGATCCGGCAGCATCCGCTGCCCTCACCGCATGAACCCGACCCTCCTGCGCCGCCGCCTGAAACGCGGCTTCACGCTGATCGAGCTGATGGTGGTGCTCGTCATCATCGGCGTGCTCGCCGCGCTGATCGTGCCGAACGTGCTCGACCGCGCCGACGACGCCCGCGTCACCGCCGCACGCACCGACGTCAACAACCTGATGCAGTCGCTGAAGCTCTACCGCCTCGACAACCAGCGCTACCCGACCGGCGAGCAGGGCCTGCAGGCGCTGGTGGCCAAGCCGACCGCCAGCCCGGTGCCGCCGAACTGGAAGCCCTACCTCGACAAGCTGCCGAACGACCCCTGGGGCCGGCCCTACCAGTACGTCAACCCGGGCGTGAAGGGCGAGGTCGACGTCTTCAGCTTCGGCGCCGACGGCCAGGCCGGCGGCGAGGGCAAGGATGCCGACGTCGGCTCTTGGCAGTAGCCGCGCGCGACCCCCGCGCCGCGGCGCCCGGCGTGCGGCGCAGGGCTTCACGCTGATCGAGCTGTTGATCGTCGTCACGCTGGTCGTGATCGCTTCGGCGGTCGCCACGCTGGCGCTGCGCGACCCGGCGGCGGCGCGGCTCGAACGCGAGGCCGCCCGGCTCGCCGCGCTGCTCGAAACCGCCCGTGCCGAGGCGCGCGGCGCCGGGCTGCCGGCGCGCTGGGTGCCCGGCGGCGACGCGCCGGGCTTCCGCTTCGTCGGGCTGCCGGCGGCGCTGGCGCTGCCGTCGGCCTGGCTCGACGACTCGGTGCGCGCCGAGGTGCTGACCACCCAGGGCCGCGTGGCCGCCGCGGTGCTCGGCCCCGAGCCGGTGATCGGGGCGCAGCGCATCGTGCTGAGCCTGGACGCCCAGCGCGTCGAGCTCGCCACCGACGGCCTCGGGCCCTTCGCCGTCGCGCCGCCGGCCGCCGCCGCCCGATGAAAGCCGGCACCGAGCGCGCCCGCGGGCTCACCCTGATCGAGGTGCTGGTCGCGCTGACGATCGTCGCCGTGACGCTGGCCGCCGGCCTGAAGGCCGCCGGCGCGCTGACCGACAACGCGCAGCGCTTCGGCGACGTGACCGCGGCGCAGTGGTGCGCCGACAACCAGCTCACCCAGCTCAAGCTGGCGCGGCAGTTCCCCGACCTCGGCGAGCTCGAATTCGACTGCGAGC
>CAYLKR010000221.1:0-4072 GCA_964384225.1 uncultured Methylibium sp.
TGACCGCGATCGGCGTGGCCGGCCAGGCCTCGATCGACAAGGTCGCCGGCCCGGTGGGTGAGGCGCTGATCATGACCGCCATCGGCCTGGCCGTCGCGGTGCCTGCGGTGCTGGGCTACAACTGGCTCGTGCGCCGCAACAAGGGCTGCATGGACGACGTTCGCGCGTTCGGTAACGACCTCTACGCGGTCCTGCTGGCGACTTCGGTCACCAAGAAGGCCTGATCATGTCCATGGTCGTCGGATCCCCGTTCGGGGAAGAAGACGAGGTGGTGTCCGCGATCAACACCACGCCCCTCGTGGACGTGATGCTGGTGCTGCTGATCATCTTCCTGATCACGATCCCCGTGGTCACCACCTCGATCCAGGTCCAGTTGCCCAAGGAGGCGATCCAGGTCCGTGAGTCCAAGCCCGAGAACATCGTGATCTCCGTGGACGCGGCGGGCCAGATCTTCTGGTACGACGCCAAGGTATCGGGGACCCAGGCGTTGGTCGATCGGCTCAAGAAGGTGTCGGTGATGAAGCCTCAGCCCGAGGTGCACATCCGCGGCGACCTCAGCGGCCGCTACGACTCCGTCGGCAAGGTGATCTACGCCTGCCAGCGGGCCGGCATCGCCAAGGTCGCGTTCATCACCGAACCGCCTGCGCGCGGCAGCTGACACCGCAAGGAGCCTCCCATGGGAATGAACGTAGGAAGCACCGGCGCGGGTGGCGAGCCCGAGGTGATGATGGACATCAACACCACGCCGCTGATCGACGTGATGCTGGTGCTGCTGATCATGCTGATCATCACGATCCCGATCCAGCTGCACGCCGTCAACGTGGATCTGCCGACCGGCAACCCGCCGCCGCAGCTGGTGCAGCCCGAGATCGTGAAGATCGACATCGACGAGAACAGCCGCATCTACTTCAACGGCGTGAACGTCGATTCGATGCAGGACGTGAACTACCGCCTCTCCGAGATGGCCAAGCTGGACTTCGCCTTCCAGCCCGAACTCCACCTGCGGCCCAACAAGTTGGCGCGCTACGAGGTCGTGGCTGGCGTCATGGCCTCGGTGCAACGCTTCGGACTGACCAAGTTCGGCATCGTCGGCGCGGAACAGTTCATCGAATGAACCGCGCCCGGCCCGCAAAGCCCATAAGGCGGCGAGGGCCCGTCAGGAGCCTATCGGCATGGATTTGACTTACGACAAGCAACCGTCCTCGCGACGATTGATCGGCTTCGTGGCCGTCGTCGCGTTGCACATCTTCATCTTCTACGCGCTGGTCACCGGGCTCGCGCGCGACGTGGTCGAGATCGTCAAGAAGCCGCTCGAGACCAAGATCATCGTCGAGCTGCCTCCGCCGCCCCCGCCGCCTCCGCCGCCACCTCCGCCGCCGCCGGAGATCGTGAAGCCGCCGCCTGCGCCCAAGGTCGAGGCGCCGCCCCCGCCCTATGTGCCGCCGCCGGAGATCGCGCCACCGGTGTCCGCCGCGCCGGCCATCACGACGGCGCCCGAGCCGCCGAAGGTCGAGTACAAGATCGAGCCGCCTCCGCCGCCCGCTCCGCCACCGGCACCGGCGGCGCCGCCCGGTCCGGTCCGCATCGGTACCGTGTGCTCGAACTTCAAGGACCCGGACGTCGTTCCGGAGATCCCGCGCAAGGCGCTGCAGGACGGCATCTCGGGCATCGTCAAGGTGCGCATGACGATCCGCGACGGCAGGGTGCAGGACGTCAAGTTCCTGTCCGGTCCCGCGGTGTTCCGCTCGTCCGTCCAGGCGGCGGTGCAGAAGTACCGGTGCGAGACGCCGGGCGGCGAGGTGATCGTCGATCAGGAGTTCGAGTTCAAGATCGATTGATCAGCGGCTCGGCGGCGTGCGCCGCCGAGCGTCGGTCACGGCCATGGGTGACGCCAACCACTTCGCTGCTACCTTGTCGCGTGCGCAGGCATTGCATCGGGCGGGGGATGTGCTGCGCGCGGAGCTCCTGTACGTCGAGCTGCTCCGCGACGTGCCGGCCCACCCGGGCCTGCTGGCGGCACTCGGTGCCTTGGCGCTCGACCGCGGTGATGGCGATCGGGCCCTCGAGTTCCTGACCCCGCTGCAGGCGCAGCGGCCGGCCGACCTGCGGCTGTCGCTGCAAGTCTGCGGCCTCCATTGGCAGTCGGGCAGGAGGGACGAGGCGGTCGGTCTTCTCGCCGCTGCCTTGCGGCTCGCCGATCGCCACGACGAGGCGATTCCGCAGGCCTGGCTCGCGCTCGGGGAGATGCGCTTCGCCCTCGGCGATGCGGACGGCGCCGGCCGCGCCTGGCACCAGGCGCTGAGCCGTGCGCGGGCCCGCGGCGAGTGGCGCGACCCGGCGGCGCTGCCGCCAGCGGCCGCCGCGATGATCGAGCGGGTGACCAACGAGGTACACGCCGCGCGCGAGCGGCGCCTGCGCGCTGCCGTCGAGGACCTGCGGCACGCCCATGGCGGCATGGCGATGCAGCGTGTCGAGCGCGCGGTGGCGGCGTTCGCCCGCGAGGCCGATGCCCGGCCCGACGATCCGCGCCAGCGGCCGAAGTTCTTCTACTTCCCCGATCTCCCGTCCGAACCCTATCTGGACCCCACCCGGGTTCCCGGCGCCAGCGCACTGACGGCCGCCTACGACGCGATCCGCGGCGAGGCCCTGAGCCTGCTGGCCGATCGCGTGCCGCTGCCCGGCTTCGTCGACATCCGGCCGGGCGACCGGATCGAGAACTACCTCGGCGGCGACGCGGCGAAACCCGCCTGGGACGCCTTCTTCTTCTTCCGCCACGGGCAGCGCTACGACGCGAACCACGCCCGCTGCCCGCGCACCAGCGAGGCGCTGGAGGCCTTCGATCTGTTCCGTCTCGAAGGCCAGGCCCCGGAGGCCTGCTTCTCCTTTCTCGCGCCGCGCACGACGATCAAGCCGCACTACGGGGTCAGCAACGTGCGGCTGGTGATGCACCTGCCGCTGGTGGTGCCACCGGGCTGCGCGCTGAACCTGCTCGGCGTGGGTGAGCATGTCTGGCGCGAGGGCGAGCTGATGCTGTTCGACGACACCTTCGAGCACGAGGCCTGGAACCGCTCGGACCAGGTGCGCGTCGTGCTGCTGATGGACTGCTGGCACCCCGGGCTCACGCCGGTCGAGCGCGACGCGGTCGGCCGCATGATCCTTGCGGCGGCCGAATTCGACGCCGTGCCCTGAGCCCTCGCGGGCCGCTTGCCGGCTCAGGCCGCGATCGCGTCCAGCAGCTCGGTCTCGATCGCGATCTGCTGCTTGTTCTGTCGCAACGACGGGCCGTCGATCAGGAAGGTGTCCTCGACGCGCTCGCCCAGCGTCGTGACCTTGGCGAGCTGCAGGTTGAGCTTGTGGCGCGCCAGCACGCGCGCGATCGCGTACAGCAGCCCCGAACGGTCGCTTGCGGAGACGCTGAGCAGCCAGCGCTGTGCGCGTTCGTCGGGCTTCAGCAGCACGCGCGGCGTCACCGGGAAGGAGCGCACCCGCCGCGACAGCCGGCCGCGGCTGGGCTCGGGCAGCGGGCCCTCGGCGGCCAGCGCCTGCGCGAGCTGGGTCTCGACCAGCGAGGTCAGGTCGCGGTAGCTGATGTCGAGGTGCTCCTCGACGTGCGGCGAGACGACCTGGAAGGTGTCGAGCGCGTAGTGCCGCGTCGTCGTGTGGATCTTGGCGTCGAGGATGCTGAAGCCGGCGCCGTCGAAGTAGCCGCAGATGCGCGCGAACAGGTCGCCGCGGTCGGGCGCATAGACCAGCACCTGCAGGCCTTCGCCGATGCTCGACGGCCGCGCGCGCACGATCGGGCGGTCGGTCGCGACCGCATGCGCCAGCGAGCGGGCGTGCCACGCGATGTCACCGGCGTCGTGGCGCGCGAAGTAGCTCAGCTCCAGCGTGTCCCACAGCGGCTGCTGAACGCCGGCGGGCAGCGAGTACAGGTTCAGCGCGTGCAGGGCTTCCTGCTTGCGGGCCTCGACCTCGGCGTCGGCGTTCGGCTTGGCGCCACCGAGCGCGCGCAGCGTCGCGCGGTACAGGTCCTCGAGCAGCTTGCCCTTCCAGGCGTTCCAGACCTTGGGGC
>CAYLKR010000222.1:0-4046 GCA_964384225.1 uncultured Methylibium sp.
GCGACCATGATGTCGATCATCTTCACGTCGCCCATGCGCGCGCCGCTGCGCATCGACGGCGACAGGTAGGCGCCGCGGCTCATCACCTCGACGCCGCCGCCGATGCCGTAGTCGCAGTCGCCGAGCAGGATGTTCTGCGCCGTCGTCACGATGCCCTGCAGGCCGGAGGAGCACAGCCGGTTGACCGCCATCGCCACCGAATCCATCGGCAGCCCGGCCTGGATCGAGGCCACGCGCGCGACGTAGGCCGAGCGGCTCTCAGTCGGGATGGTGTTGCCGACGGTCACGTAGTTGATCTGCTTCGGATCGACGCCCGAGCGCTCGACCGCCGCCTTCATCACCGTGCCGCCGAGTTCCGCCGGCTCGATGTCCGACAGCGACCCGCCGAAACCGCCCACCGCCGAACGCACCGCCGACAGCACCACCACTTCGCGCTTGCTCATCTCCGTCTCCTTGACCGAAAGGTTGCCCCGGCCGCAGTGGAACGCAGCCGGCTGGCGCGTACCTTACTCCTAACGGTGTCGCGGTTCCGTCGCGAGGGCGTCATGCCGGTGCCACGGGGGCGTCATTCAATCGCTGTCCGTGCCGCCCGGCTTCCCCGCCCTCATCGCCGCGCAGTTCGTCTCCGGCCTGGCCGACCACGCGCTGCTGATCGTCACCATCGCCCGGCTCGGCGAGATCGGCGCGCCGCTGTGGTGGGCGCCGGCGCTGAAGCTGGGCTTCACGCTCGCCTACGTGCTGCTCGCGCCCTGGGTCGGCGCGCTGGCCGACGCAGCGCCCAAAGCGCGCGTGATGTTCGCCGCCAACGCGCTCAAGGCGGCCGCCTGCGGGCTGCTCGCGCTCGGCGGCGACGCGATGCTCGCCTTCGCGCTGGCCGGCATCGGCGCCGCCGCCTACTCGCCGGCCAAGTACGGCCTGATCACCGAAACGGTGCCGCCGCAGCGGCTGGTCGCGGCCAACGGCTGGATCGAGGTGGCGACCGTCGGCGCGGCGCTGCTCGGCACGGCGCTCGGTGGCGCGCTGGTCGCGCCCTGGCTGCAGACTGCCATGGCGTGGGCGCTGCCGCTGGCCGAGGCCGGCACGCGGCTCGGGCCGGCGCTCGGCACGGTGCTGGGGCTGTACGCGCTGGCGGCGCTGCTCAACCTGGCGATCCCCGACAGCGGCGCGCGCTACCCACGCGGCCCCGCCGCCCCGCTCGCGCTGCCGCCCCGCTTCGCCGCCGACAACCGCCGGCTCTGGGCCGACCCGGCGGGCCGCGTCTCGCTGGCCGTCACGACGCTGTTCTGGGGCGTCGGTGCGACGCTGCAGTTCGTCGTGCTGCGCTGGGGGCAGGAGTCGCTCGGGCTCGGGCTGCACCAGGCCGCCGGGCTGCAGGTGGCGGTGGCGGCCGGCGTGATCGGCGGCGCGGCGGCCGCCGGCGCCTGGCTGCCGCTGTCGCGCGCGACGCGCGTGCTGCCGCTGGGCGTGGCGATGGGGCTGCTGGTGCCCGGCCTGAGCGCCATCGACGGCACCGCCGCCGCGCTCCCGCTGCTGGCGCTGGTGGGCGGCTGCGCCGGTTTCTTCGTCGTGCCGATGAACGCGCTGCTGCAGCACCGCGGCCACCAGCTGCTTGGGGCCGGCCGTTCGATCGCGGTGCAGAACTTCAACGAGAACCTCGGCGTGCTCGCCCTGCTGGCGCTGTATGCCGCGCTGACCGCCGCCGGGCTGCCGCTTACCGCGGTGATCTGGGGCCTGGGCGCGCTGGTCGCCGTCACGACGCTGGCGATCGCCCGCCGCCCCGGCCCGGCCCCCCGTCCACCCGTCCCGACCGCACAGGAGCCCACATGAAGCTGATGATCGTCACCGACGCCTGGGAGCCGCAGGTCAACGGCGTGGTGCGCACGCTGAAGATGACCTGCCGCGAGATCGAGCGGCTCGGCCACCGCGTCGAGATCCTGTCGCCGCAGGGCTTCCGCACGCTGCCCTGCCCCAGCTACCCGGAGATCGAGCTGGCGCTCGCCAGCCGCCGCGCGGTGGCCGAGCGCATCGACGCCTTCGCGCCCGACTGCCTGCACATCGCCACCGAGGGCCCGCTCGGCTGGCAGGCGCGCGCCGTCGCGCGGCGGCGCGGCTGGCCGTTCACGACGGCCTACCACAGCCGCTTTCCGGAGTACGTCCACGCCCGCACGCGGCTGCCGACCGCCTGGTCCTACGCCCTGCTGCGGCGCTTCCACAACGCCGGCCGCGCGACGCTGGCGCCGACGCCGGCGATCGTCGACGACCTGCGCGCGCGCGGCTTCAGCCGGGCGCAGTGGTGGTCGCGCGGCGTCGACCTGACGATGTTCACGCCCGAGGGCCCGCGCGTCGAGCGTGGGCCCGGGCCGGTGTTCCTCTACGTCGGCCGCCTCGCGGTGGAGAAGCAGGTCGACGCCTTCCTGTCCCTGGACCTGCCCGGCGAGAAGTGGGTCGCCGGCGAGGGCCCCGAGCGCGCCCGTCTCGAGGCCCGCCACCCCGGCGTGCGCTGGTTCGGCCTGCTCGACGGCCCGGCGCTGGCGGCGCTGTACCGCAGCGCCGACGTCAAGGTCTTCCCGAGCGTGACCGACACCTTCGGCCTCGTGCTCACCGAGGCGATGGCCTGCGGCACGCCGGTCGCGGCCTTCCCGGTGCCCGGGCCGATCGACGTCGTCGGCCGCTCGGCCGGCGGCGTGCTCGACGCCGACCTGCGTCGTGCCTGCCTGGCCGCGCTCGAGCTGCCCCGGGCGGCTGTTCGCGCGCATGCCCAGCAGTACTCCTGGGCGCGGGCGACGCAGCAGTTCCTGGCCGCGCTGGAGCCGATCGCCGGCCGCAAGGCGCCCGGCGCCTCGGGCGTGGCGCTCGGCGGACAGACGCGCAGCCCCCAGCCTTAGGTGTGGGGCGGCGCCGCGCCCGCATGATGTGATCGGGCGATGGCCGTGGCCTCGACGGGGAATGGGTTTGGCCGCAAGATGACGCTCCGCCGGAGCCCGCCCTCCCTGCCCGATCCGCGATGTACTCCGTCCTCTGCCCGACCTGTCACTTCGTCAACCCGGCGGGGGCGACCTGCTGCCGGGCATGCAATGCCGATTTCTTCGTCGACTCCGACCACAGCGCGCTCGACCCGGCCGTCACGGCGACGCTCAAGCAGCGCCGCGGCCTGAGCTCGCTGCTGTCCGAGGCGATGCCTCTGGACGACGAGCCGCCGCGCCGGCGTGCCTCCGACCACGAAGCACCCCCCTCCGAAGCCGCCTCCGACGGTGCCGAGACGGCGCCACTGGCCCGGCCCGCCCGCACGCCGCCAGCGCCCGCCGCGCCGATCACGCTGATCGATCCGGTGCTGCCGGCGGCCCCCGCCGAGGCCGAGGGCCGGTCGCCGCTCGGCGCCAGCCTGGCCGAACCCACCGTCTGGCCCGATCTGCCCGGCGCGCCTGCGCGAGCGCCGGAGGCGACGCAGCGATCGGACGGCCCGCTCGAGCCGCTGCGCACCGGCCCCGACCGGCGCCTGGTCACGAAGGCCATGGCGCGCCAGGCGGCGCGGCGCGCGCGCATGGCCGCGTTGGCGGCCGACACGGCGCAGCCGGCGCCGGTGGACGTGCTGGTCCTCGACGGCGACGACGCCACCCGTGCCGAGCTGGTGCGGCTGCTCGGCCGCTTCGGCTTCCACGTCCACGAGGCGCTCGACGTGCGCCAGGCCGAGCGCTTCGCCGAGCTCGCGCCCTTCGCGGCCGCCTTCCTCGACATCCGGCTGGACGACAGCGACGGCGGCGCCGGCATCGCGCTGTGCGAGCGGCTGCACCGCCCGGTGCGCGGCGGTCCGTCGACCGCCGTGGTGCTGATGTCACCGCGACTGCGGCCGGCCGACCGGGTGCGCGCCGCGCTGGCACGCAGCGACGCGGTGCTCGCCAAGCCGCTGTCGCGCGGCGACGTCGCGCGCACGCTCGAATCCTGCGGCGTCGCGCTGCCGGCCGACGAGCGGCGCCATTGACCCGGCGCTAGCTGTGAAGCGTCAAGACGTTGTTTCTTGACGAGCTGAGTCTGGACATGGGCACGGC
>CAYLKR010000223.1:0-4044 GCA_964384225.1 uncultured Methylibium sp.
TCGACGAGCTGACGCAGCAGAACTCGGCGCTGGTCGAGGAATCGGCCGCCGCGGCCGCCTCGCTCAAGGAGCAGGCGCAGCGGCTGTCGCAGGTGGTCTCGGTGTTCCGCACCACGGCCGCCGCGTGAGGTAGCGATGCTGCTGTCGATGCCCCCCGCCGCCGCCCTGGCGATCACCCGCCTGCAACACCTTGCGCGGCTGCGCGAGAACCAGCTGCTGTGCCACGAGAGCTTCGTTGCAGAGGCGCTGCCGGTGATCGCCGAAGGCGCGGGCTGCGACCGCGTCAGCCTGTGGATGTACGGCGCCCCGGCCGGCCGCGAACGCATCCTGCACTGCCGCGGGCTGTGGGTGGCCGGCAGCGCGGCGGCCGACCTGCCGCCGCTGGTCGAATCCGCCCACCCGGCCTACTTTGCCGAGCTCGACCGCCACGGGGTGCTCAAGGCGCCGGAGGCGCAGGCCCACCCGGCGCTGGCGTCGATGCGCGACGCCTACCTGGTGCCCAACGACATCCGCTCGCTGCTGGACGTGCCCTTCGCGGTCAACGGTCGACGCATCGGCCTGCTGTGCGCCGAGCAGACCGGCCGCGCGCTTGCCTGGCTGCCGACGCATGTCGCCTTCATGCGCCGCGCCGGCATCACCGGCAGCCTGCTGTTCCACCACCTCGCCGAGGACGAGGCTCGCCGGCCGCTGGACTGAGCCTTACTGCCGCACGGCCTCCACCTGGATCAGCAGCCTGACGTTGTCGGGGATGCCGGGCAGTCCGTAGGTCATGCCCCACTGGCTGCGCTGGATCGTCGTCTCGAAGTCGCCGCCGCAGACCTCGCGCTTGAAGCGCGGGTGGTCGTAGCAGTTGAAGTTGCTCGCCTTCAGCGTGACCGGCTGCGTCTTGCCGAGCAGCGTCAGTGCGCCGGTCACGGCCGTGACCTTGTCGCCGGAGAAGCTGAACTGGTCGCCGACGAAGGTCGCGGTCGGGAAGATCTCGGTCTCGAAGAAGTCGGCGCCCTTGAGGTGCGCGTCGAAGGGGCCGACGCCGGTGTTGATCGAGGCGGTCTCGATGGTCAGCTCGACCTTGCCGGTCTTGGCCGCGCGGTCGAGCACGACGCTGCCCTGCTTCTTGTCGAAGCGGCCGCGGTTGGTCGACGTGCCGAAGTGCAGCGCCTCGAAGGTCACGAAGGTGTGGCTCGGATCGATCGCGTAGGTGACGGGCTCGGCCTGGGCCGTGGCGGCCAGCGCGGCAACGGTCGCGGCGGCGAGCAGGGTCTTCTTCGACAGCATGGTGAGGGCGTCCTCTCGGGGGTTGGGATGGGGAATCAGGGCGCGCCGAGTCCGGCGAGCGCGAGCTTGAAGCTGACCTGCACCTCGTCGGCGACCATCGAGGTGTCGGCCCATTCGCCGTCGCCGATGCGGAACTCGAGGCGCTTGATCGTGAAGGCGCCGGTGGCGGTGTGGTTCGCACCGTTGGCGGCGAGCGCCACCGGCACGACCACGTCGCGCGTCTGCCCCTTGATCGACAGCTGGCCCGCGACCTCGTAGCGCCCGCCGCCGAGCGCCTTGATCGCCGTCGACTGGAAGCGGGCCTGCGGGAACCTGGCCGTCGCGAACCACTCGGCCTTGGGCAGCTCGCGGTCGGTCTCGGGGTCGCCGATGCCGGCGCTGCCGGTGTCGATCGTGAAGGCCACGCGGCCGGCGGCGGGGTTCTTCGGGTCGAAGGCGATCTGCGCGTCGAAGCGCTTGAAGCTGCCCTTGACCGGCACGCCGAGCTGCTTGCTGGTGAAGCCGATCTCGCTGCCCGGCAGCAGTTTCGCGGCGGTCTGCGCGCAGGCCGGGCCGGCGGCCAGCGTGGCGGCCGCGGCGAGCGCGACCAGGGTGGTGACGAGGGTCTTCATGAAAGGGAGAGGGTCAGGCGCGGCCCGGGCGCATGCGCGCCAGCAGGCCGTCGCGGTCGATGAACTGGTGCTTCAGCGCGGCGGCCACGTGCAGCACGACGAGCGCGAGCAGCGTGTAGGCGAGCCAGCCGTGCACCGGCTTGATGGCCTTGGCGAGCTCCTTGTCGACCGGCACGAAATCCGGCAACGGGAGCACGCCGAACCACACGACCGGGAAGCCGGCCATCGAGCTGTAGGCCCAGCCCATCAGCGGCACGATGAAGAAGAGGGCGTACATCGCGTGGTGGGTGGCGTGGTAGGCGGCGCGCTGCCAGCCGGGCATGCCCGCCTCGACGCGCACCGGCAGCGGCGGCGGCCGGTGCGTGAGCCGCCACGCGAGCCGCGCCACCGACAGCGCGAGGATCGTTATCCCCGCCCACTTGTGCCAGTTGTAGAGCTTGAGCTTCTGCGGCGACAAGGCCAGGTCGCTCATGTAGGCGCCGACCGCCATGCTGCCGAGGATCGCGAGCGCGAGCAGCCAGTGCAGCGCGATGGCGGTGGCGGTGTAGCGGGGTTCGAGCGGTTTCACGGAGCGGCGGGACGAGGGCGACATGGGCACTGTAGACAGCGCCCGGCCCCCGCGGGTTCACCGCGGTTCACGCAAAGATTCAAAAAACTTGTGGGGTCGTCGTCGCGGTCAGCGGCCGCCCTGCCATTGCGAGCGCAGCGCCGCCCACTGCGTGCGCGCCTCGCCGAGCTGCCGCGCCCGCACGTGCCCGTAGCCGCGAATGTGCTCGGGGACCGACGCGATCTGGACGGCAAGGGCGAGCCGGTCCGGGTCCAGCCTGTCGAGCAGGGCCTCGACGACGGCGCGGTACTCCGCGATCAGTGCGCGCTCCCCGCGGCGCTCGGCCGTGTGGCCGAACGGATCGAAGGCGCTGCCGCGCAGCCCCTTGAGCCTGGCGAGCAGGCGCAAGGCGCCGAGCATCCACGCGCCATAGGCGCGCTTCTGCAGCTCGCCGCGCTCGTTCCGCTTCGCGAGCAGCGGCGGCGCGAGGTGGAACTGCAGCTTGACGTCGCCGTCGAACTGCGCCGCCAGCTTCGCGTGGAAGGCCGGGTCGGCGTGCAGGCGCGCAACCTCGTACTCGTCCTTGTAGGCCATCAGCTTGAACAGGTAGCGCGCGACGGCTTCGGTCAGCCGGGTCGACGCCAGCGGCGCCTCGGCGGAGCGCACCTTGTCGACGAAGGCGCGGTACTGCTGCGCATAGGCGGCGTCCTGGTAGCCGGCGAGGAACTCGACGCGCCGCGCGATCGTCTCGTCGAGCGAGGGCCGCTTGACGAACTGGATCACCTGCGCGCTGGCGCCCAGTGCCTGCACGGCGGCGAGGTCGTGCGCGGCGCGCCGGCCCCACGCGAAGGCGGCCTGGTTGCTGGCGACCTGCACCCCGTTGAGCTCCATCGCCCGCAGCAGCGCGGCCTGGGTCAGCGGGATCCAGCCCTTCTGCCAGGCGTAGCCGAGCATCAGCGGGTTGGTGTAGATCGCGTCGCCGAGCAGCGCGGTCGCGAGCCGCTCGGCGTCGAGCTTGCCTACCGTGGCGGCCGCGCGCTCGATCACCGCCTCGCAGTTGCCGCCGGGGAACTGCCAGTCGGGCTGCTTCACGAAGGCCGCGGTCGGCGTGCCGTGGGTGTTCAGCACGACCCGCGTGCGGCCCTCGCGCATCACCGCCAGCGTGTCCTTCTTCGCGGCGACGATCGCGTCGCAGGCGATCACGACATCGGCCTCGGAGCTGCCGACCTTGGTGCAGTAGATCGCCTCGGGCCGGTTGGCGATCTGCACATGGCTCCAGGTCGCGCCGCCCTTCTGCGCCAGGCCGCCGGCGTCCTGCGTGACGACGCCCTTGCCCTCCAGGTGCGCGGCCATGCCGAGCAGCTGGCCGATCGTGATGACGCCGGTGCCGCCGACGCCGGCGACCAGGATGCCCCAGGCGGCTTCAGCCACGGGCAGCACTGGCTCCGGCAGCGGCGGCAGCGCGTGCGGGTCGTGCGCGCTGTCCTTCTTCGGCTTCTTCAGCGTCGCGCCGCTGACGGTCACGAAGCTCGGGCAGAAACCCTTCAGGCAGGAGTAGTCCTTGTTGCAGCTGCTCTGGTTGATGCGGCGCTTGCGGCCGAACTCGGTCTC
>CAYLKR010000224.1:0-4032 GCA_964384225.1 uncultured Methylibium sp.
AGCATCTCGCCGGAGGCGATGCGGAACAGCAGGGCGTAGCCGATCTGGCCGGCGGCACCGGTGACGGCGACGCGGACGGGTTTCTTGCTCATGGGGAGGCTCCGGGAGTGGGGAAAGAGGCGGTGCCGGCGGGCGCGGGGCGGGCCGGGCCGGCGCGATCCACGAGTTTATGACCAACCGGACCGATTTGGCGGGCGTGCCCATCAAGTCTTGTGTCTTATATAAGACATCTTTCATCGGTTTTTGTGCGCTGCGGCGCGGGGCTGTGATGCAATCGCGACATGGTCGCCGCCCTGCCACCGCAACCCCTCGCCGAAGAGCCCTCGGCCGAGGTCGGCGGTCCGGCGTTCAGCCCGCTGTACCAGCAGATCAAGGCGCTGATCACGCGCAGCCTTCAGGCCGGCGAGTGGAAGCCCGGCGAGGCCATCCCCAGCGAGATGGACCTGGCCGCGCGCTACCGCGTCAGCCAGGGCACGGTGCGCAAGGCGATCGACGAGCTGGCGGCGGAGAACCTGCTGGTGCGCCGCCAGGGCAAGGGCACCTACGTCTCGACGCACGCCGAGCAGCAGATCCAGTACCGTTTCCTGCGCCTGGTGCCCGACACCGAGGGCAAGGACCGCGTCGCCGAGCGGCGCTTCCTCGACTGCAGGCGCGTGCGCGCCGGCGCCGAGGTGGCCCGCGCCCTCGACCTCAAGGCCGGCGAGCCGGTGATCCAGGCGCGCCGCCTGCTGCTGTTCGGCGGCCGGCCGGTCGTGCTCGACGATCTGTGGCTGCCCGGCGGTCTCTTCAAGGGCCTCACGGCCGAGCGGCTCGGCGAGCACCGCGGTGCGCTGTATGCCTTCTTCGAAACCGAGTTCGGCGTGAAGATGCTGCGCGCCGAGGAGAAGCTGCGTGCCGTGGCGGCCAGCGAAGCCGACGCGCCGCTGCTCGCGGTGGCGCCCGGCGCGCCGCTGCTCAGCGTCGAGCGGCGCACGCTGACCTACGGCGACAAGCCGGTCGAGCTGCGCCGCGGTCTGTACGAAACCAGTGCGCATTACTACCGCAACGAACTAAGCTGACGGCAGCATGCCGGCGGCCCGTCGTCGGGCGGCTGCTCTGCTGCAATGCAATAAACTCGATCGCTCTCATCGATTGACAAGAACCGACAAGGTCACGACATGGCAGACAGCAGCAGCGCCCGGCAGCGCCCGGTCTATCGCAACATCCACGTGACGCAGATCGTCGGCTACCGCCTGCCGCCGGCGGGCATCGTGTCGATCCTGCACCGCATCAGCGGTTTCCTGATGTTCCTGCTGCTGCCCTTCGTGATCTGGCTGTTCGACGTCAGCCTGAGCTCGGAGATCAGCTACGAGCGCTTCACCAGCGCCTTCGTCGCCGGCCTGTGGATCTTCCCCGGGTGGTTCGTGAAGCTGGTCGCGCTGGCGCTGATCTGGGCCTACCTGCACCACCTGATCGCCGGCCTGCGCCACCTGTGGATGGACGCCCGCCACGCGGTCAGCAAGGAGTTCGGCCACAGCTCGGCGCTCGCCACGCTCGGCGCGAGCGTCGCGCTGACCGCGCTGCTCGGCGCCAAGCTGTTCGGCCTGTTCTGATCTTCAGCGAGCCATCGATGACCTCCCAGAACTACGGATCCAAGCGCATCGTCGTCGGTGCGCACTACGGCCTGCGCGATTGGCTCAGCCAGCGCGTCACCGCGGCGCTGATGGCGCTGTTCACGCTCGTGCTGCTGGCGCAGCTGGTCGTCGGCGGCCCGCTCGGCTACGAGCGCTGGGCGGCGATCTTCTCGGCGCAGTGGATGAAGGTGCTGACCTTTGCCGTGATCATCTCGCTTGCCTACCACGTGTGGGTGGGCATGCGCGACATCTGGATGGACTACGTCAAGCCGGTCGGCGCGCGGCTCGTGCTGCAGGTGGCGACGCTGGTGTGGCTGGTCGGCAATGCCGGCTGGGCGATCCAGGTGCTTTGGAGGCTTTGATTCCATGACCGCGACCAAGACTCTTCCGACCCGCAAGTTCGACGTGGTCATCGTCGGCGCCGGCGGCTCCGGCATGCGCGCCTCGCTGCAACTGGCCCGCGCGGGCCTCAACGTCGCCGTGCTGTCCAAGGTCTTCCCGACCCGTTCTCACACCGTGGCGGCGCAGGGCGGCATCGGGGCTTCGCTCGGCAACATGTCCGAGGACAACTGGCACTTCCACTTCTACGACACCGTCAAGGGCAGCGACTGGCTGGGCGACCAGGACGCCATCGAGTTCATGTGCCGCGAGGCGCCCAAGGTGGTGTACGAGCTCGAGCACTTCGGCATGCCGTTCGACCGCAACCCCGACGGCACCATCTACCAGCGCCCCTTCGGCGGCCACACCGCCAACTACGGCGAGAAGCCGGTGCAACGGGCCTGCGCCGCGGCCGACCGCACCGGCCATGCGATGCTGCACACGCTGTACCAGCAGAACGTCAAGGCGCGCACGCAGTTCTTCGTCGAGTGGATGGCGCTGGACCTGATCCGCGACGCCGACGGCGACGTGGTCGGCGTCACAGCGCTCGAGATGGAGACCGGCGAGGTCCACATCCTGCAGGGCAAGACCGTGCTGCTGGCGACCGGCGGGGCGGGGCGCATCTACGCCGCCAGCACCAACGCCTTCATCAACACTGGCGATGGCCTGGGCATGGCCGCACGCGCCGGCATCCCGCTCGAGGACATGGAGTTCTGGCAGTTCCACCCCACCGGCGTCGCCGGCGCGGGCGTGCTGCTGACCGAGGGCTGCCGCGGCGAGGGCGCGATCCTGCGCAACGACAAGGGCGAGCGCTTCATGGAGCGCTACGCGCCGACGCTGAAGGACCTGGCGCCGCGCGACTTCGTCAGCCGCTGCATGGACCAGGAGATCAAGGAAGGGCGCGGCTGCGGTCCGAACAAGGACTACGTCGTGCTCGACATGACGCACCTGGGCGCCGAGACCATCATGAAGCGGCTGCCCTCGGTCTACGAGATCGGCCACAACTTCGCCAACGTCGACATCACCAAGGAGCCGATCCCGGTGGTGCCGACCATCCACTACCAGATGGGCGGCATCCCGACCAACGTGCACGGCCAGGTGGTCGTGCCGCAGGGCGGCAACCCGAACACGATCGTCAACGGCCTGTACGCGGTCGGCGAATGCGCCTGCGTCAGCGTGCACGGCGCCAACCGGCTCGGCACCAACTCGCTGCTCGACCTGCTGGTGTTCGGCCGCGCCGCCGGCAACCACATCGTCGACTTCGCGCAGAGGAACAAGGCCCACAAGGAGCTGCCGAAGGACGCCGCCGACCGCACCCGCGCGCGGCTGGCGCGCCTCGATGGCTCGACTTCGGGCGAGTACGCACAGGACGTCGCCAATGACATCCGCAACGCGATGCAGCAGCACGCCGGCGTGTTCCGCACGCAGGCGGGCCTCGACGAGGGCGTGCGCAAGATGGCCGCGATCGCCGAGCGCGTGAAGGCGATCGCGCTGAAGGACAAGAGCCAGGTGTTCAACACCGCGCGCGTCGAGGCGCTCGAGGTCGAGAACCTGATCGAGGCGGCCCAGGCCACGATCGTGTCGGCCGCCGCGCGCAAGGAAAGCCGAGGCGCGCACACCGTCTACGACTACGGCGACACGCCCGAGATGCCCAACGGCCGCAACGACGCGGTGTGGATGAAGCACACGCTCTGGTACAGCGAGGGCAACCGGCTCGACTACAAGCCGGTCAACCTGAAGCCCATGTCGGTGGAGTCGATCCCGCCGAAGGTCCGCTCCTTCTGATCCGCGCCGAGCAACGCCGCCGAGAGACGCCCCATGACCCTGCGCACCTTCCAGATCTACCGCTACGACCCCGACACCGACGCCAAGCCGCGCATGCAGACGCTGCAGGTCGAGCTCGACGGTTCCGAGCGCATGCTGCTCGACGCGCTGATGAAGCTGAAGGCGGTCGATCCGACCCTGTCGTTCCGCCGCTCCTGCCGCGAAGGCGTGTGCGGCTCGGACGCGATGAACATCAACGGCAAGAACGGCCTGGCCT
>CAYLKR010000225.1:0-3981 GCA_964384225.1 uncultured Methylibium sp.
TTCGACGATCGCGATGCCCTCAGGTGGGTCAGTTTTCAGTGATCGTCAACAGTTCTCCTGGTCCTCGGGTCCGTCGATCTTGATGACGCCGGGGATTTCCCACTTCCGGATTTGTAACAAGACTTCGCTCCAGCGCCTGAGCCGCGTGGGCATGTCGAAGCACTGGGCCAACGCGGCGTTGACCCACGCGGCGATGGACCGGGCGAGCTCTGGGTTCTTGGTCCGCAGCGAGTGGCGGACCTCTAAGCGTTTACGGCCGGCGTGCGTGGAAGTTGAGTCGGAAGGGGCCTGAAGCAGGACGCGGATGAAGTAGGTTCCGCTGGGTTTGCGGTACAGGCGTGGTGTGTCGACGGAGCCCAAGTGGCACCCCCAAGTGGCACCCCTGGCAAAGAAAAAGGCTTGTAAGTCATTGACTTACAAGCCTTTTAGGTTTTGGTGGCGCTTCAGGGATTCGAACCCCGGACCTGCGGATTATGATTCCGTCGCTCTAACCGACTGAGCTAAAGCGCCAAAAGGCGCGCATTATAGCCAGCCGGGCCGGCCCCGCCGGGGCGGCCTCGTGGCACGGAGGTGGGCATGCCGCTCGGACGCTCGGACCTGTCGGCGGGGATCCGAAAGTACGGCTTTCGCAAGTGGTACGAGCGCGAGCTGATCTCCAGTCATGCGCATCTCGTGCTGACCTTCCTGAGCATGATCGGGCTGATGGGCGCGGTCGAGGTCTACGACCGCAGCGCGCCGCTGACCGCGCAGGCGAACGCCGTCGCCGCACTGGTGGCCAGCGCGGCCGTCGGCATCTGGGCACTGCGACGCTACCTCTATCTGCTGCTGCACGCCGAGGCGACCGCCAACCAGGCCGTCTGCCCGCAGTGCCAGACCTATGCCCGCTTCGACCTGGCGAGCGAGCAGCCCCGGCCCGAGTCGGTGCGCGTGCGCTGTCGCCAGTGCCGCTGCGAGTGGCCGATCGAGCGCTGAGCTCAGACCAGCTGGCCGATCGCCAGCGCGATGAAGCTCAGCAGCGCGGTGCTGCCCAGCGGCAGCCACCACTCGCGCCCGCCGAGCCGGAAGCGGAAGTCCCCCGGCAGCCGGCCAAGCCCGAGCCGCTGCAGCCAGGGCCCGAGCGCGTTGAAGACGATCAGCGCGAGCACCATCACGATCAGCCAGCGCAGCATCCGGTGGTGCCCTCAGAGCGTGTGGCTGCGATCGCCGCGCGCGAAGCCGAGCGCGTCGAAGCCGGCGCCGGCGGCGAAGCCGAGCACCTTGAACAGCTCGCCCATCTCGTGCTCGGTGAGCAGCTTCTGCGCGTTGGCGACCGTGCGCGCGTCGGCGCCCCGCAGCAGTTCGAGCAGCCCGCAATTGATCAGGAAATGCGCCTGCGTCGTGTAGCCCAGCACCTGCAGCCCGGCGTCCTGGCCGGCGAGCGCGATGCCGGTGAAGTTCACGTGCGCGGTGATGTCCTTCTCGCCCACGTCGGCCAGCGGGTCGGCGTCGGCCCGGTGGCCGCGGTGGCACATCAGCGTGCCGCCAAGGCGCTGCGGATGGTGGTATTCGTGCTCGGGAAAGCCGTAGTCGAAGAAGAAGGCCGCACCGCACTTCAGCACGCCGGCCAGCGTGCGCACGAAGGCCTCGGCTTGGCGCTGCAGCTCCGTGGTCGTGCCCGGCACGGCCTGCCCGGCAAGCGGCGGGCGCAGCGCGGTCGGCCGGTCGGCGAAGACGAAGCGACCGTCGTCGACCGCGACGCCGCGCTCGAACCACCGCGTCCCGTCGAAATGCAGCAGCGCGACCGGCATCGCATCCAGCACCTCGTTGCCGACGACGACGGCCTCCAGCGCCTCGGGCAGCCGGTCGGCCCAGGTCACCTTGTCGGCATGGGCGCGCAGCGTCTCGGCCTGGCGCGTGCGCAGCGCGGCCGACAGGTCGACGATCACGTAGCGGTCGATCCGCTCGCCCAGCGCGGCCAGCAGCTGCGCGGCCAGCGCACCCGAGCCGCCACCGAACTCCCAGACCTCGCGCGTGCCCGTGGCATCCAAGGCCTGCGCGATCTGGCGCGCGAGGGCGCGGCCGAACAGCGGGCTGAGCTCGGGCGCGGTGACGAAGTCGCTGCCCGTGGCGGGCAGGGCGCCGAACTGGCGGTCGCCGCGCGCGTAGTAGCCGAGGCCGGGCGCGTACAGCGCGAGTTCCATCCAGCGCTCGAAACCGATCCAGCCGCTGTGGTCGGTGATCTCGGCGCGCAGACGCTCGACCAGGGCCGGGCACGGATAATCCGGTCGATCAGGGACAACCATGACGGCGATGCAGCATCCGCGGGAAGTGGTCTTGGTGACGGGAGGCGCGCGCCGGCTCGGCGCGGCGCTGTGCCGGGAGTATGCAAGGCGCGGCCGCGTCGTGGTCTGCCACTACCTGCATGCCGAGGGCGAGGGGGCGGCGCTGGTCGAGGAGTTGCACGCCGCCGGCGCCGAGGCCTATGGCGTTCAGGGCGACCTGCGCACGCTCGCCGGCGTCGAGCAGGTGTTCGCGCAGGCCTGCGACCGCGCCGGCGCGATCGACGTGATCGTCAACAATGCGTCGGCCTTCGAATACGACAGCGGGCTCGAACCGTCGCCGGCGCTGTGGGACCTGCACCTCGAGCTGAACCTGCGCGCGCCGATGTGGCTGGCCTCGCTCGCGGCGCGGCACTGCGCGCAGCGCGGCGCGCGCGGCGTCGCGGTGCACGTGCTCGACCAGAAGGTCCATGCGCTGAACCCGGACTACTTCTCCTACACCGTCTCCAAGCTGGCGCTGGCCGCCGGCGTCAAGCTGCAGGCCCAGGCGCTGGCGCCGCACCTGCGCGTGATCGGGATCGTGCCCGGCCTGCTGGCGCTGAGCGGCCCGCAGACGGCGGAGAACTTCGACTGGGCCGCGCGCCAGAACCTGCTCGGCCGGCCGGTCGCGATGGCCGACGTGGCCACCGCCTGCGCCGACGCCAGCGGCAACCCCTCGATCAACGGTGCGCTGATCGACGTCGATTGCGGACAGCACCTGCTGCCGCAGCCGCGCGACGTGATGTTCCTCGGGCCGGGCATCGATGGACGCGGCTGACCCCCGCCTGCAGGGCTGCCGGCGGCTGTTCGTGCGCCGTCACGAGGTGATGGCCGAGATCGGCGTGCACGACTTCGAGCTGCGTGCCGCGCAGCGCCTGTGGATCGGTGTCGAGCTCTGGGTGCGACTGGCCGACACCACGCCGCGCGAGGACCGGCTCGCCGAGGTGGTCGACTACGATTTCATCCGCGACGCCGTGGCCGAGCGCCTCGCCCGCGGGAGGATCGGACTGCAGGAAACGCTCGCCGACGACCTGCTGGCCGCGATGCTCGCGCACCCGCGGGTCGTCGCGGCGCGCGTCACGACCGAGAAGCCCGACGTCTACCCCGACTGCGAGTCGGTCGGCGTCGAGGTGTCGGGGTTCCGCCCCGACGCCTGACGCCAGAGCCTTTGCGAGACCGCCCACCGTGCACACCACCGCCCTGCAAGAACCCGCCGCGGCCCCGGCCACCAAGCCCTCGGTCACCGTCGCCAAGCTGTCCAAGCGCCTGCACCGCCTGGTCGGCCAGGCGATCGGCGACTTCAACATGATCGAGCCGGGCGACAAGGTGATGGTCTGCGTCTCCGGTGGCAAGGACAGCTATTCGCTGCTCGACATCCTGATCGAGCTGCAGCGGCGCGCGCCGGTGCCCTTCGAGCTGGTCGCCGTCAACCTCGACCAGAAGCAGCCGGGCTTTCCCGAGCACGTGCTGCCCGGGTACCTGGCCGCGCGCGGCGTGCCCTTCCACATCGAGAACCAGGACACCTACTCGATCGTCAAGCGCGTCGTGCCCGAGGGCAAGACGATGTGCAGCCTATGCTCGCGCCTGCGCCGCGGCATCCTCTACCGCGTGGCCTCCGAGCTGGGCGCGACCAAGATCGCGCTCGGCCACCACCGCGACGACATGCTGCAGACCTTCTTCCTCA
>CAYLKR010000226.1:0-3962 GCA_964384225.1 uncultured Methylibium sp.
CCAGAACGGCGAGATGCTGCGCCCCGAGCAGGGCTACCCGCTGCGCCTCGTGGTGCCCGGCGTGCAGGGCGTCAGCTGGGTCAAGTACCTGCGCCGCATCGAGCTCGGCGACCAGCCCTATGGCAGCAAGGACGAGGTGCTGCACTACGTCGACCTGATGCCCGACGGCCTGCACCGACAGTACAGCTCGCTGCAGGAGGTCAAGAGCGTGGTGACGACGCCGTCGGGCGGGCAGGTGCTGCTCGACAAGGGCTACTACAACGTCTCGGGCCTGGCGTGGTCGGGGCGCGGGCGGATCAAGCACGTGGACGTGTCGGTCGACGGCGGACGCAACTGGCGGCGCGCACGGCTCGAGGGCCCGGTGATGAGCAAGTGCCTGACGCGCTTCAACATCGACTGGGTCTGGGACGGCAAGCCGGCGCTCGTGATGAGCCGGGCGACCGACGACACCGGCCATGTGCAGCCGACCTACGCGCAGCTGCGCGCGGTGCGCGGCTCGCGCTCGATCTACCACAACAACGCCATCCAGACCTGGCTGGTCGGCGAAAGCGGCGAGGTGAAGAATGTCCAGCTGGCGTGAGCTCGCAGCGGTGGCCGTGCTGATGGCCGGCGGCGCCGCGATGGCGCAGGGCACGGCCTTCGAGGGCATCGGTCGTGCCGCGACGCCGAAAGAGATCGCCGCCTGGGACATCGACGTGCGGCCCGACTTCAAGGGCCTGCCGAAGGGCGCCGGCTCGGTCGCCAAGGGCCAGGACGTGTGGGAAGGCAAGTGCGCCTCCTGCCACGGCATCTTCGGCGAGTCGGGCGAGGTGTTCAACCCGCTGGTGGGCGGTACGACGAAGACCGATGTCGAGACCGGCCGCGTCGCGCGCCTCACCGACCCGGGCTACCCCGGCCGCACCACGCTGATGAAGGCCGCCCATGTGTCGACGCTGTGGGACTACATCAACCGCGCGATGCCCTGGAACAACCCCAAGACGCTGAGCACCGAGGAGGTGTACGCGGTCACGGCCTACCTGCTGAACCTCGGCGGCATCCTGCCCGACGACTTCGTGCTGTCGGACCGCAACATCGCCGAGGTGCAGCAGCGCATGCCGAACCGCCAGGGCATGACGACGCGCCACGGCCTGTGGCCGGGCCCGGAGTTCGGCGGTCAGGCCAAGCCCGACGTTCAGGGCACGGCCTGCATGAAGCACTGCGCGACCGATGCGAAGGTCGCCTCGCTGCTGCCCGAGCATGCGCGCGACGCGCACGGCAACCTGGCCGAGCAGAACCGCACGGTCGGCGCCCAGCGCGGCGCGGTGACGACGCGCGGCGAGCCGGCGGCCAAGTCGGCGGCCCCTGCCGCAGCCGCGGCCACCGGCGGCGGTGCGACGGCGATTGCGCTTGCCGGCGCCCAGGGTTGCACCGCCTGCCACGCGATGGACGGCAAGAGCCTCGGCCCCTCGTTCCGGGAGGTCGCGAAGAAGTACGCCGGGCGGGCCGACGCGTCGGCCTACCTTGCCGGCAAGATCAAAGGCGGCGGCGGCGGCGTCTGGGGCGGCCCGATCGCGATGCCGCCGCAGGCGCTGTCGGACGCCGACGCCAAGGCCCTCGCCGACTGGCTGGCCGCCGGCGCCCCCAAGTCAACCCCGTAAGGGATGGCACGTACCGCGTCGCCCTCCCTATTCATTAGCATCGGCTTATTTACAGGAGAGCCCCGATGAAGACCCGCAGAGACATGCTCCAGCACGGCGCCGCGGTGGCGACGCTGCTGATGGGTGCCGGCCTGCTGCCGGCCACCGCCCGCGCCCAGGCCGGCGGCTACAAGGCCGCCGCCTTCGAGACCAAGTCGATGGCCGACTTGATGAAAGCCCTCGGTGCCGGCGCGCCGGCCGAAAGCAAGGACGTGACGATCACCGGCCCGGACATCGCCGAGAACGGCGCGGTCGTGCCGCTCGGCGCCGCGACCACGCTGGCCGGCGCCAAGAGCCTGCTGATCCTGGTCGAGAAGAACCCGAGCATCATGACCTCGATGTTCGAGCTGACCGACGCGGTCGAGGCTTCGGTCAACACGCGCGTGAAGATGGGCCAGTCGTCCAACGTCTACGCGGTGGCGATGATGAACGACGGCCGCGTGCTGTACGCGCAGAAGGAAGTCAAGGTCACGCTGGGTGGCTGCGGCGGGTGATCCCCGGAGCGCACGAACCCTTCCACGCATTCAGGAGATTCCCATGGCAGACCCGATGAAGATCCGTGCCCAGATGGCCGGCGACAAGGCGACCGTGCGCGTGCTGATGGCGCACGAGATGGAGACCGGCCAGCGCAAGGACTCGGCCGGCAAGACGATTCCGGCCTGGTACATCCAGACCGTGAGCGCCAAGCACAACGACAAGCCCGTGATGAGCGCCCAGTGGGGCCCGGCGGTGGCGAAGAACCCCTTCCTGCAGTTCAGCATCAAGGGCGCGAAGGCCGGCGACAAGGTGGCGATCACCTGGGTCGACAACAAGGGCGACACCCGCACCGACGAAGCCGTCGTGTCCTGAAGCGGCGGCGGGCGCGACATCCGTGCCTGCCCGCGCGAGAGTCCATCCGGCGCCACGAGCGCCCCAAGAGGAGACAACCCGATGAGGAAATGGCAAGCAGGCGCGGCCCTGGGAGCGGCTGCGCTGGCGGTGAGCAGCCTGGCGTGGTCGCAGGGCAAGAGCACGGCCGACGGCATCGCCGAGTACCGCAAGATGCTCGAGGACGGCAACCCCGCCGAGCTCTTCGAGGCCAAGGGCGAGAACCTCTGGAAGACCAGGCGCGGCCCGAAGAACGCCTCGCTCGAGCAGTGCGACCTCGGCAAGGGGCCGGGCGTCGTCAAGGGTGCCTGGGTCGAGCTGCCGCGCTGGTTCGCCGACACGAAGCGCGTGCAGGACCTGGAGTCGCGCCTCCTCACCTGCATGGAGACGCTGCAGGGCCTGAACGCCGCCGAGATCGCCAAGACGCCCTTCGGCCGCGGCGAGCAGGCCAACATGGAGGCCTTGGCGGCCTGGATCTCCGCGGAGTCGCGCGGCATGAAGATGAACCTGCCGCAGGCACACCGCGACGAGAAGCTGATGTACGAGCTCGGCAAGCGCGCCTTCTACTTCCGCGGCGGGCCGATGGACTTCTCCTGCGCGTCCTGCCACGAAGGCAGCGGCAAGCGCGTGCGCCTGCAGGATCTGCCCGACCTGACCAGGAACCCGGGCGACGGCATCGGCTTCGCGGCGTGGCCGGCCTACCGGGTGTCGAGCGGCGAGCTGTGGACCATGCAGCGGCGCCTCAACGACTGCTACCGCCAGCAGCGCTTCCCTTACCCGGGCTACGCCTCGGACGTGACGATCGCGCTCGGCGTCTACATGGGCGTCAACGCCAAGGGCGCCGAGTCGATCGCGCCGTCGATCAAGCGCTGAGGAGAGCATCCGCATGAACACCCGCATCACCCTGATCGCGGCCGCTGCGCTGGCCGCCGGTTGCGCCGCGCTGCAACCGTTGCCGAGCCCGCAGGAGCTCGATGCCCAGGCCGCCGCGATGATGAAGGCCTCGTTCCGCGAGCAGGGCATCGCGAAGATGGACCGCATCGAGCAGGACCTGGGCCAGAAGGCCTGCTCGTCCGACCAGCCGCCGAGTGCCAAGGTCGCCACGCAGATCGAGGAGGCCGCGCTCGCCGCGGTCAAGTGGCCGGCCGGCGGCAAGTACCTCGGGGACTGGAAGGAGGGCGAGAAGCTCGCCCAGAACGGCCGCGGCATGACCTGGACCGACAAGTCGACCGACCCCAAGGGCAACGGCGGCAGCTGCTACAACTGCCACCAGGTCGGCAAGGCCGAGCTGTCCTTCGGCACGATCGGCCCGAGCCTGTACAACTACGGCAAGCTGCGCGGCGTGGCCGACCCGGCCGACCCGAAATCGGCGCCGGTCGTGCAGTACACCTGGGCCAAGCTGTGGAACAGCAAGGCCTA
>CAYLKR010000227.1:0-3956 GCA_964384225.1 uncultured Methylibium sp.
AGGCGGCCGAGCGCCACCCCGAGACGGCGCAGATGATGATCATGAATCCGCTGTCAGGCGGCGGGCTGCGCGGGCTGTTCAGCACCCACCCGTCGACCGAGGAACGGGTGGCGCGGCTGCTGGCGATGGCCGGGCGCTGAGGGTCGGGCGCGGCCGGCGCCTCAAGTCGGCCGGGCGGCGGCCGATAAGGCATCGAAGCCCACCGACTGCCATGCGTTCCGCCACCCTCGTCCCCCTCGTCCTCGCCGCGTTGCTGTCCGGCTGCGAGCTGCTGGGCATCGAATCGCCCGAGAAGCTCGCCGCCGCCAAGGAAGCCGACGGCAAGGCCATCGGCAGCGCCTGCCGGCACGCCGGCCGGGCGATCGAGGACTGCTACCGCCTGAACGCCAAGGCGCAGCGCGCCGCGGTCTTCGCCGGATGGCGCGAGATGGACGAGTACATGCGCGAGAACAAGCTCGACGCCGTCGCGCCGACGCTCGCGCCGCCGGTCGGCAAGGCCGCCGAACCCGAGGTGACCGCGGCGACCGACGCGCCGCCGGCCGACGCCAAGCCGGCCGCCAAGGGCAAGGCCCCGGGCGCCTGAGCGCCGGCCGGCGCCGCCCGCGTGGCGGCGGCAGCTCCTATTCCGCAGTGCACCACGACCGGGCGGCCGGTGGGACAATCGCGCGATGTCCGGCCCGACGCTGCGCGCCACGCTCGCCCATCCCGCCTATCGCGCCGGACTGCGTGACATGGCCGGCGTCTCGCTCGGCATCGCCGCCTGGGGGCTGGTGACCGGCGTCGCGATGGTCAAGGGCGGGCTGCCGGTCTGGATAGCGCTGGTGATGACCTTCACGGTGTTCGCCGGCAGCGCCCAGCTCGCGGTCGTGCCGCTGATGGTGCTCGGCGCGCCGATGTGGGTGGTCTGGGCGACGGCCTTCTGCGTCAACCTGCGCTTCGTGATCTTCAGCGCGCAGTGGCGGCCCTACTTCATGCGCTTCCCGCTGAAGCTGCGGCTGGCCTTCGGCTACGTGGCCGGCGACATCAACTACGTGCTGTTCATGAAGCGCCATCCGGAGCCGCCGGTCGACGGCGAGGCGCCGCAAGGCCAGATCGAGTATTTCGCCGGCTCGGTGACCGTCAACTACCTGGCCTGGCAGGTGCCGTCGGTGATCGGCATCGTGCTGGCCAACGCGGTGCCGACGCACTGGGGCCTGGGCTTCGCCGGCACGCTGGCGCTGCTCGGGCTGACCTATGCGTTGGTGTCCGACCGCGCGACGCTGCTGGCCGCCGTCGTGGCCGGGGCGGCCGCAGTGGCCGCCTTCGCGCTGCCCTTCAAGCTCTACATCGTCGTCGCGATCGCCGCGGCGGTGTGCGTCGGCCTGCTGATCGACGGCGGCGGCGACGCCGGGCGCCGCTTCCGGCGCGAGCTCGACCGGCTCGGTCTGAAGAGGTGCGCCGCATGAACATGGGGACCGGCGAATTCCTGCTGACGATCGCGGGGCTGACGGTGATCACGGTGGTCACGCGCTCGTTCTTCTTCCTGTCCGAGCGCGAACTGGTGCTGCCCGACTGGGTGCGGCGCGGCCTGCGCTATGCGCCGCTGGCGGCGCTGGCCGCGGTGGTCGTGCCCGAGATCCTGATGAGCCACGGCCGCCTGGTCGACGAGCCCTGGTTCGACGCGCGCTTCCATGCCGCCGCCGCTGCGACGGCCTATTACTTCTGGCGCCGCGGCATCCTCGGCACCATCCTGACCGGCATGGCGGTGCTGCTCGCGCTGCGGCTCGGGCTGGGGTGGTAGCGGCGCGCCCCGTTCTTCGACCTGTCCTTGGGAGTGAGTTCTTGAAGGTTCTGCGTTTCTCCGATCTGGTCGCGCAAGGCCGGGTGGCCGGCAAGCGCGTGTTCATCCGCGCCGACCTCAACGTGCCGCAGGACGATGCCGGCCGCATCACCGAGGACACGCGCATCCGCGCCTCGGTGCCCTGCATCCGGATGGCGCTCGACGCCGGTGCGGCGGTGATGGTGACCTCGCACCTCGGCCGCCCGACCGAGGGCGCGTTCAAGCCGGAGGATTCGCTCGCGCCGGTGGCGCGCCGACTGGCCGAACTGCTGGGCCGCAAGGTGCCGCTGCTGCAGGACTGGACCGAGGGCGTCGAGGTCGCGCCGGGCGAGCTGGTGCTGCTGGAGAACTGCCGGGTCAACAAGGGCGAGAAGAAGAACGACCCGGCGCTCGCGAAGAAGATGGCCGCGCTGTGCGACATCTTCGTCCATGACGCCTTCGGCACCGCCCACCGCGCCGAGGCCTCGACCTACGGCATCGCGCAGTACGCGCCGGTGGCCTGCGCCGGCCCGCTGCTGGCGGCCGAGATCGACGCCATCACCAAGGCGCTGAAGAACCCGAAGCGCCCGCTGGTGGCGATCGTCGCCGGCTCCAAGGTCAGCACCAAGCTGAGCATCCTGAAGTCGCTGGCCGCCAACGTGGACCAGCTGATCGTCGGCGGCGGCATCGCCAACACCTTCATGCTGGCCACCGGCCTGCCGATCGGCAAGTCGCTGGCCGAGCCGGACCTGGTCGGCGAGGCCAAGGCCATCATCGACATGATGCAGGCCCGCGGCGCCGCGGTGCCGATCCCGACCGATGTCGTGGTGGCCAACGAGTTCTCGGCCATGGCGCGCGCGAACAAGGTCGCCGCCACCGAGGTGCAGGCCGACGACCTGATCCTCGACATCGGCCCGCGCACCGCGGCCGAGCTGGCCGGCATCATCGCCCGCGCCGGCACGGTGGTGTGGAACGGCCCGATGGGCGTGTTCGAGTACGACCAGTTCGCCGGCGGCACGCGCACGCTGGCCGCGGCGATCGCGCACTCGCCGGCCTTCAGCATCGCCGGCGGCGGCGACACGCTCGCGGCGATCGCCAAGTACGGCATCGAGAAGGAGATCGGCTACATCTCGACCGGCGGCGGCGCCTTCCTTGAGGTGCTCGAGGGCAAGACGCTGCCGGCCTTCGAGATCCTGCAGGCGCGTGCCGCTGACTGACACGGCATCCCCCGATACTCGGTCGTCCTTCCGAAAGCACCAGACCATGCAACGCGCCACCAAGATCGTCGCCACCCTCGGGCCCGCCTCGTCCACGCCGGAAGTCCTCGGACGGATGATCCGCGCCGGCGTCGACGTCGTCCGGCTGAACTTCTCGCACGGCAGTGCGCAGGACCACATCGACCGTGCCAACCTGGTGCGCGAGGTCGCGCGCCAGGCCGGCAAGGAGGTCGCGATCATGGCCGACCTGCAGGGCCCGAAGATCCGCGTCGGCAAGTTCGCCGAGGGCAAGGTGATGCTCGAGCCGGGCGCGACCTTCGTGCTGGACGCGGCGCGCACCGAGCCGGGCGACGTGCGCGCGGTCGGGCTGGACTACAAGTCGCTGCCGCGCGACGTGAAGGGCGGCGACACGCTGCTGCTCAACGACGGGCTGATCGTGCTGACGGTCGACAAGGTCGTCGGCGAGGCGGTGCACACCACCGTCAAGGTCGGTGGCGAGCTGTCCAACAACAAGGGCATCAACAAACAGGGCGGCGGCCTCACCGCGCCGGCGCTGACCGCCAAGGACATGGAGGACATCAAGACCGCGATGTCCTTCCAGTGCGAGTACCTCGCGGTCAGCTTCCCGAAGAACGCCACCGACATGGAGCTGGCGCGCCAGCTCGCCAACGTGGCCGGCGAGCCGTTCAAGCACAAGCCGGCGCTGATCGCCAAGATCGAGCGCAGCGAGGCGGTGCCGGTCCTCGACCAGATCCTCAAGGCCAGCGACGGCATCATGGTCGCGCGCGGCGACCTCGCGGTCGAGGTCGGCAACGCCGCGGTACCGGCGCTGCAGAAGCGCATGATCAAGATGGCGCGCGAGATGGACAAGGTCGTCATCACCGCGACGCAGATGATGGAGTCGATGATCGTCAACCCGGTGCCGACGCGCGCCGAGGTCA
>CAYLKR010000228.1:0-3930 GCA_964384225.1 uncultured Methylibium sp.
AGGCCGCGAAGCCCAGCGCCATCAGCACCACCATCAGGTAGCGCGTCAGCGGCGCGTGCTCGAGCGCCCAGCGGGAGATGTTGAAGCGCGGGCCCGGCGCGCCGTCGATCGAAGCGCTCATGCGATTCAGCGCACGCGGTCGTCGGTCGCGTCGGCACTGCCGACCACCGTGGCGGGCGCATCACCCGCGTAGCGCCGCACCGCCTGCCCCGCGCTCAGCACATGCACGCCGGCGGTCACGACCTCCTGCCCCGGCGCCAGGCCGGCGGCGACCAGCACCAGGTTGCCCTCGGCGCCGGCCAGCTGCACCGGCTGTGGCTTGACGGTCATGGCCGCGGCATCGAGCAGCCACACGGCCGTCTGCCCGCCGGACTGGAACAGCGCACTCAGCGGCAGCTTGATCGCCGCCGTGTCGCGCGGCAGCGCGATCGTCACCGTCGCCGTCTGGCCCAGCACCACCGGCGCGCGGCCGACATCGGCCTTGACCAGCAGCGTGCGCGTGGTCGCGTCGGTCGCCGCGGCGACCTCGCGCACCGTGGCCGGCAGCTGCGCGTCGCTGCCCCACAGCGTGACCTGCAGCGCGCCCTCGCGGCCGAGCAGCGCACGCACCAGCGCCGCGCGGTCCTCGGGCACCGAGAACACCACGTCGCGCGGGCCGTCGTGCGCCAGGCGCAGCACCGGCTGGCCGGCGCCGACGACCTGGCCGGGCTCCGCCTCCACCGCGGTGACGACGCCGCCGACGTCGGCCAGCAGCGTGGCGTAGGCCGCCTGGTTGCCCTGCACGCCGGCCTGGGCACGCGCCTGCGCCACCTGGGCGCGGGCCGACTTCAGCGTCGTCTCGCGGCGCTCCAGCTCGGCCGAGCTGATGAAGCCCTGGTCGCGCAGCTCGGTGTAGCGGCGGAAGTCCGCCTCGGCCTGGGCCAGGCTGGCCTCGGCGGCGCTGAGTGCCGCCTGCGCACCGATCTGGCCGAGCTGCAGGTCCTGCGGGTCGAGCCGCGCAAGGCGCTGGCCGGCGCGCACCGCCTGGCCGAGTTCGACGTCGCGCGCCAGCAGCTTGCCGCCGACACGAAAGCCGATGCGCGACTCGGTGCGCGCCCGCACCTCGGCGGCGTACTCGTGGCTGGACGAGGCGGCCGCGGTGCCGACGGTCATCGTGCGCACCGCGCGCAACGGCTCGGGTTCGGGCGCCGGGCGGCTGCAGGCCGCGAGCGTCAGGGCCAGCAGGCCAGCCAGGGGGAGCAGGAGCGAACGGCACATGACGAACCTCTTTAATGACTGACCGGTCAGTAATGTATTTGGCCGAATCGGCGCTGTCAAACGCCCCCAACGCAGCAGGAACCGCGCACCCGCACAATCCGCCCGCCATGGGCGTCGACCACTACGAGAACTTCCCCGTCGCCTCCTGGCTGTGCCCGCCGGCGCTGCGCCCGGCGGTCGCGGCGGTCTACCACTACGCGCGCACCGCCGACGACATCGCCGACGAGGGCGATGCGCCGCCCGCCGCACGCCTGGCCACGCTCGACGCCTACCGCGCCGAACTCCGCGCCGTGGCCGCCGGCGCCCCGCCGCAGCCGCGCTGGGCGCGGGTGTTCGTCCCGCTCGCGGTCGCGCTGCGCGAGCACGCGCTGCCGCTGGCGCTGCTCGAGGACCTGCTGAGCGCCTTCGCGCAGGACGTAGTCAAGACCCGCTATGCGGACCGCGACGAACTGCTCGACTACTGCCGCCGCTCGGCCAACCCCGTCGGCCGGCTGCTGCTGCACCTGTACGGCGTGCGCGAGCCCGAGGCGCTGGCGCAGTCGGACGCGGTCTGCAGTGCGCTGCAGCTGATCAACTTCTGGCAGGACCTGAGCGTGGACCTGCCGCGCGGCCGCCTCTACCTGCCGCTGGACCGCTGCGCCGCGCACGGCCTGGACGAGGCCGCGCTGTTCGCCCGGCGCGACACCGACGCGACCCGCGCTCTCGTCAGGAGCGAATGCGACTGGGCCGAGTCGCTGATGCGCCGCGGCGCGCCGCTGGTGCACCGCGTGCCGGGCCGCGCCGGCTGGGAGCTGCGTGGCGTGGTCCAGGGCGGTCTGGCGGTGCTGCGCAAGATCGCCGCGCTCGATCACGCCACGCTGGCGCGGCGGCCGCGGCTGCGGGCCACCGACGTGCCGGCGATCGCCTGGCGCGCGCTGTGGATGCGCGCGTGAAGCGGCCGCGCCGATGGGAGAATCCGCCGCGACCATGAGCACCAGCGCGACGACGGCGATGACGCCTGAACAGTACGTGCAGCAGAAGGCGGCCGCCAGCGGCTCGAGCTTCTACTACGCCTTCCTGTTCCTGCCGCCGCCGCGGCGCGCGGCGATCACCGCCTTCTACGCCTTCTGCCGCGAGGTCGACGACGTGGTCGACGAGGTCAGCGACCCGGGCGTCGCCGCCGCCAAGCTCGCCTGGTGGCGCAGCGCGGTGGCCGAGGCCTTCGACGGCCGCGCCCAGCACCCCGTGCTGAAGGCGCTGATGCCGCACTGCGCCGGCTACGGCATCCGCGCCGAGCACCTGCAGGCGGTGATCGACGGCTGCGAGATGGACCTGACGCAGACCCGCTACCTCGACGAGGCCGGCCTGCGCCGCTACTGCCACCTGGTGGCCGGCGTCGTCGGCGAGGTCGCGGCGAGCATCTTCGGCGCCGCGCCCGAGGCGCCGCTCGGCGAGCCGACGCGCCGCTACGCGCACACGCTCGGGCTGGCCTTCCAGCTCACCAACATCATCCGCGACGTCGGCGACGACGCGCGCCGCGGCCGCATCTACCTGCCGGTGAGCGAGCTGCAGCGCTTCGACGTCAAGGCCCACGAACTGCTGAAGCGCGAGGCACCCTGGGGCTACAGCGAGCGCTTCACCGCGCTGATGCGCTTCCAGGCCGAGCGCGCGCATGCGCTCTACGACGAGGCCTTCGCGCTGCTGCCCGCCGACGAGCGGCGCGCGCAGCGGCCGGGTCTGATGATGGCCGAGATCTACCGCACGCTGCTGCGCGAGATCGAGGCCGAGGACTTCCGCGTGCTGCACCAGCGCATCGCGCTGACGCCGCTGCGCAAGCTCTGGCTGGCGTGGAAAACGAACTGGCGTGAGCGCTGAGCCACGCCGGTCGGTCGCCATCGTCGGCGGCGGCTGGGCCGGCCTGGCGGCGGCCGTCGAGGCCACGGCCCTCGGCCAGGCCGTCACGCTCCACGAGATGGCGCCGGCCCTCGGCGGCCGCGCGCGCCGGCTGCCGCCCGGCGACGAGGGGCTGGCACTCGACAACGGCCAGCACATCCTGATCGGCGCCTACACCGAGACGCTGCGGCTGATGCGCACCGTCGGCACTGACCCAGAGCGCCTGCTGCAGCGCCTGCCGCTCACGCTGCTGGACGCCCAGGGCCGCGGACTGACACTGCCCCCCGGTGCTCCGCTGCCGGCCTTCGTGCGCGGCGTGCTGGCGGCGCGCGGCTGGACGCTGGGCGAGCGCCTCGCCCTGCTGCGCACAGCCGCCGGCTGGCTGGCGCGCGGCTTCCGCTGCGACGAGCGGCTCACCGTCGCCGGGCTCGCCGCGGCGCTGCCCGCCGCGGTACGCCAGCGCCTCATCGAGCCGCTGTGCGTCGCCGCGCTCAACACCCCCGCCGATGCGGCCAGTGCGCAGGTCTTCCTGCGCGTGCTGCACGACGCGCTGTTCAGCGGCCGCGGCGGCTCGGACCTGCTGCTTCCGCGCGCCGACCTCGGCGCCCTCTTCCCAGACGCCGCCGCGACGTGGCTTACTCAGCGCGGCGCGCGCATCGAGGCCGGCCGGCGCGTCGAGGCGCTGGAGCGCGACGGCGACGGCTGGCTGATCGACGGCGCGCACCACGACCGCGTCGTGCTCGCCTGCAGCGCCGCCGAGGCCGCGCGCCTGGCCGAGCCGCACGCGCCGGCCTGGGCCGC
>CAYLKR010000229.1:0-3898 GCA_964384225.1 uncultured Methylibium sp.
GCGCCCCACTGGACATCGTGGATTCCCCTGGGCACTACTTGCGCCTGTGCAGAAGCCCGCGCGCTGCGGGCCACCACGAACCGCCTGTCCGAGCGGGCCAGAACTTGTTGGATTGCTTGGAGCAGGCATGCGCCCATACCACCCGGCGCCCCACGAGGCGTCGCCGAAGCGCAAGGAGTTCGTGTCGTTGGAAGGCGATGCCGTGTCGCCGCGGGCACGCCGCCAGCCTCCTGCACCCAGAACCGACACCGGATCGCGCACGCAGCGGATCGACGTCCGCCATGCCGAAGCGCGCAGCAGCGAGGGGGAGGTGCACTTCTTCCTGCAACGCATCGCCGGAGGCCTCTATGTCGAACGCGAAGAAGTCCCTCGCCGCGGGACCAGGACCAGCCAGTCGCTCGTCTTCGAGAACCCCGGCAGCTTCGAGCGATGGTGCAGCGACGATCCCGTCCGGTTCAGGCACCCGCTGCTCCACGCTCAGCTCCGGCGCGACGGCGATGCGCTCTGGACCATCGAGCCCTGACGACACGTACCCGCAGGCCGCCGATGGCGGCGACCGCCTGCTCGCCCATGTCAGCGACAGCGGCTACACGGCCCGGGTCGCTGCCATCGCAGCCCACATCCCTGCTGCCGCCGACCAGCCTGCCGTGCATACGCTGTTCCGCGAGGGCGTCGCCGCGCTCGGCGCGGAGCGCGCTGCGTTCGTGAGCTTCGTTCGTGACGACACCACCCTGTCGTCGTGCCGTTTCATGATCGACTGCGATCCGGCCTGGGGGCGGATGTACCTGGACGACGGGCACTTCGTCCACGACCCCTGGCTGGCCTACGCAGCCCACCATTCCGAGCCGGTGCTGGCCGACGAACTGGAGGTGGTCGATCCGCTCCAGCGCCGGGTGATCGACCTCGCAGTCCGGGCCGGCTTCGTGTCGGTGTTGCTCGTGCCGGCCCACTCCGGGGCGGGTCACTCGCGCATCAGCGCGCTGTGTCTCGGCGCCGCAGCGCCCGGCTACTTCGACAGCCCGGCCTTGCCGACGGTGCGCGTCAGCGCACGCATGCTGGCGATGGAACTGCACGACTGGTGGCTCGCCCGGCTGCGGTGCAGCCTGGTCGTCAAGGCGCGACTGAGCCACGACGACCTGGTGCTGCTGCGCCACCAACTGCAGGGCCACAGCAGCAAACGCATCGCGGCCGAACTGCAGGTCAGCAAGGGATCGGTCGACTGCCGTTTCCAGCGCATGAACGCCAAGCTCGGCGTGCCCAACCGGCGCATGGCCGTCAAGCTGGCGATCGAGTGCGGTCTGATCCTCGGGTAGGCAAGCTCAAATCGACGGCTCGGCCGCCAGGACCGCCACCGCGCTGCCCAGCGACCCGGGCGCGAGCGAGTCGGTGGCGATCGGCGCCAGCGCATGCCGCCGGGTCGAGCGGGCGTCGCGGTCAGCGGCGTAGGCCGGGTCGAGGAAGCCTCCGAGGATGCTCTCCAGCAGCAGCCGGGTCGCGTTGCGAGCCGCCAGCTCGCGCCAGGAAGCAACGAGGGCGTCGGATGGCGCCGGGCACATCGAGGTGACGGCGGCCATCAGCGCTTCGGCGTCGGCGCACAGGGGCTCGTCGGTCATCCAGGCCGCGACACGTTCGCGGGCTGGCGCCTTCAAGGAAGCCATCGGGGCAATGCCCAGCGCGTCGACGAGGGCACCCGGCAGCGTGATGGCCCCGACGCGCGGACCCAGATCCGCCACCCACACCGGGCGGGTCGGATCGAAGCCCCGCAGGGCCTGCAGCAACTGGCTGTCGAACCATGCCTGAGAGGGTACCGATGGCCCCGGCGTGAACACGAAGCGCCGGCTTGCCGCCAGCATCTCCAGATCCAGCACCTGCTGCCCGGCGCCGTGCAGCGCGTTCAGCACCCGAGCGGCTTCGGAGCCGAGCGTGCACGACACCACGCGGAACGCCAGCAGTCGAGGCAACACCTCCAGCCCCGCCAGCACCCAGCGCCGGTAGTTGACCCAGCCGCCGGGGAGCACGTCCGCGGCCCAGCCCCGCCAGCGCAGCGACTTCGCGACCGGCGTGCTGACGAGGCCACCCTGCCCGCAGTACACGAGGAGCGCCTGGTCCAGCCGCACGCCTGCGACCGCCGCCTCCAGCGCAGGCCACAGCGGTGTCGCCACCGGCTCGCCGACGGAACCGCCCTGCCCTGGAACGGCGACAACCTCGGGAGCCGCGACATGGACCGCCCCCGGGATGTGATCGCCGGCGTACTCGGCCGCCGATCGCAGGTCGATGACGAGACCATAGCCCGCGAAATCCTGCACCTCGATGGCATGCGGGTGGTAGGTGCCGGCGAGCGATTCGATGCCCATGGGGTGCGACGGCAGTTGGAACCGGCGATGGCGACTTCTTCCGATGATTCCTGGCCCGAAGTCATCGCTCGGCGAGGTGATGGACCCGCCTAGATTTCAGCCATGGCGCGCACCGCGCGTCACGGAACGAAGTCCCCCTTCGGCATTGTCCTCGGAGCCCGCCGCATGTTTGTGACAAGCACTCTAGACCGCCGCGCGGGCCGTGTGAAGCGCCGCAGCGGCATCCGTGGCGTGGCCGCCATCGCGGCCCCGGCGGCCGTCGCGATGACGCTGGCGGCCACCACGCTGCCGGCGCGCGCCGTCGACGGCTGCCTCGTGCTGCTGTGCCTGGCCGCACCGAACTGGCGCGCGATCCCCCAGTGCGTGCCGCCGATCAAGCAGCTCTTCCGCGACCTCGCCCGCGGCAAGTCCTTCCCGAGCTGCAGCATGGCCGGCGCCGGCAACCGTGCCCGCCACGCCTGGGCCCGGGCCCCGTCCTTCTGCCCGCCGCAGTACACGCTGCCCTTCGACACCGAAGGCGGCGTGTTCCACCACTGTCACTACAGCGGCGCGATCTCGGTGTCCATCGACGGGGTCCCCTTCTCGCAGACCTGGTGGAGCTTCGGCGGCGACTCGGTCACCGAGTTCAGCGCCTCCGCCAAGACCCAGCTCGGCAGCTGGGACACCCGGTTCGACGACGACTACGCGAAGTGGCAGGCAACGCAACCGCCGCCGTCGATCGACCTGTTCTGACCAGACGCCGACATGGACAACGCGACCTTCCTGGCTTTGGCCCTGGCCTGTGCACCGCAGGTCCACCCCACGACCGCCCAGGCGCTCGTCAGCGTCGAGAGCGGCTTCAATCCCTACGCCATCGGCGTGGTGGGCGGCGCACTCGTCCGCCAGCCGCGCACGCGTGCCGAGGCGCTCGCCACCATCGACGCGCTGCGGGCGGCCGGCTGGAACTACAGCGTCGGGCTGGGCCAGATCAACGTGGCGAACTTCGCCCGCCTGGGCCTGACCCCGGCGACCGCGCTCGATCCCTGCACCAGCCTGACGGCGATGCAGGCGGTGCTCGCCGAGTGCTACCAGCGCGCGCTGCCCCAGGCCGAGCCGCAGACGGCCCTGCGCCGGGCCCTGTCCTGCTACTACAGCGGCAACTTCGTGACCGGGATGCGCCACGGCTACGTCGGCCGGGTGGTGGCGAGCGCTCGATCCCTTGCGGCGCCACCAGCGCCGGCCCCGACAACTCAGGAGTCCGCTTTATGAGCCTGATTGCTTCACTCGCACGGTCCGTCCGACTGGTGGCCGGACCGGCGCTGGCATCCGCCTTGGTGCTGCCGCAGCTCGCCCTCGCCCAGGGCTTCGACAAGATCAACACGACCGTCAGCAACGTCAACGCGATCCTGGTGACGATCTCGATCGCGGTGGTGACCATCGCGATCATCTGGGCCGGCTTCAAGATGATCTTCCAGGGTGCCCGCCTGGCCGACGTGGCGAACGTGCTGATCGGCGGCACCCTGGTCGGCGGCGCCGCGGCCTTCGCCAGCTACATCGTGACCTGA
>CAYLKR010000230.1:0-2622 GCA_964384225.1 uncultured Methylibium sp.
CCGGCATCCACTGGCCGCAGGCGCAGATGCAGAGCGGCGTGACCGGCATCAACACCATCCGCATCTACAGCCCGCTGAAGCAGAGCCGCGACCAGGACCCGCAGGGCGTCTTCATCCGGCGATGGCTGCCCGAGCTGCGCGGCGTGCCGGACGACTTCGTGCACGAACCCTGGACGATGGATGAGGCGCAGCAGCAGGCCAGCGGCTGCGTGATCGGCCGCGACTACCCCACGCCGGTGGTCGACCTCGCGGAAGCCACCGCCGCCGCCAAGGCGCGCATCTACGGCCGCAAGGCCGCGCCGGGGGTGCGCGAGGAGGCGCAGCGCGTCTACAAGCGCCACGGCAGCCGCCACCCGGGGCGCGAGGGCCGGCCTCGCCGCCAGCGTCCGGCGGCACCCTCAGCGCAGCTCTCGCTGCTCGACGACGCGGTTTGACCCCCGGGTGGTTTCGCGCAGCGCGTGGCGCGCCGGGTCGAGCGCGTCGCGCAGGTCGGCTTCCAGGGGGCAGGGTGCCCCGGTGATCCACGAGGCCAGCAACTCGCCGCCGAGCGCGGCCCAGCCGATGCCGCGCGAGCCGAGGCCGGTGAAGACGTAGAGGCCGCTCGTCGCGTCGCGCAAGCGTGGCACGAAGCGCGGCTGGTCGGCGCGGCGTGCGCCGGGCAGTGCGGCAGCATCGACCACGGCGCCGACCAGCGGCAGCCGGTCCGGCGTCACCGCGCGCCAGCCGACGCGGCCGCTCCAGGGGCGGGCGGCGGCATCGCCGGCGTCGCCGCACAGGCGCGCCAGCTGCGCGAGGTTGTGGCGGTGGTCGGCCTCGCGCAGCGACGGATCGTCGTCGTCGTGCTGCGTCGTCGCGCCGAACCACAGCCGGCCGTCGTGCGCCGGCAGCACATAGCCGGCGCCGGCGATCGGCACGTTCGGTGACGGCAGCCCGGCGGCGCCGACGCTGCTGATCTGCCCCCGCACGGCCCGCACCGGCAGGGCCGCGGCGCCGGGCGGCAGCAGCCGGGCGGCATCGAGCGCATTGGCAAGTACGAGCACCGGGGCGGCATCGACGATCCGGCCGGCGAGATCCAGTGCCTGCCAGAGCCCGCCTTCGTGGCGCAGCCGGTCGATCGCCAGCCGCGGGCGGAAGGCGGCGCCGGACGCCGCCAGCAGCACCTGCGCGTAGGCGCCCGGCGCGAGCCAGCCGCCGTCGCCGAACCACCAGCCGCCACTCGGCACCGCGACGCCGCTGGCCGCAGCGGCGGCATCACGGTCCAGCCAGCGCACATGGCCGGCCGGCAGCGCCTGGGCTGCGAGCAGGACCTCTGCGTCGGCCTGGCTGGCCCGTGCGTCCAGCCGCAGGCAGCCGGATAGCGCACCCGGGACCGCGCCCGCGGCGATCCATGGCGCCGCGACGCGCGCCGTGCGCAACGCCGCCGCGCGGTGGGAGCGCGCGTGCGGGCCATCGTCGCGGTGCACGCTGCCGTGCACCAGCCCGGCCGCGTTGCCCGAGGTCGCAAGGGCCGGTGCGGGTTCGCGGTCGATCACCCGGCAGGCCCAGCCCTGCCGCGCCAGGGCCCACGCCGTCGCGCAGCCGGCCAGGCCGGCGCCGACGACGAGCGCCTCACGCAGCCCGCGGTGCTCGTGCCAACCGCCCGGCGGCGGGGCAGGGCGGTGGCGCGGTACATGGCGTGCGATGGTGATGTCGCGCTTGCCGCCCTGGCCGGGCGCGGCGCTGACCTCGAAGCCGGCGGCGGCGAGCCCGTCGCGCACCACGCGCGCGGCGCTCCAGGTCGCGGCGGTCGCTCCGGGCGCCGCAAGGCGGCCCAGCCGCGCGAGCAGCTGCGCCTCCCACGCCTCGGGGTTCTTCGCCGGTGCGAAGCCGTCGAGGAAATAGGCATCGACCGCCGCCACGAGCTGCGGCAGCAGCCGCGCCGCATCGCCGAAGCCGAGCAGCAGCTGGACGCGGCCGCCGTCGAAGTCGATCGGGTGCAGGCCGGGCACGAGCGGCGGCCAGGCGGCGCACAAGGCCGTCGCGAGCTCGGGCAGCGGCGAGGCGGCGTGGGCGCGCACGAGGTCGTCGGCCTGCAGCGGATGCTTCTCGACCGACACGAACACGAGCCGGTCGCAGCGCCGCGCGTCCTTGCGCCACGCCTCCCAGGCCGCGAGGAAGTTGTTGCCGAGGCCGAAGCCGGTCTCGAGGATCACGAAGCGCTCGCGGCCGGCCCAGCGCCCCGGCAGGGCGTTGCCGGCCAGGAAGACATGCCGCGCCTGCGCGAGTGCGCCGGCCGCCGGGTGGTAGACGTCGCCGAAGTCGGGCGAGCGCGGCAGGCCCTCGGCCGTCCATTCGATGCGGCCGGCGACGATCGGCGCCGTCTTCACGCTAGCCGCCCCGGCCACCCGCGAGTGCGGCCAGCCAGGCCAGCAGCGCCGGCCGCGCGACGGCGAGGTGGCGGTAGGCGAGCACCGCCTCGCTCATCGACGCCAGCGCGGCGTGCAGCGCGGCGGCGCGCGCCGGCGTGTCGATCGCGCGGGCCAGCGGCTGCACGTCGACGTGGATGGTGAAAACCGCCTGCTGGCGCTCGGGCAGCGGGATGAAGCTCTGGTGCTCGGTGCGCCAGTGCGCCGCGTCGATCAG
>CAYLKR010000230.1:2722-3848 GCA_964384225.1 uncultured Methylibium sp.
CGGGCAGCGGGATGAAGCTCTGGTGCTCGGTGCGCCAGTGCGCCGCGTCGATCAGCGCCGCGGCGTCGGCCGGCCAGTCGCGCCGGGCGTGGCGCCCGGGGTGCTGGTCGTGGTGCGGATGGGCGGTGACGTTCCAGACGAAGCGCTCCCAGCGCTGCGGCCGGCAGACCAGCTGCATCAGGTGCTGCGCGGCGGCGAGCAGCACCGCGTTGTCGGCCACCGGCGCATGCACGGCGGCGAAAGGACGGCCGATCTTCTCGGCCGGGGCCCAGTGCGAGGGCACGCAGACCGCCAGCGCGCACAGCGCCGTCGAATCCCCGTCGACGATCGCGAAGTCCTCGTGCAGCGCGAGGCTCAGCAGGCCGGCGACGCGCTGCGCGGGCGGCAGCGACGCCAGCGCGGTGTGGGCGGCGGCATGCCCGCCCGGCGACCCGGTCAGGCGCTGTCCGTCCCAGCTCAGACGGCAGCCGAGGGCCGGGGCGGCGATGCCGTCCCCGTCGCCGGCCAGCGCGGCGGGGCACTGCAGCTGCGCCTCCTGCGCGAGGGCTCGCCAGGCGGGCAGCGGGTCGAAGCCGGGCACGCACGGCAGCGCGTCGCCCGGTGCCCGCTGCAGCACCGCGAGCTTCTCGGCGAACGGCCCCGAGCCGGGGTCGAGGGCGTGCAGCGTGCGGGCGCCCGCGGCGACGCGCCGCAGCCCCGGCTGCATGCGGAAGGGCGCGGTGACGGCGGCGTCGAAGTCGAAGGCCATGGGCGTGATGGTGCCAAGAACCGGCAGGCCATGAAAAAGGGCACCCGGGGGTGCCCTCGTCGGGTGCTGCAGGCCGCGCTCAGACGCGCTTGCGGTACTCGTGCGTGCGGGTGTCGATCTCGACCTTGTCGCCGTTCTCGACGAACAGCGGCACCGAGATCTCGAAGCCGGTGCCGACGATCTTGGCCGGCTTCATGACCTTGCCCGAGGTGTCGCCCTTGACGGCGGGCTCGGTCTCGATCTCGCGCACCACGGTGGTCGGCAGTTCGACCGAGATCGCCTTGCCGTCGTAGAACACGACCTCGACCGGCATGCCGTCCTCGAGGTAGCTGATCGCGTCGCCCATGTTCTCGGCCTCGACCTCGAACTGGTTGTACT
>CAYLKR010000231.1:0-3759 GCA_964384225.1 uncultured Methylibium sp.
CCTCCAGGTAGACGAGCTGGGTGCCGCGCACCTTGCCGAGCAGCTCCTGGTACTCGGCCAGGCCCAGGCCCATCTCCTTGGCGATCTCGCTCTCGGCCGGCGCGCGGCCGAGCTTCTGCTGCAGCTTGTGCAGCGCGGTCTCGATCTCGCGCTGCTGGCGACGGTTGCCGCGGCTCATCCAGTCGGCGCCGCGCAGCTCGTCGAGCATCGCGCCGCGGATGCGCTGGGTCGCGAAGGTCTCGAACTGCACGTTCTGGCCGGCGTCGAAGCGCGTCATCGCGTCGGCCAGGCCGATCATGCCGACCTGGATCAGGTCGTCGATCTCCACGTTGGCCGGCAGCTTGGCGATCATCTGGTGCGCGAGGCGGCGCACCAGCGGGCTGTACTGCTTGAGCATCGCGTTGGTGTCGAGACGGCCGGTGGCGGTGTACATGGGAGCGGCTCCGTGGGCGTTCGGGTCGTTCGGTGTCGTCGTTCAGCGCGCGGCGCGCGGCGCATCGGCGGGCAGCGCGCTGCGGCGGGCATCGGTGGCCAGCGCGGCGAAGGCGCTGTCGCTGACGCGCTGCGGCAGCGCGCAGGCGAGCTGCTCGCGCGCCAGCCGCTGCAGCGCGAGCGAAGGGGTGTCGGTGGCCGGTTCGGCCGGGTCGACCGCGACCCAGTCGTGCAGCACCGCGCCGAGGAAGCCGTCGGCGCAGCGCGCCACGCGCTCGGCCACCAGCGCGGCCCGCTTCGAGCCGGGCACGGCGCTGATCAGCAGGTCGTGCGCCATCAGCCCGGCGCGGGCGGCCAGCAGCTTGATCGCCGCGTAGGCATGGGTCACGCTGTCGGCATGCTCGTCGCACAGCACCAGCGGGCGCAGCGCGGTGGCCTGCTCCTCCTGCACGCGGCGCGCGAACAGGCGCGCCAGGTCGGAGGCGCTGGCGTGGACCAGCACGACGTCGGTGTCGGGCGCGGCATCGGCCACGGCGTCCAGGAAGCCGGCGGTCGAGCCGCTCGCGTCGACCCAGCGCAGCGGCAGGCCGCGCGCGGCGAGGTAGGCGATCTGAGGGCTGAGCGGCTCGATGCCCTCGGCGAGGTCGAAGCGCGTCAGCTCGCGCGGCGCGCGGGCGCGCTCGCCGGCATCGACCACCAGCGTGCGCAGGCCCTGCGCGGCGTAGGCGGTGCAAAGCCGCTCGAGCATCGCGCCACCGAAGGCGATCGCCGGGTTGGAGACGATCGGCACGCAGCGCATCGTGTGCGCGGCGAAGAGGCGGCGCAGGCCCTGGGCCTGGTCGCTGGGCTCGGCGCGGCGGGTCGACGGCAGCGCGTCGAGCTGGTTGAACCAGCTGTCGGTGGCCGGCAGGACGGGGCGGCGGGGGCTGCTCATCGCATCGCTCACAGGGCGGCGGCGCGTGCGCCGGCCTGCGGCGCGGCGAACACCAGGTTCATGTCGGCGGCATCGAAGCGGTAGGCCGGGCTGCCGCCGCCGCGCATCGCGCGGTGCACCAGCGCCTGGGCCGACAGGCGGTGCCAGTCCTCGGGCACGCGCTGGCCGTTGGCCACGGCGACGATCTTCTGGCGATGGCGGATCACCGCGTCGAGCGCCGGCGCGAGCTTCACGGCCTCGTCGAGCTTGCTCAGCACGATGCCCTTGCAGGCCGCGGCGCGGTAGGAAATCATCACGTCGTCGATCGTCTCGCCCTGCGAGGCGGCGTTGACGACCAGCAGCTTGGCGATCGAACGGTGCGCCAGCATCTCGAGCAGCTCCTTGGTGCGGGCGTCGCGCTGCGCCACGCCGGCGGTGTCGATCAGCACCATCTTCTTGGCCGACAGCAGGTCCAGCAGGTCCTCCAGCGCAGTGCGGTCGTGCGCCGTGTGCACCGGCACACCGAGGATGCGGCCGTAGGCGCGCAGCTGCTCGTGCGCGGCGACGCGGTAGGCGTCGAGCGTGATCAGGCCGAGGTTGGACGCGCCATGCTTGGCCGCGAAGGCGGCCGCCAGCTTGGCCGTCGAGGTGGTCTTGCCGACGCCGGTGGAGCCGATCAGCGCGAACACGCCGCCCTGGTCCTCCAGCGCCTGGTCGTGCTCGCCGGTCAGCAGGTTGCGCTCCAGGATGCCGGCGGCCCAGGCCTGCTCGTCGGCCACCTCGGCGCCGAGGCCTTCGACCAGCTTCCTGATCAGCACCGGCGAGAAGCCGCAGTCCAGCAGCTTCTGCGTCAGCCGCGCCTGCGCCGGCTGGCGCTGCAGCTTCTCCATGAAGGCCAGGGCGCCGAAGCGCTCCTCGATCAGGCCCTTCATCGAGCGCAGCTCGTTCATCATCGCCATGTCGACCTGCGGCGCGGCGGGCGCGACCGGCTCCGGATAGGCGATCGCCTCGCGCAGCACCGGCGGCACGCGCGGCGCGGCGCTCGGCTGCTGGGCGCTGCGCTGCGCGAGGCGCTGGGCCACGCTGTCGGCGGGGCTGTCTTCGGCGGCCAGCGCCGGCTCGCGCAGGGGCGGCACGCGCAGGTCGGCACGGGCCTCGGCGCGCAGCGCCTCGTCGCGCTTCCTCAGCATGCGCTCGCGCACGTAGTCCTGGAAGGACAGCGTGCTCATCGACAGCTGCTCGACATCGGCCTCGACCTCGCCGGGGCGCGCCGGCGCCGGGCGCGCGGCGGCGCGCGGCGCGGCCTGCGGCGCCTGCTCGGCCTCGCGCTCCATCGCGGCGAGTGCGCCGGGCGCCATCGCGAGGATCTCCACGCCTTCGGCGCAGGGCTTGGTGGACAGCACCACGGCGTCGGCGCCGAGCGCGGTCCGCACCTTCACCATCGCGTCGCGCGAGGTCTTGCCGGTGTAGCGCTGGAAGTTCATGGCGAGGCTCCGGGGAGGCGGTCTGGAATGGTCAGGCGGCGGCGCCGATCACGGAGCCGATGCGGATGGAATGGGTGTCGGGGATCTCGCTGTGCGAGAGCACGCGCAGCCGTGGCGCGGCGCGCTTGAGCAGGCGGGCGACCGGCATGCGGATCGCGTCGGGCACCAGCAGGCAGGCGGGCAGGCCGAGGTTCTCCTGGCGCTGCGCCGATTCGGCGGCGTGGCGGGTCAGGGTGTCGGCCATGCCGGGGTCGAGCATCGGGCCGTGCGGCGAGGTCAGGGCCTGGGTCAGCAGGCGCTCGAGCTCGGGCTCGATGGCGATGATGTCCAGCTCCTTGGCCGGCCCGTAGATCTGCTGGACGATGGCCGGGGCGAGCGCCACGCGGATGCGGCGGGCGAGCTCCTGCGGGTCGTTGGCGAGCGCGGCGTTGGCGCCCACGTGCTCGGCCAGCGCCTCGACCACCGAACGCATGTCGCGGATGTGCACACCCTCTTCCAGCAGCAGCTGGAGGAGCTTTTGCAGCGCGGCGATCGGGACCATCTTGGGGACCACGTCTTCGATGAGTTTGGGTGCCAACTTCGTCACATGCTCGACCAGCTGCTGCGTCTCCACGCGGCCCAGCAGACGGGCTGCATTCACTTGCATCAAGTGTGAAAGGTGGGTCGCCACGACGGTCGAGCAATCAACCACCGTGTAGCCCGCCATTTGCGCCGCTTCGCGCTGGCGTTCCTCGATCCAGGTGGCGGGCAGGCCGAAGGCCGGGTCGGTGGTGGCGGTGCCGATCAGCCTGGTGCTGACCTGGCCGGGGTTGATCGCCAGCAGCATGCCGGGGAAGGCCTCGCCCTCGCCGATCACCGCACCGCGCAGCGTCAGGCGGTACATGCTGGGGCGCAGCTCGAGGTTGTCGCGGATGTGCACGGCCGGCGGCA
>CAYLKR010000232.1:0-3705 GCA_964384225.1 uncultured Methylibium sp.
TGGCCGTCGCCGGTCGGGTCGGTGCCCAGCATCAGCAGGCCGCCGGCGGCGGCGAAGCGGCGCTCGAGCTGCAGCATCCTGTCGAACAGCGCACGCTCGCGCGCCCGCTCGGCGGCACCGCGGCGCGCGGCGCGCTCGCGCGCACCGGCCACCACCGCGTCGCGCAGCGCCGGTGCGAGCACCTGCAGGCCGTCGGCCACGGTCGCGAGTTCGGCCTCGCTGCCGTCGAAGGGCTCGAGCACCGCCGGCGTCGACGTGATCGCCACACCGCGCGCGACGAGCAGGCCGATGAGGCGGTCGATGCGCGGGTCGTCCGGGCGCAGCGCGGCGATCGACGCCAGCGCGGCGCCGAAGTCGCAGCGCCCCGGCGTGCGCGCGGCCATGAAGTCGGTCGCGCCCCAGAAGCCGTGCTCGAGGTTGTCGATGCCGGCGTTCGCGGCCTCCTCGTAGCTCGTCGCGCACAGATGACCCGTCACCTTGGCGCCCTGCGCATGCGCTTCCTCGACCAGCGGCGCCAGCAGCTCCGGCGGCAGGCCCATGTAGGCCTTGAACCCGTCCAGGCCCGCGCCGGCCCAGTGGCGAACGAAGCGCCGCACCTCGTCGGCACTGCGCAGGCCGGGCATCACCATGAAGGTCGGCTGCGGGCCGTCGACGTAGGGCGCGGTCAGCAGCAGCTCGGGGCCGGGCAGGTGGCCGTCGGCGATCGCGCGGCGGGTGTTCAGGTCCGCGAACGGCGACACCGATCCGGCGGTGCGTACCGTCGTCGCGCCGCCGGCGAGGTAGAGCGCCGGGAAGGTCTCGAAGGCGCTGCCGACGGCGGTGTAGGCGAAGCCGCGCGGCGAATACGAGACCGGGTAGAACAGGTGCTCGTGCATCAGCACGAAGCCGGGCGTCAGCACGTGGCCGGCGAGCTCGATCGCGCGCACGCCCTCGGGCAGCGGCGTCGCGACGCGCGGGCCGACGGCAGCGATGCGGCCGTCGCGCACCAGGACCGTCATGTCGGGCTTCAGCGGCGCGCCGGTGCCGTCGATCAGGTCCACGCCGACCAGCGCGAACTGCGCGTCGTCGACGACGCGCAGCCCGTCGGCCGCCACGGCCCAGCCCGCGACCGCCATCGACAGCAGCGCGAGCCAGCGCTTCATGGCGTGTCGGCCCTCACCCGGCCGCGTAGGCCTCGGGGTCGAGGCGGCGCATCTCGGCCTCGATCCAGGCCTCGACCTCGCGCATCAGTTCGTCGGGCTCTCGGCCCACGCTGGGGATCGGGTGGCCGATCGACACGTCGATCACGCCCGGGCGCAGCACGAAGCTCTTGCGCGGCCAGCAGCGCGCCGAGGTCACCGCGATCGGCACCACCGGCACGCCGGTGGTCACCGCGAGCCGGGTGGCGCCGCTCTTGTACGTCCCCTGGCTGCCGCGCGGCGTGCGCGTGCCCTCCGGGAACATGATGACCCAGTGGCCCTTGGCCATGTAGCGCCGGCCCTGCTCGGCGACCTTGTTCCAGGCCTCGGTACGGCGGCTGCGGTCGATGTGGATCATGTCCAGCCGTCCGATCGCCCAGCCGAAGAAGGGGATGTAGAGCAGCTCGCGCTTGAACACGTAGCACAGCGGGTGCGACATCAGCGTCGGGAAGGCGAAGGTCTCCCAGGTGCTCTGGTGCTTGGGGCAGAGGATCACCGGCGCCAGCGGGTCGGCGGCCGGCAGCCGCTCCATGCCCTGCACGCGGTAGTCCACGCCGCAGATCACCCGCGCGCCCCAGATGCAGCGGCGCAGCCAGGCGATGCAGACCCAGTACACCGGGTCGCCGCGCACGAAGATCGACAGCAGCAGCGCGGCGATCGCATACGGCACCACGGTGACGCCCATCCACAGCAGGAAGAGCGCCGAACGCCCGCGCGCCAGCAACCCCACCGAGGCCGACGTCATTGCAGCGGTGCCGCGCCGCTGTCCGGCGGGTCGGCGCGGCCCTTGGCGACGGCCTTCTCGTGGCGCTCGCGCAGCACGATGAACTCGGCCGCCGCCGCCAGGTCGTCGTGCACCCGTGTGCCGGGCACGGCGGCCAGCATCGCGGCGATCTCGGCCGGGCCCATGGTCGCGCACTTGCCGGTGCGCACCAGGTGGGTCTCGCAGCCGAAGGCGGCTGCGGCCTGCAGGTCGCGCAGGCTGTCGCCGACCGCCGGCACGCCGTTGAGCGACACGCCGTAGCGCTCGCGGATCTGCTCGAACAGCCCCGCCAGCGGCTTGCGGCAGGTGCAGGCCTCCTCCGGCGCATGCGGGCAGAAGAACACCGCATCCACCCGCCCGCCGACCGCCGCCAGCGCACGGTTCATCTTCATGTGCATCGCGTTGAGCGTCGCCATGTCGAACAGGCCGCGGCCCAGGCCCGACTGGTTGGTGACCAGCACCACATGCCAGCCGGCATGGTTCAGGCGCGCGACCGCCTCCAGCGCGCCGGGGATGGGCTCCCACTCCTCGGGCGACTTGACGTAGTCGTCACGGTCGACGTTGATCGTGCCGTCGCGGTCGAGGATGACGAGCTTCATGACCACCCCTCGTCCGACGGGTACGTCGGCCGATCCCCCGAGGGGATGCGGCCCGGCTTGGGAGCGGCCCGGCGCTCGGCCCGCCGTGTTGAATGAGGCTGCCTCATGCCGCCAGCTTGGAGAGGTCGGCGACGCGGTTCATCGCCGCATGCAGCGTCGCGAGCAGGCCCAGCCGGTTGGCGCGCAGCGCGGCGTCGTCGGCGTTGACCATCACCGCGTCGAAGAAGGCATCGACCGGGCCCTTCAGCGCCGCCAGCGCCTGCAGCGACGCCGTGTAGTCGCCGCGGTCGAAGGCCGCGTCGGCCTGCGGCGCGGTGGCGGCCAGCGCGGCGGCCAGCGCCGCCTCGGCCGGCTCCTTCAGCAGCGCGGCGTCGACGCGGGCCTCGACCGCGCCCTCGGCCTTCTTCAGGATGTTGCCGACGCGCTTGTTGGCCGCCGCCAGCGCGGGCGCCTCGGGCAGCGCGGCGAAGGCACGCACGGCAGCCAGGCGCTTGGGCACGTCGCCCAGGCGCTGCGGCGCGAGCGCCAGCACGGCCTCGACCTCCTGTGCGCTGTAGCCCTGATCGCGCAGCGCGACGGCCAGCCGGTCGCCGAAGAAGGCGCCCAGCGGGCCGGCCGCCGGCACGCTGCGGTGCTCGGGTGCGAAGGCGGCCTCGGCCGCGGCGATCAGCTCGCCCAAGGCCAGCGGCAGGTTCTTCTCGATCAGGATGCGGATCACGCCCAGCGCGTGGCGGCGCAGCGCGAAGGGGTCCTTGTCGCCGGTGGGCAGCTGGCCGATGCCGAACAGGCCGACCAGCGTCTCCAGCTTGTCGGCCAGCGCCAGCACGGTGCCGGTGTGGTTGCGCGGCAGCGCATCACCGGCGAAGCGCGGCTTGTAGTGGTCCTCGATCGCGATCGCCACGCCGTCGCGCAGGCCCTCGTGGCGCGCGTAGTAGCCGCCCATCACGCCCTGCAGCTCGGGGAACTCGCCGACCATGTCGGTCAGCAAGTCGGTCTTGGCCAGCCGCGCGGCCTCGCGGACCTTGCCGTCGAGCACGTCGAACTCGTCCTTGGCCTCGACCGTGAACGGCACCGTGGCCATGCGCAGCTGGTTGACGATGGCATGGGCGATCGCGCCGACGCGCTCGCTGCGCTCGCCCTGGCTGCCGAGCTTGCCGTGGTAGAC
>CAYLKR010000233.1:0-3640 GCA_964384225.1 uncultured Methylibium sp.
CGGTCAGCACCAGCGGCTTGGCCGGCGCCAGCACGCGCTGCAGCAGGTAGGCGGTCTCCTCCAGCGTGTCGGTGCCGTGGGTGACGACGATGCCGGCCACCTCCGGCCGCGCGAGATGCGCCGCCGCCCGCGCGGCGAGCGCGCGCCATACCGCGGCATCCATGTCCTTGCTGTCGATCTGGGCCACCTGCTCGGCCTCGATCGGCTGGCCGGCAAGCCCCGGCACCGCGGCGATCAGTGCGTCCACGCCGAGCTGCGCCGAGCGGTAACCCACGGTGTCGGCGGCCGACACGGCGGTGCCGGCGATCGTGCCGCCGGTGGCGAGGATGACAACGGTGGAGGCTTGCATTTGAGATGGAACTGGATAAAACTACAGTTACTGGATAAATTTCCAGAGACGCGCCGGCCTCGCCGGCCAGGAGCCTCGCGTGGAAGACGCCCCCAAACTCACCGCCCGCCAGCAGCAGATCCTCGAGCTGATCCAGAGCGCCATCCAGCGCAGCGGCTCGCCGCCGACGCGCGCCGAGATCGCCGCCGAGCTGGGCTTCCGCTCCGCCAACGCCGCCGAGGAGCACCTGAAGGCCCTGGCCCGCAAGGGCGTGATCGAACTCGTCGGCGGCACCTCGCGCGGCATCCGACTTCAGTCTGACACATTGCGCTCGCTGAACGAGCAGCGCCACAAGCAGTTCAGCCTGCCGCTGCCCAGCCTGTCGCAACTGATGCTGCCGCTGGTGGGCCGCGTCGCCGCCGGCAGCCCCATCCTCGCGCAGGAGCACATCGACCAGAGCTACGCGGTCGAGGCCAGCATGTTCCCGCGCCGCCCCGACTACCTGCTCAAGGTGCGCGGCATGAGCATGCGCGACGCCGGCATCCTCGACGGCGACCTGCTCGCCGTGCAGAAGGCGAGCGACGCCAAGAATGGCCAGATCGTCGTCGCCCGCCTTGGCGACGATGTGACGGTCAAACGCTTCCGTCGCGTGCGCGGCACGATCGAGCTGATCCCCGAGAACCCCGAGTTCGAGACCCTGGTCGTCACCGAAGGCAGCGGTCCGTTCGCGATCGAGGGCCTCGCGGTCGGGCTGATCCGCAACACCATGCTGATGTGAGCGCCGCCATGGGCCAGGCCAACCCGTCCCGTTTCCGCGCCAAGGCGCCGACCGCGCACGCCTGCCACGCCCTCGAGCAGATCCCGAACATCGGCCCCTCGCTCGCCGCCGACCTGCGCGCCATCGGCATCGAGCGCCCCGAGCAACTCGCCCGCCAGGACGCCTACCAGCTTTACCGCATGCTGTGCGAGCACAGCGGCCAACGCCAGGATCCCTGTGTCCTCGACACCTTCCTGGCCGCGGTCGACTTCATGCGCGGTGCCACGGCAGCGCCCTGGTGGCACTACACCGCCGAGCGCAAGCGCGTCTACGGCCAGCTCGGCGCCCACCAGGCACGGCAGCCCCGCGGGAGCGCCCCACCCGGCTGAAGCTTCGTCGGCTCCCGCGGGTGACGGGCATCGGCGCCACATGGCGCGATCCCGCGGGACGCTCCGGCACAACCCAATCCTGTCGAACTTCCTGCAAGGAGATTCGAAATGGTCACGCTTTTGTGGAACCCGCTGCGGCGGTGGTGGATGACGAGCTTCGACGCCGCGGCACCGGCGGCCGCGGTCGCCTTCCGGCGCCCGCCGGTGCGCAGTGGCCGGCTGCCGCAGCCCGCCGCCAGCCGGCCGGTGACGCCCTTCCGCGCCGCAGTGGCCGGGCCGTCGGTGCCGGCAGCCCGCCGGGCGGCGCGCCGCTTCTGGATGACGCTCGACCCCCAGGACCGGCGCCGCGGGGCGATCGGCGGCTCCTTCGCCGAGGTCTGCGCGGCACTGGAGCGGCTGGCAGCGGTCGAGGAGCGCGTGCGCGGCTGAGGCGCACCGCCGGCAGCATGAGAAAAGGCGGGCCGTGGCCCGCCTTCGTCGTGGGCGGACGACCGCCGGTCAGCCCATGTGCAGGCCGCCGTTCACCGAGAAGTCGGCGCCGGTCGCGAAGCCCGACTCTTCCGACGCCACCCAGGACACCATCGAGGCGATGTCCTCCGGCGTGCCCAGACGCTTGACCGGGATCGTCGCGACGATCTTGTCGAGCACGTCCTGGCGGATCGCCTTGACCATGTCGGTGCCGATGTAGCCCGGGCTCACGGTGTTGACCGTTACGCCCTTGCTGGCGACTTCCTGCGCCAGCGCCATCGTGAAGCCGTGCATGCCGGCCTTCGCGGCCGAGTAGTTGGTCTGGCCGAACTGGCCTTTCTCGCCGTTGACCGAGGAGATGTTGATGATGCGGCCCCAGCCGGCGTCGGTCATCTCGTCGATCACCTGCTTGGTGACGTTGAACAGGCTGTCGAGGTTGGTGCTGATCACCGCGTCCCAGTCGGCCTTGCTCATCTTGCGGAACATGCCGTCGCGGGTGATGCCGGCGTTGTTCACCAGGATGCTGACGTTGCCGTGCTCGGCCTTGACGGCCTTGAAGGCCTCGACGGTCGAGTCCCAGTCCGCGACGTTGCCGACCGAGGCGTAGAAGGTGTAGCCCAGCGCCGCCTGCTCGTCGATCCACTTCTTGTGGTCGCGGCTCGGCCCGCAGCCGGCGATGACCTTGTAGCCATCCTTGTGCAGGCGTTGGCAGATCGCCGTCCCGATGCCTCCCATGCCTCCGGTGACGTAGGCGACTTTCTTGCTCATGCTCGTGCTCCTGGTGTTGTCGTGTGGGGGCCGGCGCGGCGTCCGGCCCGGGTGCTAGCGTGCGGTGACCGCGCCGCCGCGGTCAAGCGGGTTCGCCCGGGTCAGCGCTCGACGGTCAATGCCACGCCCATGCCGCCGCCGATGCACAGCGAGGCGATGCCCTTCCTGGCGTTGCGCCGCTGCATCTCGTGGAGCAGCGTGACGAGGATGCGGCAGCCCGAAGCGCCGATCGGGTGGCCGATCGCGATCGCCCCGCCGTTGACGTTGATCTTGCTGGTGTCCCAGCCCATTTCCTTGTTGACCGCGCAGGCCTGGGCCGCGAAGGCCTCGTTGATCTCGAGCAGGTCGAGGTCGGCGGCCTTCCAGCCGGCGCGCGCGAGCGCGGTCTGGCTGGCCGGCACCGGGCCCATGCCCATGATCGCCGGGTCCAGGCCCGAGCTCGCGTAGGAGGCGATGCGCGCCATCGGCTTCAGGCCGAGCTGGTCGGCCTTGGCGGCGCTCATCACCAGCACCGCGGCGGCGCCATCGTTGATGCCCGAGGCATTGCCGGCGGTCACGCCGCCCGCCTTGTCGAAGGCCGGGCGCAGGCCGGCTAGGCCTTCGGCGCTGCTCTTGCGGTTCAGGAACTCGTCGGCCGCGAAGACGATCGGGTCGCCCTTCTTCTGCGCGATGCTGAACGGGACGATCTCGTCCTTGAACTTGCCGGCGTCCTGGGCCGCCGCCGCCTTCATCTGCGAGGCCAGCGCGAAGGCGTCCTGCTCCTCGCGCGTGATGCCGTACTTCTTGGCCACGTTCTCGGCCGTGATGCCCATGTGGTACTGGTTGTAGACGTCCCACAGGCCGTCGTTGATCATCGAGTCGACCATCTTCCAGTCGCCCATGCGCTGGCCGTCGCGCGAGCCCATCAGCACATGCGGCGCGAGGCTCATG
>CAYLKR010000234.1:0-3631 GCA_964384225.1 uncultured Methylibium sp.
CATGTGCACCGGCGGCGGCGCCTGGGACAACGCCAAGAAGTACATCGAGGACGGCAACCACGGCGGCAAGGGCAGCGAAGCCCACAAGGCCGCGGTGACCGGCGACACCGTGGGCGACCCCTACAAGGACACCGCCGGCCCGGCCGTCAACCCGCTGATCAAGATCATCAACATCGTCGCGCTGCTGATCGTGCCGCTGCTGCCGGCCGTGACGCGCTGAGCGGTTTCGCGCTAGTCTGAAGGCCCGCTTCGGCGGGCCATTTTCATGGGCTGCGGAGGACACATGGCGACCGGCGACGACATCATCGACACCTGCTCCGAGCGGCTGTGGCAGGCCGAACGCACACGCCGGCCCACCGCGCTGCTCAGCGCGGGCTTCCCGGCCCTCGACGAGGCCGACGCCTACGCGATCCAGGCCGCGACGCTGCGCCGCCGCGGCGCGCCGGCCGTCGGCTTCAAGCTCGGCTACACCAGCGCCGCGATGCGCGAGCAGATGGGCATCGCCAACCCGAACTACGGCGTGCTGACCGAGCAGCACCGCCTCGCGGTGGACGGCGCGCCGATCGACTGCGCGCGGCTGATCCATCCGCGCGTCGAGCCCGAGATCGCGCTGCGGCTGGGCCGCGAGCTGGCCGGCGCCGGCCACGACCGCGCCAGCGTGTCGCACCACCTCGACGCCGTGCTGCCGGCGCTGGAGATCGTCGACACGCGCTACCCCGAGTACCGCTTCACGATCGTCGACAACATCGCCGACAACAGCTCGAGCGCCGGCTTCGTGCTCGGCGACGCTCTGCCCTGGCGCGACGACATCGACCTCGCCGTGGTCGCCGTGGCGCTGCACGCCGATGGGCAGCTGCTCGACGAGGGCCATGGCGGCGCGGCGATGGGCGACCCGCTGCTGGCCCTGGCCTGGCTGGCCGGCTTCCTGGCGCCACGTGGCCTTTCGGTGCCGGCCGGATCGATCGTGCTCACTGGCGGGCTGACGCGCGCCTTCGCGGCACAGGCCGGACAGGTGTTCAGCGCCCGCTTCGAAGGCCTCGGCACGGTGAAGGCGGCGTTCGCCTGAGCCGCGGGCCGACTCAGCGCTGCGGCAGCATGCGCCGCAGCGTGTCGTCGCGCCGAACGCGGTGGTGCCAGATCGCGGCGGCGGCATGCAGCGCGATCAACGCGTAGACCGCACGGCCGATGTCGCCGTGCCAGCCGCGCAGCACCTTGCCGAGTTCCTTGTCTTCACCCACCAGCGGCGGCAGCTCGAGGCCGAAGAAGATCACCGCGTCGCCGCGCAGGCCCATGAACACCAGCGCGAGGCACGGCATGCCGATCATGAAGGCGTACAGCAGCGCATGCGATGCGCGCGCCGCCCAGCGCTGCCACGCCGGCGGCGGCGGCGTGATCGGTGGCGTGTCCTTGGCCAGGCGCACGCCAAGCCGCAGCAGCGCCAGCCCCAGCACCAGCAACCCGCAGCTGAAGTGCGCCGCACGCAGGAAGTCGCGCTCCGGCGTGCCGCGCTCGAACAGCACGCGCAGCTCGGTGAAGGCGTAGGTCAGCGCGATCAGCAGCAGCATCGCCCAGTGCAGCGCGATCGACAGGTCGGCGTAGCGCCGCGGCGCGGTCGGGGTCATTGCCATCATGCTCAGAAGGTGATGCGCGCCCCGGCGTAGAGCTGGCGCGGCATGCCGGCGAAGGCGCCGTTGACGCGGCTGACCAGGTAGGTCTTGTCGAACAGGTTGGTGGCGCCGGCGTACAGCGTCACGCCCTGGCTCGGCAACCGGTAGTTGACCGAGGCATTGAACACCGTGTAGCTCGGGATGACCCCCGACTGGCCGTCGGCCGCCGGCGCGCGCGTGTTGAGCGCATCGGTGAACTGGCGGCTGACATGCGTGAGGCCCAGCCGCGCGTCCCAGCCCGAGGCATGCTCGAAGCCGAGCGCGAGCGACAGCAGGTTCTTCGGCGAGTATGGCAAACGATTGCCGCGCGCGTTCGCCAGCTCCTCGGTCTCGTCCTCGCCGGGGGCGAAGTCGGGCGTCAGCAGGTCGCTGTCGAAGCGCGCGGTGGCGGTGTGGGTCCAGCTCGCCGTCAGGTAGGGGTTGTGGCTGCCGCCGACGACCTTCGCGAAGTCGATCCGGCCGGCCAGCTCGACGCCGCGGTTCAGGCTCTCGCCGCCGTTGGCGAAGGTCTGGCCGAGGCCGACCGCATAGCCCGGCAGGATCTGGTTCTTGAAGTCGATCTGGAACAGCGTCGCCTCGACCTGCACTCCGGCGCGCGGCGTGCTGCGCAGGCCGATCTCGATGTTGGTGCTGATCTCCGGATCGACCTTCTGCAGGTCCTCGTCGCCGGGCGGCAGGTTGGCGTCGGGCCGCGGCGGCGCGATGCCGCGGTGGATGCCGGCGAACACCGTCGTGTTCGGCAGCCCGAACCAGGTCAGGCCCAGGCCCGGCAGCACTTTGCTGTTGCGCTGCGAGGTCGTCACCGCCGGGTCGACCGGCGCGAACTCGTCCTGCGTGATGCGGTTCTTCTGGCGGTAGTTCTCGTAGCGCAGGCCCGGCGTGATCGAGAAGTCGCCGACATAGAAGGTGTTCTGCACGTAGGCGGCGAAGGCATCGGTCTCGATGTCGAACTCGTCGCGCAGGCCGGTGCCCGGTGAATCCTCGCGCGCCGTGGCGAAGGCGCCGTTGTAGCGCTTGCGGTTGATCTTCTCCTGATGCAGCCGCACGCCGGCGATCAGCTCGCCGCGCACGCCGAGGAGCTGGTGCGTGAGCTCCAGGCGCGGCTCGATGCCGTAGAACTCGTAGCTGCGCGGGCGCATCTGGTTGCCGCAGGACGCGGCAAACTGCTCCCAGCCGTTCGGCACCGAGTAGTCGATGCCCTCGGGACAGCTCGCGACGATGCCGCTGCCGTCGGCGCCGACCTCGTCCCAGCGCAGCTCCTCGCGCTCCTTCTCGGCCTCGAACTCGCCGTCCTCGATTCCGGCCTCGGCCTCGACCACCGCGTCGAGCTGGCGGTAGGAGGCACGGTCGACCTGCTGGTAGTAGACCTGCGTCGCGAGCCTGGCCGTGGGCGAGAACGCCAGCGTGTGCACGGCCTGGAAGGCGGTGCGCTCGAGCTCGAACTTGTCGTTGCGGAAGGCGTTCTGGAAGGGGTTGGCGTCGAAGCGCGCCTGGTCCAGGCCGCCTTCGCCGAAGTTGGAATCTTCCTCGTAGTAGCCGAGCTTGAGCCGCAGCGACTGGCTCTCGCTCAGGTCGAACTCGGTCTTGATCTCGGCGTCGCGGATGCGGTGGCGGCTGCCGTCGCGTGCGCCATCGCCCTGGCGCTGGGCGGCGCTGAGCAGCCAGCCGCCCCAATCGCCGCCGCTGCCGACGCTGGCGTTCGCACGGCTGTAGCTGCGCGTGCCCGCCGCGAGCTCGACCTCGCCGGCAAAGCTGCGCGGCACCGGCTTCGTCACGAAGTTGATCACCCCGCCCACCGTCTGCGGGCCGTGGACGATCTGTCCCGAGCCCTTGATCACCTCGATGCGGCCGATGCGCTCGAGCGGCGTGCCGTAGTGCGCCGTCGGGTCGCTGTAGGGCGCCAGATGGATCGGCATGCCGTCCTCGAGGATCAGCGTGCGGCTGGTGCGGCGCGGGTCGAGGCC
>CAYLKR010000235.1:0-3623 GCA_964384225.1 uncultured Methylibium sp.
GAGTTCGGCAAGCAGGACTGGTGGTTCAAGGTCTGGGGCCCGGACAAGCTGACCGAGGACGGCATCGGCAAGCCCGAGGACTGGATGATCAAGGCCGACGCCCGGTGGCACGGCTTCGGCGACCTGGCGCCCGGCTTCAACATGCTCGATCCGATCAAGGCGACGATCGTCACGCCGGGCCTGGACGTGGCGGGCAAGTTCGCCAAGACCGGCATCCCGGCCTCGATCGTCACCAAGTTCCTGGCCGAGCACGGCGTGGTGGTCGAGAAGACGGGCCTCTATTCCTTCTTCATCATGTTCACGATCGGCATCACCAAGGGCCGCTGGAACACGATGCTGACGGCGCTGCAGCAGTTCAAGGACGACTACGACAAGAACGCACCGCTGTGGCGCATCCTGCCGGAGTTCTGCGCCGCCCACCCGCGCTACGAGCGCATGGGCCTGCGCGACCTGGCGCAGGCGATCCACGAGGCCTACATGGCCGGCGACATCGCTCGACTGACCACCGATATGTATCTGTCCGACCTGCAGCCGGCGATGAAGCCCAGCGAGGCCTACGCCCACATCGCGCACCGCAAGACCGAGCGCGTCGAGATCGAGGCGCTGGAAGGGCGCATCACGACCTCGCTGCTGACGCCGTATCCGCCGGGCATCCCCCTCTTGATCCCGGGCGAGCGCTTCAACCGGAAGATCGTCGACTATCTGCGCTTCACGCGCGACTTCAACAAGCGCTTCCCCGGCTTCGACACCGACGTGCACGGCCTGGTCGAGCAGGAAACCGAGGACGGCGCGCGGCGCTACTACGTGGACTGCGTGGCCGCCTGACTCAGGCTTCGCTCATCCCGCTGGCCACACGGCTGAAGCCGGCATCCACGTAGGTGATCTCGGCCGTCACCCCGGCGGCGAGATCGCTCAGCAGAAAGGCCGCGACGTTGCCGACGTCGTCGATCGTCACGTTGCGACGCAGCGGCGCGTTGTGCTCGACGACCTCGAGGATCTTGCCGAAGCCCTTGATGCCGCTGGCCGCCAGCGTTTTGATCGGCCCGGCCGAGATGCCGTTGACGCGGACGCCGCGGCCACCCAGGCTCGCGGCGAGGTAGCGCACGCTGGCCTCCAGCGAGGCCTTGGCCAGGCCCATGGTGTTGTAGTTGGGCACGACGCGGTCGCTGCCGAGGTAGGTCAGCGTCAGCAGCGCGGCCTTGTCCGACAGCCGCGGCGCGGCGGCCTTGGCCATCGCCGGGAAGCTGTAGGACGAGATGTCGTGGGCGATCCGGAAGGCCTCGCGGGAGAGGCCATCGAGGAAGTCGCCGGCGATCGCCTCGCGCGGCGCGAAGCCGATCGAGTGCACGAAGCCGTCGAAGCTCGGCCAAGCCTCGCCGAGGCCGTCGAACATGGCCTGGATCTGGGCGTCGTCGGCAACGTCGCAGTCGAAGATCAGCTCGGAGCCGAACTCCTTGGCGAAGTCGACGATCCGGCCCTTGAAGCGCTCGCCGACGTAGCTGAACGCCAGTTCGGCCCCCTCGCGGTGGCAGGCCTTGGCGATGCCGTAGGCGATCGAGCGGTTGGACAAGAGGCCGGTGATCAGCAGGCGCTTGCCGGCAAGAAAGCCCATGGCGGCTCCAAAGCGGGGACAGGAGACGAAATTCTGGCACGCCGGCCGCCGCGCCCGGCGCTATTGACACCGGCCGAGCTTGCCGGTAGGCCGCAGCGGCGCTACAATGCGCGCTTCGCTAGACCAGAAATTGGGCCGGGGATTCCAGCCCTTTTTTTTTGGTCGATTCTCTTCGGTGGCAATTTCGGCCCGGGTCGCGCCCGGCAAACCCTGACCTCGCATCCGGCATGGCGTTGGTGAACTGGCAATCGGCGGTCGAGAAGACTGTCACCGGGCTCGGTTACGAGCTGGTGGACTGCGAGCGCGGCTCGCAGGGCCTGTTGCGCGCCTTCATCGACCGGGTGCCCGGCCGGGCCTACGACACCGACGCCGGCGGTCCGTCCGGCGAGTCGGTCACCGTCGACGATTGCGAGAAGGTCACGCGCCAGCTGCAGTACGTGCTCGAGGTCGAGGGCTGCGACTACAGCCGGCTCGAGGTGTCGTCGCCGGGGCTGGACCGGCCGCTGAAGAAGGCGGCCGACTTCGAGCGCTTCGACGGCGAGCGCATCGACCTGACGCTCAAGATGGCCTTCCAGGGCCGCAAGAAGTACCAGGGCGTGCTGCGCCTCGACGGTCGCGGCGACGGCGCGGGCTGGGCGCTGCATTTCAACGATGGCAAGGACGATCAGGTCCTGGGATTCACGCTCGACGAGGTCCGCGAGGCCCGGCTGGTGCCGGTGCTGGACTTCAAGGGCCGCACGCGACGGGCCGGCGGCCCGGTGGAAGCGGCGGCACAGGAACATGGAGGTCACGAAGAATGAACCGGGATCTGTTGGATTTCGTCGATGCGATCGCCCGCGAGAAGGGCGTCGAGCTCGAGGTCGTGTTCGGTGCGGTCGAGGCGGCGCTCGCCTCGGCCAGCAAGAAGCTGCAGGGCGGCGAGGCCGACATCCGTGTGGCCGTCGACCGCGACACCGGCGAGTACGAGACCTTCCGCCGATGGCATGTGGTGCCGAACGAGGCCGGCCTGCAGCTGCCCGATTCCGAGATCCTGCTTTTCGAGGCCCAGGAGCAGATCCCCGACATCGAGGAAGGCGACTACATCGAGGAGCAGATCGAGTCGGTGTCGATCGGCCGCATCGGCGCGCAGGCCGCCAAGCAGGTGATCCTGCAGAAGATCCGCGACGCCGAGCGCGAGCAGCTGCTCAACGACTTCCTGTCGCGCGGCGACAAGATCTTCGTCGGCACCGTCAAGCGCCTCGACAAGGGCGACCTGATCGTCGAGAGCGGCCGCGTCGAAGGCCGCCTGAAGCGCAGCGAGATGATCGCCAAGGAGAACCTGCGCACCGGCGACCGCGTGCGCGCCTTCATCACCGAGGTCGACACCACGCAGCGCGGCCCGCAGATCATGCTGTCGCGCTCGGCGCCGGGCTTCATGATCGAGCTGTTCCGCCAGGAGGTACCGGAGATCGAGCAGGGCCTGCTCGAGATCAAGAGCTGCGCCCGCGACGCCGGCAGCCGCGCCAAGATCGCCGTGGTGTCGCACGACAAGCGCGTCGACCCGATCGGCACCTGCGTCGGCGTGCGCGGCTCGCGCGTGAACGCGGTGACCAACGAGCTGGCCGGCGAGCGGGTCGACATCGTGCTGTGGTCGGAGGACCCGGCCCAGTTCGTCATCGGTGCGCTCGCGCCGGCCAACGTGCAGTCGATCGTCGTCGACGAGGAGAAGCACGCGATGGACGTGGTGGTCGACGAGGAGAACCTCGCGATCGCGATCGGCCGCGGCGGCCAGAACGTGCGCCTGGCGTCCGAGCTGACCGGCTGGCGCATCAACATCATGAGCGCCGAGGAATCGGCCGAGAAGCAGGCCGGCGAGAGCGAGCAGGTCCGCAAGCTGTTCGTCGACAAGCTCGACGTCGACGCCGAGGTCGCCGACATCCTGATCGCCGAAGGCTTCACCAGCCTCGAGGAGGTGGCCTACGTGCCGCTGCAGGAGATGCTCGAGATCGAGAGCTTCGACGAGGACACCGTC
>CAYLKR010000236.1:0-3605 GCA_964384225.1 uncultured Methylibium sp.
AGTGGAGCGGGCGAAGGGAATCGAACCCTCGTCAGCTGCTTGGGAAGCAGCAGCTCTGCCATTGAGCTACGCCCGCCCGTTCCCGAAGGATGGACGTCTGCCCCGAAGGGCAAACAACCCTCCGGGCGGTAGGACTGAAGACCTGTCTCGCGACAGACCACCATGCGGAAGTCAGCGCCCTTTCGGGCCGGGGCGATCATTGCATCCCCTATCCGGACCATTACAGCCCGGCGTTCGCTTTTTCCGCGATCCTCTACCCACAACAGATGCGCGGCAGTTTACACCGCCGCTTGTCGCGCCTTGCGGCGCGACACCGCTATGGGCTTACCCTGTTCCGTGCGGTGAGCACGGGCCAGGAGGGCCTCGCCTTTCTGCCGGTGACCGTCATGTCAGCGTGCCTCCACCAAGCAGGGAGGCAACCGGTCACGTACCGTTTTGGTTCGAGCCTGTCAGTCGATTTGGCTCGTTCAAGCTTGACGGCATTTATCAGCGATTCACAAATGTTGGCCCTTTGGCCCAGCCTTGCGCCTCATCCGGATTTCGACTTCCAGAATCACACGGCAAACCTCACGGCTGCCGCGTACCCCAGAGGGGCGGCTACGTTGTCGGTGCGCTCGGCACGGGGTCGTTACCAACCCCGCACTGCACCTAGGCTACGGGCGGCTGAACGCCCGGTTGCATGCAGGCTTGCGCCTGAGCAACAACTCATCACACGGCTTGCGCCGCGTTGACAACCCAACCCCGGTTTCCCGAGGCTTTCGGCCCTTCGGCCGGCTTCGATCAGGCTTTCACCTGATCATGTGACCCCTTACGGTCACTCGTAGGGCTGCTCTTCCACACTTGAACGATGCTCATCGCATCAGCGGTGTGGCCGGCCCAGCTGGCCGGACGCGACTCTCAGGTCGCACGCTTGGGAAGCTGCCGTTCTGCCATTGAACTACACCCGCGAGCGCGCCAAGTCTACGCGATCGGCCCTCCGGCCAGGGCCACGCACCGGCCGGCGCGGGACCGCCTCGCGTCCCAGGCTGCGGCGGCCGGTGTCGCGGCGGTGGCCCTAGAGACGGGCGATATCCGGCGCGGCCCCACCGAGCCAGGCCCGCGCATAGGCTCGCCGCGCGGCGGCCTCGGCCCGGGCATCGCCCTTGCGTTTGTAGACCTCGGCCAGGCCGGCCAGCGCCCAGCCGTTGCCGCGCACGCGCCCCAGCGAATCGCGCAGTGCCTGCTCGGCCGCGTCGAGCCGTCCCTGCCGCAGGTAGACCGAACCCAGCGACTGGCGGACCGGGTAGTGCCAGTACGGCGGCTCCATGTAGGCGAGCGTGTCCTCGATCGCGACCGCCTCCTCGTAGGCCCGCGCCGCCGCCGCCAGGTCGCCCTGCGCATCGGCGAGGCGCGCACTCGCCACCAGGCGCGCGGTCTGCACGATCTCCCTGCCCGGAACGGCCCAGTCGGCGTAGGGTTTGAAGTCGGCCTTCTGCTCGATCGCGGCGATCGCGTCGATCTCGAGCCGCGCGGCGGCGGCGTCGCGCTTCGCCGCGTACGCGAGCGCGCGCGCATAGTGCGCCAGCGCGGACACCACGGCCTGCGCCTTCGGCGGCGCCTTCAAGGCGAGGATGGCCTCGGGCGCGCTGAAGATCGAATGCGCCAGATAGGGCGCGGCCTTGATCGGCTCCAGCAACGCGAACTGCGCGACGACCGCGTCCGGGACCGCCGCGTCGAGCTTGGCGGCGGCATCGAGCGCAGTCGGGCCGTCGCCACCCATCTGCGCCGAGACCAGCACGAAGTGGATGTTGTGCGGGTAGTAGGCCGACTTGTACAGGGGGTCCGACGGCGAGGTCGCGAAGTACTGCTCGTCGACGGCCACCGCCCGCTTGTTGGCGTCCAGCGACTCCCGGTAGAGGCCGACGCGGTAGTAGATGTGGGCCGGCATGTGCACGATGTGCCCCGCGCCGGGCATCAGCGCGGCCAGACGCCTCGCATGCGGCAGCGCGCGCTCGGGACGGGCCGACGCCTCGACGGCGTGGATGTAGAGGTGCAGCGCGCCCGGGTGGTCCGGGTTGCGCGCGTACACCCGCTCCAGCGCCGCGAGCATCTCGGCAGCGCGGCCCTTGGGCCGGATGCCGCCGGCCTCCCAGTAGTCCCAGGGCTGGGTGTCCATGATCGCTTCGGCGTAGAGCGTCTGGATCGTGTCGTCGCCCGGGTAGCGGGCGGCCACCGACTTCATCGCGTCGGCGAAGGCGGCGTCGAGCGCCGCGCGTTCGGCTGTCGGGTCCGCCGCGTAGCGCTTCTCCAGGGCCGCGATCATCGCGCGGTCCTTCGCCGGCGCGCCGGGCGCTAGGGCTACCGCCTGCGCCAGCGCCGCCAGCGCGGGCGCCAGCGCCTCCGGCATCATCGGCGCGTTGATGTTCGGCCCGAGCACGAAGGCCTCACCCCACCAGGCCATCGCGAGCGCAGGATCCTCCTGGCGTGCGGCCCGGAATGCGCGCAGCGCCTCGGCGTGGTTGAACGCGAAGGCCCAGCGCAGGCCCTGGTCGAAATAGGCCTGCGCCTTCGCGTTGCGCGTTCCCACCTTGAAGGACAGCCGCCCGAGATTGGCGTACAGCGGCACCGCATCGGCGCTGGCCTGCATCGGCTGGGGCCGGAACGGCTTGGTTTCGCCCTGTGCGAGCAGCAGCTTCTGCAGCACGGGCGGGCGGCCGGCGGCGGGCCCCGAGCACCGGTTGCCCAGCGGGTCGAGCAGCGGGTCGTAGGGCGAGAGCGCGGCGGGGCCGGCGTCGCCGCCGGCCGTCGAGCCCGCCGGGCCGAGCACGCCGGCCAGAGCCAGCGCCAGCGGGAGCAGCTTCTTCATGCACACCTCCGTCGATCGGGCGTGCCGGCTACTGTAGCGACCCCGGGTCGGGCTTGGGAAGCAGGACGGCGCCCCACCGCCTTGCGGCGGCGTGACGCTGGTCGAGTCGGCGTCGAGGCGGGCGCGCGGCGGCGCCGCTCAGCGGGGCGCGGCGCGGCCGAGTGCGGCGATGTCCAGTTCGCCGCGGGATTCGAATCGCGCCGCCGCGAACAGCGCGCCGGCCAGCTTGCCGCGCAGCTGGTAATCGAGCTTGCTGCGCGACTCCTGCGACGCGACGCGCAGGGCCTGTCGCAGCGCGTTGAGCGCCGATACCGTGACCGGCACGGCCAGCACCGCCTCGCCGAAGCGCGGCACGCTGCCGGCGGCATCGGACACGCCGCTGGCGAAAGGCTGATCGAGCAGGTCCAGCTCGACAAAGGCGCCGCGGAAGTCGATCGCGGACCCGTTCGGGTTCTGGATGCGCAGCTTGACGAGGAAGCGCAGCTCGAGGCCCTCGCCGGGCAGCGGCTCGATGCCGGCGACGAGGACGCGCGGCGGATCGATCGCCGCGCCCAGGTGGGCGCAGCCGGCGAGCGCCAGTGCGGCGGGAGCGAGTGCGAGGAGGTGGCGGCGGCGGCTGTTCATCAGCGACTAACGCTCCAAGGGCGTGCACCGCCGACGCATCGACCAAAACAAAAGCCCGCCGGAGGCGGGCTTTGCGGTCGGTGGCGGAGTCGGAGGGATTCGAACCCTCGATGCAAGTTTTAGCTCACATACTCCC
>CAYLKR010000237.1:0-3557 GCA_964384225.1 uncultured Methylibium sp.
GGGTCAGTATTGAATGATCGCGGCGGGTCAGTTCTGGGCGATCGTCAACAGTTCAGGCTTGTCACGGCGAAGAACGCGACCCAACGGTCATTGGTAACCCCGACCGTTGGGCCTTCCGCCCAACGGTCGGCCATCCGTCACAGAGCCCAACGGTCAAACCGCTACCGCGCAAAGCCTGTGACGGCACAGACCTCGTCACAAACCTCGTCACAGAGGCTCGAAAACGACGAAGCCCGCTGAGGGCGGGCTTCGCAAGTGCTTGTCAGCACTGATAAATTTTGGTTGCGGGGACAGGATTTGAACCTGCGACCTTTGGGTTATGAGCCCAACGAGCTACCAGACTGCTCCACCCCGCGACTGAGTCTTAAAGTATAGCACGAGCCGCAGCGCTCAGAGCCCGGCCGCCTCGAGACTGCGCCCGAAGCGCTCGGCGTTCTGGAAGCCGATCACCCGCACCTTCTCCAGCTCGCGGCCCTGCGCATCGAAGAAGACGATCCCCGGGGGGCCGAACAGCTTGAAGCGCTTGAGCAGCGCGCGGTCCGCGTCGGAGTTCTTCGTCACATCGACCTGCAGCAGCAAGGCCTTGTCGAGGCGCGCACGCACGGCAGGGTCGGTGAAGGTGAAGCGCTCCATCTCCTTGCAGCTCACGCACCAGTCGGCATAGAAGTCGAGCATCACCGGGCGACCTGCATCGCGCAGCACGGCATCGAGTTCGGCGACCGAGCCGATGCGACGGAACGTCACGCCCTCGGACGCCGTGCCGACCGCGGGCGACGCAGCGCCCGGAGCCGCGGCAGGCGCGGGCGAGCGCAGCGCCACGCTCAGCGGATGCAGCGGATCGTGCGCCCCCGCTGCCGCCCCCACGAGCTGCGCGGTGCCCAGCACGGCCAGCGCGAGGCCACCCGCCTGGCCGAGCCGGCGGCCGGCAGAGGCCCCTGCCGCGAGGCGGTCGAAGGCGCCGAGGAAGCTGGCCGAGATCAGCAGCAGCAGGCCCCAGCCGGCCAGCGCGACCGACGCCGGCAGCACCGGGCTCACGGTCCACCATGCCACGCCGAGCAGCAGCACGCCGAACAGCCGCTTGACGCCCTCCATCCACGGCCCGGACTTCGGCAGCAGCGCCCCGGCCGATGCACCGAGCAGCAGCAGCGGCACGCTCATGCCGGCCGCGAGCGAGAAAAGGGCCGAGCCGCCGAGCACGACATCGCGCGTCTGGCTGATGTAGAGCAGCGCGCCGGCCAGTGGCGCGGCGACGCAGGGGCTGACGATGAGCGCCGACAGTCCGCCCATCGCGAACACGGCGGCCAAGTGGCCTCCGCGCAGGCGGTTGGACGCGCTGGCGACGCTGTCGCGCCAGCGGCCAGGCAGCTGCAGCTCGTAGAAGCCGAACATCGACAGGGCGAGCGCGACCAGCAGCACGGCGAAGGCGCCCAGCACCCAGGGGGTCTGCAGCCAGGCGGCCAGCCCCTCGCCGGCGAGGCCCGCCGCCACGCCGAGCCCGGTGTACAGCAGCGCCATGCCGAGCGAATACGCCGCCGCCAGCAGCAGGCCGCGCGACCGGCTCACCGGTGCGCTGCCGGTCGGCCCGACGATGATCGACGACAGGATGGGCAGCATCGGCAGCACGCAGGGCGTCAGCGACAGCAGCAGACCGGCGACGAAGAACACGCCGACGATCACGCCAAAGCGCCCGCCGCGCAGCGCCGCGTCGACCTGCGCGTCGCCGCTGTTGGCCGGCGCAGCGGCCGGGGTGCGGGCCGGCTCGGCGGCGCTCGGCACCACACCGCCCGCCGCCGGCAGCACGCGCACGCTGCCGTCACCACCGAAGCCGGCCAGCCGCAACTCGGCACGGCTCTCCATCGGCGGATAGCACAGGCCGGCGTCGGCGCAGCCCTGGCTCACGACGGTCAGCACGAAGGCAGCGGGCGCACGCTCCACCGGCAGACGGATCGCGATGCGGCCGCGGTAGGTCTCGACGTCCTTCTGGAAGGTTTCGTCGTACTTGATCACGCCGGGCGGACGCTGCGGCGCGCCGAGCGCCACGGCGCCCTCGTCGGCCTTGAAGCGGAACTGCTCGCCGTACAGGTAGTAGCCGTCCTCGACTTCGAAGGCCACTTCGACGCTGCGCTCGTCGAGCGCACGCACCTCGAAGCGGAAGGCCTGCTCGGGCGGCAGGAAGTCATCGGCCGCGAAGGCCCAGCCGGCGCCGATCAGGGCCAGCAACAACAGGAACTTGCGCAGCAGGAGCATCGGGATCGATCGGTATCGGAAGCGGCGGCGGCACATCGGTCGCACGACGCGCCGTCAGCTTACCGCGCGCCGCCGCGCCACAAAGGCGAAGGGCCGGCATCGGCCGGCCCTCGGGGCAACCTGTTCACGCCGCGGACGGCGCGTCGTTCGTCACTCCGCCGTCGTGGCCTGCGCGTCGGCCGCCGCCGGCTCGGGGCGATCGACCAGTTCGACGTAGGCCATCGGCGCGTTGTCGCCGACGCGGAAGCCCATCTTCAGGATGCGCGTGTAGCCGCCCGGACGCGCCTTGTAGCGCGGGCCCAGCTCGTTGAAGAGCTTGGTGACGACGTCGCGGTCACGGGTGCGGTCGAAGGCCAGCCGGCGGTTGGCGACCGTCGGCTCCTTGGCCAGCGTGATCAGCGGCTCGACGACGCGGCGCAGTTCCTTGGCCTTGGGCACGGTGGTCTTGATGGCCTCGTGCGTCAGCAGCGAGTTGGCCATGTTGCGCAGCATCGCGAGGCGGTGCTCGGAGGTGCGATTGAGCTTGCGGAGTCCCAGACGATGACGCATGGTGCGGTTTCCTTTCTGACTTTCTGATGGCCGCCAGCCGGATCAGGTACTGGCGGATGCACCGGGCCGTGGTCGGCCCTGTTCTCGTTCGATCAACGCTTGTCGAGGCCCTGGGGCGGCCAGTTCTCGAGCCGGCCACCGAGGGTGAGGCCGCGCGAGGCGAGCACTTCCTTGATCTCGTTGAGCGACTTGCGGCCGAGGTTCGGCGTCTTCAGCAGCTCGGTCTCGGTGCGCTGGATCAGGTCGCCGATGTAGTAGATGTTTTCGGCCTTCAGGCAGTTGGCCGAGCGCACGGTGAGCTCCAGCTCGTCGACCGGGCGCAGCAGGATCGGGTCGAACTGGGCCGTCTCGCGCGGCTTCGAGCTCGGCTCGAACAGCGTGTCGACCTGGCCCTCGAGCTGGGCGAACACCGCCAGCTGCTCGACGAGGATCTTGGCCGAGGCGCGGATCGCCTCCTCGGGCGTGATCGCGCCGTTGGTCTCGATCTCCATCACCAGCTTGTCGAGGTCGGTGCGCTGCTCGACGCGGGCGCTCTCGACCGTGTAGCTGACGCGCTTGACCGGCGAGAAGGAGGCGTCGAGCACGATGCGGCCGATCGACTTGGTCGGCTCGTCGCCGAAGCGGCGCATCGTGCCCGGCACGTAGCCGCGGCCCTTCTCGACCTTGATCTGCATGTCGAGCTTGCCGCCCTGCGACAGGTGGGCGATGACATGGTCGGGGTTGATGATCTCGACGTCGTGCGGCGTCTGGATGTCGCCGGC
>CAYLKR010000238.1:0-3549 GCA_964384225.1 uncultured Methylibium sp.
CCGGGCCCCAGCCGAGGTAGTGGCCGCGCCAGACGGCGTGGCGCAGGTCGTCCTCCAGTTCCTCGTCGGCGCGCATCGCCAGCAGGCTGGACTTGACGCCCAGGCCTTCGGCGAGCGCCGCGGCCAGGTCGACGTCGATGCCCTGGCCGCCGTCGTAAAAGGGCGGCATGTCCTGGTACACGGCGACCGTGAGGCTGCCGCGCTGCCTGACCCGCTCCAGCGCACTGGTCTCCTGCGCCCGGGCGGCGCCCGCCAGCGGCGCCAGCGCGGCAGCGGTCAGCAGGCTGCGGCGATCGATCACAGCGGCTTCTCGCGGCGGGTCTCGAGGTAGGTCTTGATGGCCCACATCGCTTCCTGGTTCAGCTTGCCCTCGAAGGGGAACATCTTGAAGGTGCCGTTGCGCTGCTTGCCCTTGCGCACGGTGTTGATGTAGTACTCGTCGAGCTCCTTCACGCAGGCCGCCTTCTTGGCGGCGTCGGCCAGTGCCGCGCACTCGCCGTCGAGCTTGCGCAGGTCGGGCGTGATGCCGCCGGAGACGGCGTCGAGGCCATGGCAGGCCGCGCAGTTGCCGCCGTAGGCCGAGGCGCCGAGCTTGGCCGCGTCGGCGTTGCCGCGGTAGGGGTTCTCGGTACGCCAGGCCTCGCCCAGCGCCGGCAAGCCCTTGGTGTCGACCGGCTGCGGGGTCACGTCGCCGTGGGCGAAGGCAGCGGCGACGGCGCCGAGCAGGGCAGCGGCGGCGGCGCTGCGGATCCAGGTTTTGCGAGAACTCATTCCGGGAACTCCAGGGTCGGGTCGGTGAAAGAACGGGGGTGAGATTGCAATCGATGTGCCACCGCCCAACGCGGCGCCGGCGACGCCTGCCGACCGGGGTTCGCCCGCAAGCCTGCTCCCATGTGGAGCAAGAGGGAGCAGAATCCGGCTGCTGCGCCCCGGACAAGCGAGGCATCGCCGGGCGTGGCGACGGTCCTTAACATCCCCGGTGTTCCTGCCGAAGACCCTTCGGCAGCTCTGTTCCAGCCGCCCGCACAGGGCAGTGACCGGCTGCGGCCGGCCGCCCCAGGAGACCGCATGGCGAACCTTCCGACCCCCCGACACGGGATGCGCGACCCGCGCACGGCGAGCTTCGGCCGCGTGGCAACGGCATCGCTGCTGCCGCCCGATCCGGGTCATGTGGAAGCGATCGCGCAGTCGCACGAGCGCTGCAGCTCGCTGGGCATCAGCCCGATCCGCGCGCCCGACCACGCGCCGCTGATCCGCGCCGACCTCGCCGTGGCGCGCGAGCGCAACCGCCGCCTGTCCGTGCACTCGGTGCCGGTGATGGAGATGCTGCTCGAGCAGATCCTCGCGACCCAGAGCATGGTGCTGCTGACCGACGTGCAGGGCACGGTGCTGCACGCCATCGGCCACGACGACTTCCTGGCCCGCGCCGCCAAGGTGGCGCTCGCCCCGGGCGTCAACTGGAGCGAGGCCAGCAAGGGCACCAACGCGATCGGCACCTCGCTGGTCACCGAGGCGCCGACGCTCGTCCATGCCGACGAGCACTACATGCACGCCAACCATTTCCTGACCTGCTCGGCCTCGCCGATCTGCGACCCGCGCGGCAACGTCGTCGGCGTGCTCGACGTCACCGGCGACCACCACAGCTTCCACAACCCGACGATGGGTCTGGTGAACATGTCGGCGCGCATGATCCAGAACCACTGGCTGCTGGAGGACTCGCGCCAGTCGCTGCGCCTGCACTTCCACGGCCGGCCCGAGTACCTGGGCACGCTGATGGAAGGCATCGTCGCGGTCGGTCCCGACGGCAAGCTGCACGCGGCCAACCGCGCCGCGCTCGACCTGCTGAACATGTCCGGCGCCGGCCTGCGCATGAATTCACTGACCGCGCTGTTCGGCGTGACGCTCGGCCAGCTCGTCGACCATTTCAGCTCGGCGCTGGCCATTCCGCTGCAGCTGCGGCTGTCCGACGGCCGCGTGGTCCATGCGGTCGCGCGCTTCAACTGGCCGAACTGGCAGCGCCGCGGCGGCAGCGACGATGACAGCCCGCCGGCCACCGCCGAGCCCTGCACCGAGCGCGCGACTCGCGCCGCCACGCCGTGCGACACCGCGCGCACGCCGCCGAGCACGGTCCCGATCCCCAGCCTGCGCCAGCTGCAGACCGGCGACGCGGCGATGGACGCGGTGGTCGACCGCGTGCAGCGCGTGCTCGACCGCGACATCGCGATCCTCATCCAGGGCGAGACCGGCAGCGGCAAGGAGGTGCTCGCGCGCGCCATCCACCAGGCCAGCAAGCGCGCCGACGGCCCCTTCGTCGCGGTCAACTGCGCGTCGATCCCGGAGAGCCTGATCGAGTCCGAGCTGTTCGGCTACGAGGAAGGCGCCTTCACCGGCGCTCGCCGCAAGGGCTGCCCCGGCAAGGTGATGCAGGCGCATGGCGGCACGCTCTTCCTCGACGAGATCGGCGACATGCCGCTCGCGCTGCAGGCCCGCCTGCTGCGCGTGCTGCAGGAGCGCGAGATCACGCCGCTGGGCGGCGGCCGCCCGATGGCCGTGGACGTCGCCGTGGTCAGCGCGACCCACCGCCCGCTGCGCGAGATGATCGCCGCGCGCAGCTTCCGCGAGGACCTCTACTACCGTCTCAACGGGCTGGTCGTGCAGTTGCCGGCGCTGCGTGACCGCAGTGACCTGATGGTGCTGGCCGAGCGACTGCTCAAGCGCGAATGCCGCGGCCGCCTGCCGCGCCTCGACGACGAGGTCGTGCGCCTGATGCAGGGCTACCACTGGCCGGGCAACATCCGCCAGCTCGCGACTCTGCTGCGCACCGCCTCGGCGATGGCGGGGCAGGACCCGGTGATCACCGTCGATCACCTCTCCGAGGACTTCCTGATCGACGCCCGGCGCGCGCCGCCCGCCGCACCGCGCGGCGGCAGTGCCGCGCCCGCGCCGGTGGCCGAGGCCCCGGCCGAACCCCCGCCGGTCGAGCCCGCCGGCCGCACGCTGCAGCAGCTCGAGAACGAGACGGTGCGCCGCGCGCTCGCCGAGGCGGGCGGCAACATCTCGGTGGCGGCGCGGCGGCTGGGCATCAGCCGCAACACGATCTACCGCAAGCTCTACTGGCCCCCCGGAGCCGGCCGCTGATGGCCGCCGCGACGGAGACGGCAGCGCAGGCTGCCGGACGGGCGTTCTACGCCTGGGCGGTCGGCTTCGGCGTGCTGGTGTTCGGCAGCGTCTGGGCCTGGCAGGGCGGGTGGTGGGCCCGCCTGGCCGACAGCGACCCGAGCGGCATCAGCGCCGGCATCGTCGGCCTGACCCTGGTCGTGACGCTGTGGTGCGGCGTGCGCACGCGCCGGCTGGGCCGCGAGTGCGGGCCCGGCAGCCCCTGGCGCAGCGCCTACCGCCACAGCCACGCCCGCGGCGCCGAGCAGGCCGCGCAGCACCTCGGCGACCTGACGCACGGCCCGCACGAGACCGCCTGGTGGTTCGCCGGCACGACGATCAAGCTCGGCCTGCTCGGCACCGTGGTCGGCTTCATCGTGATGATCGGCCAGC
>CAYLKR010000239.1:0-3538 GCA_964384225.1 uncultured Methylibium sp.
GGCTGGGGCTGAAGCGCGCGAGCGGTGCGCGGATCCGCGGCCACGGCCAGCGGCCGGCCGGCGCGGGCCGCGGCGAGCTGCCAGCGGCGCAGCGGCGCAGCGGCGGTCACGGGCTCGCTGCCATCGCTCAGGCGGTGCAGCAGCGTCAGGCCGGGCGTGCGGGCGAGCTGGGCGAAGGCCAGGGCCTCGGCCTCGCGCTGCGCCGCGACACCCGGCAGGCCGAGCGCGACGGCGAGCGCATCGCCGAGCAGCGGCTCGGGCGCGGCGCCGACCCCCAGGTGGGCGGCGTCGGCGCCCGGGCAGACGATCGCGCCGAAGGGCCGCAGCGCGGCGCGCGCCAGCGGCGTGATGACGACCTGCGCCCGCGCATCGGCCGCAGGCCGGAACGGCGCGAGCTCCAGCGCGCCGTCGACCCAGGCCACGAAGCCGGCCGCGCCGAGTTCGGTGGCCTCGGCGGCGGCCGCGAAGGCCGGCTCGTCGACGCCGATGCGCAGCGCGGCCAGCACCTCGGCGCCGGCCGCGTCGGCCGCGAGCTCGTCGAGCAGGCCGCCGCGCTGCAGCGCGTCGCGCAGCCGCAGCAGCCGGCGCGCCAGCGTGTCGCGGGCCGGTCCGCGCAGCGGTTCGACCATCGCGCACCAGCGCTCCCACGCGGGCAGCGCCTCGGGCGGCAGGCGCGTGGCGTCGACCTGCGCCAGCGCCGTCCAGCCCTGGCGGCGGCAGAAGGCTTCGAGCGCATCGACCGCCTCGCCGGGCAGCGACTTCAGCAGGTCCAGCCCCTCGTCGGCCTCGGCACCGGGCGCCGCGGCGCGCAGCAGGGCCATCACGCGCGCCGCCGCGCGGGTGGTCGAGAGCTTCCAGCCGGTCTCGTCGGCCAGCGCGCCGCCGGCGCGCTCGAGCAGCGCCCGCACGCGCCGCACCAGGCTGCGGTCGAGCGCGATCAGCGCGACCGGCGCGGCCTCCGCGGCACCGCGGCGCAGCTGCTCGAGCACGGCGGCGGCGGCGCGCTGGGCTTCGTCCTCGAAGTCCCTGCAGGCGGCGACGGTCGCTTCGCCGTGCGGCGGCTCGGCCGGCGAGCGCTCGGCGTCGAGCCACAGCGCCGGCGCCTCGGACGTGGCGAGCAGCGCCTCGGCCAGCGCGTCGCGGCCGCCGACGCGCACGCCGACCCAGGCGGCGGGGCGGTGTGCGAACAGCGCGTCGGCCTCGTCGGTCGCTGCGGCCAGCGACCAAGCCAAGGCCAGCCGCGCCAGCGTGCGCTCGCCCTGCGCGGGACCACCGCCACCGGCGAGGCGCTCGCGCGCCAGCGCCTCCCAGGCGGCGCGCGCTGCCGGCGGACGGGCGGCGCGCGCGCGGGCGAGCCGATGCGTCAGATCGACCACGCGGCGCACCGCGAGGTCGAAGCCGCGCGGATCGCGCCTCGGCCAGTCGGGCGCGCTGCCGGCGATGAGGCGCGCGGCAAGCAGTCGGTCGGTGGCAACGTCGAAGCTCGGCGCGCCGTCGGCGGCCGGCAGCGGCGGCGCCAGTGCCTCGGCCAGCGTGCGCGTGGTCTCGAAGCGCGGCATCCACCCGCTGGGCTGCAGCGCCGCCCACGCGGCCCGCGCGAGAGGCAGGTGCTGGGCGAAGGGCAGCAGCACCACCATGTCGGCCGGCGAGACCCGATGGCGCTCGGCGTGGCGCTGCACCGTTTCGGCGACCGCCTGCCACAGCGCCGGCACGGCCGCGGTGGCGGGCAGCCGCTCGACGGCGGCACCGTCGCCACGCGGGAGATCGTCAATGGCGGCCATAGCTGCGCAAGGGGGGCGGCGGGCGGCCCGCTGCAGGGCCTTGTGTCAAAATTCATTGTGCCTCGACGCTTCCGCCCTACTCGGCACAGGCGGCGTCGGGTTCCCCAGCCGAAGGACATTCGATGGCCAGCGACCTGATCAAACATGTCTCCGACGCGTCGTTCGACGACGACGTCCTCAAGTCCGGCACCCCGGTGCTGGTCGACTACTGGGCCGAGTGGTGCGGCCCGTGCAAGGCGATCGCCCCGATCCTCGACGAGCTGGCGCACAGCTACGGCGGCAAGCTGCAGATCGCCAAGATGAACGTCGACGAGAACCGCGACGTGCCGGCGAAGTTCGGCATCCGCGGGATCCCGACGCTGATGCTGTTCAAGGGTGGCCAGCTCGCCGGCACCCTGGTCGGCGCGCACCCGAAGGCCAAGTTGACTGCCTTCGTCGACGGCCACCTATAATCTCGCCAGTGGTGCCGGGGTGAGGCGTACCGCCCGCCCCGAGCACCCGCGAGTTCGCCGCCACGCCGTATCGGTGCGTGGGCCCGGCTCCCCCTCCCTGATCTCCGTGTTTCCCGTCGGTCGCTCGCGCGGCGCGACCCCGAGCGCGAACCCGGCCCGACGCCGGGCCCGCCACCCAGCCGGCCTCGTTGCGGGGCGGCGCTTCATCCCCTGCGCACCATGCATCTTTCCGAACTGAAGTCGCAGCACATCTCCGAGCTGATCAAGGCCGCCGAGACGCTGGAGATCGAGAACGCCAGCCGCATGCGCAAGCAGGAGCTGATGTTCGCGATCATGAAGAAGCGCGCCAAGCAGGGCGAGCAGGTCTTCGGCGACGGCGTGCTCGAGGTGCTGCCCGACGGCTTCGGCTTCCTGCGCTCGCCCGACGCGAGCTACCTGGCGAGCACCGACGACATCTACCTGAGCCCGAGCCAGATCCGCCGCTTCAACCTGCACACCGGCGACATGATCGAAGGCGAGGTGCGCGTGCCCAAGGACGGCGAGCGCTACTTCGCGCTGGTGAAGGTCGACATCGTCAACGGCATCACGCCCGAGGAGAACAAGCAGAAGATCATGTTCGAGAACCTGACGCCGCTGTTCCCGAAGGAGCAGTTCAGGCTCGAACGCGACATCAAGTCGGACGAGAACATCACCAGCCGCATCATCGACCTGATCGCGCCGATCGGCAAAGGCCAGCGCGCGCTGCTGGTGTCGGCGCCGAAGAGCGGCAAGACGGTGATGATGCAGAACCTCGCGCACGCGATCACCGCCAACTACCCGGACGCCCACCTGATCGTGCTGCTGGTCGACGAGCGGCCCGAGGAAGTGACCGAGATGCAGCGCACCGTGCGCGGCGAGGTCATCAGCTCGACCTTCGACGAGCCGGCCGCGCGCCACGTGCAGGTGGCCGAGATGGTGATCGAGCGCGCCAAGCGCCTCGTCGAGCTGAAGAAGGACGTGGTGATACTGCTCGACTCGATCACCCGCCTGGCGCGCGCCTACAACAACGTGCTGCCCTCCTCCGGCAAGGTGCTGACCGGCGGCGTCGACGCCAACGCGCTGCAGCGCCCGAAGCGCTTCTTCGGCGCCGCGCGCAACATCGAGGAAGGCGGCTCGCTCACCATCATCGGCACCGCGCTCGTGGACACCGGCAGCCGCATGGACGAGGTGATCTACGAGGAATTCAAGGGCACCGGCAACTGCGAGATCCACCTCGACCGCCGCATGGCCGAGAAGCGCGTCTACCCGTCGATCCTGATCAACAAG
>CAYLKR010000240.1:0-3479 GCA_964384225.1 uncultured Methylibium sp.
TCATCGATCCGCTCGACGGCACCACCAACTTCATCCACGGCTTCCCGGTCTACGCAGTGTCGATCGCGCTGGCGCACCGGGGCCAGGTGCAGCAGGCCGTGGTCTACGACCCGGCGCGCAACGACCTCTTCTACGCCTCCAAGGGCCGGGGCGCCTACCTCAACGACCGGCGCCTGCGCGTCAGCAAGCGCACCCGGCTGCTGGAGTCGCTGATCGGCACCGGCTTCCCCTTCCGCAAGGGCGACAACTTCAAGCGCTACCTGAAGATGTTCGAGGACGTGATGCAGCAATGCGCCGGCCTGCGCCGCCCGGGCGCCGCGGCGCTGGACCTGTGCTACGTGGCGGCCGGCTGGTACGACGGCTTCTTCGAGACCGGGCTCAACCCCTGGGACATCGCGGCCGGCTCGCTGCTGGTGACCGAGGCCGGCGGGCTGATCGGCAACTTCACCGGCGAGTCGGACTTCCTCTACCAGCGCGAGATCGTCGCCGGCAACCCGAAGATCTACGGCCAGCTGGTCAACATCCTGGCGCCCTACACCAAGGTCATCAAGGACGTCGACGCCCCGACCGCGAAGCCGGTGGCCGCGGCGCCGGATGCGACGGCGGCCTTCGTCGAGAGCGCCGCTGCCGCCGAACTCGCCGCACCGAAGAAGAAGCCCGCGGTGCGCATCCGCAAGGCCGACGTGGCCAAGGACGGGGACGCTCCCTTCTGATCCCGGCGCCCGCGCGATGAGCACGCCGCCCGCCGAGCCCGGCGCCCACACGCCCATGATGGCGCAGTACCTGCGCCTGAAGGCCGAGCATCCGGACACGCTGCTGCTGTACCGGATGGGCGATTTCTACGAGCTCTTCTACGACGACGCGCGCAAGGCCCACCGCCTGCTCGACATCACGCTGACCTCCCGCGGCGCCAGCGCCGGCGAGCCGGTGGTGATGGCCGGCGTGCCGGCCCATGCGCTGGAGAGCTATCTCGCCAAGCTGGTGAAGCTGGGCGAGTCGGTGGCGATCGCCGAGCAGGTGGGTGACGTGGCGACGGCCAAGGGCCCCGTCGAGCGCAAGGTGGTGCGCGTCGTCACCCCCGGCACCGTGACCGACACCGAGCTGATGGCCGAGCGCGTCGACACGCTGCTGCTGGCGGTGCACCGGCAGCGCGCGACTTGGGGCCTGGCCTGGCTGGGCCTCGCCAGCGGCACGCTGGGGCTCACCGAGTGCGGCGAGCGCGAGCTGCCCGGCTGGCTGGCACGGCTGCAGCCGGCCGAGCTGCTGGTCGAGGGCGACCTGCCGGCCGCCGTGCTCGCCGGCTCGCGCGCCGCGCTCACCCGTCGCCCGGCCTGGCAGTTCGACGCCACGCTGGGCGCGCGCAAGCTCTGCGAGCAGCTGCGCGTCGCGTCGCTCGCCGGCTTCAATGCGCAGGACCTCGGCGCCGCGCACGCCGCCGCCGCGGCGCTGCTGAGCTATGCCGAACACACGCAGGGCCGCGCGCTCGCGCATGTCGGCACGTTGACGGTCGAGCGCGCCAGCGACCTGCTCGACCTGCCACCCGCCACCCATCGCAACCTCGAACTGACTCAGACGCTGCGCGGCGAGGAGGCCCCGACGCTGCTGTCGCTGCTGGACGTGTGCCGCACGGGCATGGGCTCGCGCGCGCTGCGGCACTGGCTCACGCACCCGTCGCGCGAGCGCGCGACGGCGAGCGCGCGCCACGCGGCGATCGAGGCGCTGATCGAACGCGGCGGCGAAGCCCTGCGCGAGGCGCTGCGCGGCGCGAGCGACGTCGAGCGCATCACCGCCCGCATCGCGCTGCGCCAGGTGCGGCCTCGCGAGCTGGCCGGCCTGCGCGCCACGCTGGCGCTGCTGCCGGCGATCCGTGCCACCGTGCCGCCGGGCAGCGCGCTGCTCGACGCGCTGAAGACCCCGCTCGCGCCGCCGCCGGCCATCGCCGAGCTGCTGACCCGCGCGATCGCCGACGAGCCCGCCGTGCTGCTGCGCGACGGCGGCGTGATCGCGCCGGGCTACGACGCCGCGCTCGACGAGCTGCGCGGCATCGCGCAGAACTGCGACGCCTACCTGCTCGACCTCGAGGCACGCGAGCGCGCCCGCACCGGCATCGCCAACCTGCGCGTCCAGTACAACAAGGTGCACGGCTTCTACATCGAGGTCACGCAGGGCCAGGTCGACAAGGTGCCGTCCGACTACCAGCGCCGCCAGACGCTGAAGAACGCCGAGCGCTACATCACGCCCGAGCTGAAGGCCTTCGAGGACAAGGCGCTGTCGGCGCAGGAGCGCGCGCTGGCGCGCGAGAAGCTGCTCTACGACGGCGTGCTCGACGCGCTGGCCGGGCACCTGCGCGCGCTCGGCGAGCTGGCGCGCGCGCTGGCCGCGCTCGATGCGCTGGGCGCACTCGCCGAGCGCGCCGCGACGCTCGGCTGGTGCCGGCCGGAGTTCGTGCCGCAGCCCTGCATCGCGATCGAGCGGGGCCGCCATCCGGTCGTCGAGGCGCGGCTCGCCGAGACGGGCGGCGGCCCCTTCATTCCCAACGACTGCCGGCTCGACGCCAACCGCCGCATGCTGGTGATCACCGGCCCGAACATGGGCGGCAAGTCGACCTTCATGCGGCAGGTCGCGCTGATCGCGCTGCTCGCGGCGATGGGTTCCTGGGTGCCGGCCGACGCCTGCCGGCTCGGGCCGATCGACGCGATCCACACCCGCATCGGCGCGGCCGACGACCTGGCGAACGCGCAGTCCACCTTCATGGTCGAGATGACCGAGGCGGCGGCGATCGTCCATGCCGCGACCGAGCATTCGCTGGTGCTGATGGACGAGATCGGTCGCGGCACCTCGACCTTCGACGGCCTGGCGCTGGCCAGCGCGATCGCGAGCCACCTGCACGAGAAGAACCGCGCCTTCACGCTGTTCGCGACCCACTACTTCGAGCTGACCGCCTTCCCCGAGAAGCACCCGCGCGCGCTGAACGTGCACGTCAGTGCCGCCGAGTCGCACGGCAAGGCCGGCGACGACATCGTCTTCCTGCACGAGATCGAGCCGGGCCCGGCGAGCCGCAGCTACGGCGTGCAGGTGGCGCGGCTGGCCGGCATGCCCGGCGGGCTGATCCGCCAGGCGCGCGCGACGCTGGAGGCGCTGGAGGCGCAGCAGGCGGCGCAGTCGGCGCAGGTCGACCTGTTCGCCGCGCCGCCGGCCGAGCCGGCGCGGGAAGTCACCGAGTTCGAAGCCGAGCTGGCGAGGATCGACCCTGATACGCTGACCCCGCGGGAGGCGCTGGACGCGCTCTACCGCCTCAAGGCCCTGCAAGGAAAGACATGAAGCCCCACGCTCACCTTCAGTTCGCTGCCCCCCGAGGGGGCGCGCGCCTCGCCCGGGGCGGCCCGGCGGGAGTCACGCCATGACCTACTGCGTCGGCGTGCGGCTCAATGCCGGCATGGTGTTCCTGTCCGACTCGCGCACCAACGCGGGGCTGGACG
>CAYLKR010000241.1:0-3363 GCA_964384225.1 uncultured Methylibium sp.
CACGTGCTGCGCAACGCGCTGATCCCGATCATCACCAGCGCCGGCTCCTACCTGCCCTATGTCTTCATGGGCAGCCTGGTGTTCGAGAGCTTCTTCGGACTGCCGGGCCTCGGCGCCTACGTGATCGAGGCCATCACCAAGCAGGACTTCGCGGTCGTGCGCACGATGGTCTTCGTCGGCTCTTTGCTCTACATCGCGACCTACATCCTGATCGACGTCGCCTACACCTGGGCCGATCCCCGGGTCCGGCTGGCCTGAGCGAGGACTTCCAACGTGGCTCCCAAGTTCGTCCTGCTCTGGACCGACATCGTCATCTGGCTGCTGATCGCGATGCTGCTGGGCTACGCCTGGCTGGTGTCGCGCAACCCCATCCAGACCGCGACCTGGAAACGGGTCTTCCGCGATCCGGCGGCCCTGGCCTCGTCGATGGTCATCGGGCTGTGCCTCCTCGTCACGCTGGCCGACAGCCTGCACTACCGCCGCGCGCTGCCCGCGGCCCCCGGGCAGGCCGTGGCCTACGAGCCGGTCACGCGCTCGGTGCTCGACGCGCTGCTGTCGCGGCTCGTCGAGTCGCGCGAGGCGACGTATTCGCGGCCGCTCGCCTACGTCGGCTTCACCAAGGAGTCGGTCGAGGTCGATGGTGTCGTGCAGCGCGTCGCGCCCCGTCTTGCGCATGGCGGCGCCCACCTGAAGGACCCGGAGCGCGAGTGGCTGGGCGACGTGCTGGGCCGCGCCGGGGCCGGGCTGATCGGTGGGCTGCTCGTCGCGGCGGCGCTGTCGGCCTTGCTCGTCGCTGCCGTCGGCCGCCGCCAGAGGCTGCCCTGGGCCGAAGCGGCCGGACGCATCCTCCGCCGCGAGACCGACATCCCGTGGCGCACCGCGGTCGCCACGCTCTTCGTCGGCGGCGTGCTGATCGGCCCGGTCGTCGCGCTGATGGGCCACTACCATGTCTTCGGCACCGACCGCACCGGCAACGACGTGCTCTACCAGGCCGTCAAGAGCCTGCGCACCGCCTTCGTGATCGGCACGCTGTCGACGCTGGCCACGCTGCCGCTCGCGGTCGGTCTCGGCATCATGGCCGGCTACCTGCGCGGCTGGGTCGACGAGCTGATCCAGTACCTCTACACCGTGCTGTCCTCGATCCCGAACGTGCTGCTGATCGCCGCCTGCGTGCTGATGGCACAGGTCTTCATCGACAAGCACCCGGAGTTCTTCGAGACCGGCGCCGAACGCGCCGACTTCAAGCTCTTCCTGCTGTGTGCCATCCTCGGCCTGACCGGCTGGGCCGGCCTGTGCCGCCTGCTGCGCGGCGAGGCGCTGAAGCTGCGCGAGCTCGACTACGTGCAGGCCGCCACCGCCTTCGGGGTGAGCCGCTGGCGCATCATGGCCAAGCACATCTTCCCGAACGTCGTGCACCTCGTGCTGATCACGACGGTGCTGGAGTTCTCCGGGCTGGTGCTCTACGAGGCGATCCTGACCTACGTGGGCGTCGGCGTGGATCCTTCGCAGAACAGCTTCGGCGGCATGATCAACCTCGCGCGCTCGGAGATGAGCCGCGACCCGGTGGTGTGGTGGTCCTTCGCGGCGGCCTTCGGCTTCATGGTCACGCTGGTGCTGGCGGCCAACCTGTTCGCCGACGGCGTGCGCGACGCCTTCGACCCGCGCGCCCGGACGCTGCGGGCCAAGCCGATCACCGTCAAGAAGGGAGCGGCGGCATGAACGCACGGACCGACGCCGCGCTGGAAGTGCGCGACCTCGAGGTCGCGCTCGATGCCGATGCCGGGCTGGTCCGCGCGATCGATGGCCTGAGCCTCGCGATGCGGCACGGCGAGACCTTCGCCCTGGTCGGCGAGTCCGGCTGCGGCAAGAGCATGACCGCGCTGGCGCTGATGCGGCTGCTGCCGGAGAACGGGCGCATCGCGGCTGGATCGGTGCGGCTCGGCGGGCAGGATCTGCTCGACCTGCCCGAGGTGCAGATGCGCTCGGTGCGCGGCGGCCGCGTGGCGATGATCTTCCAGGAGCCCGCCACCAGCCTGAATCCGGTGATGAAGGTCGGCGCGCAGATCGTCGAGGCGATCGAGGCACACACCCCGCTGCGCGGTGACGCCGCGCGTGCCAAGGCGATCGAATGGCTGGCGCGCGTCGGCATTCCCGAACCCGAGCGGCGCATCGATGACTACCCCTTCCGCATGTCCGGCGGCCAGAAGCAGCGCGTGATGATCGCGATCGCGCTCGCCGCCGAGCCCGACTTCCTGGTCGCCGACGAGCCCACCACCGCGCTCGACGTCACCATCCAGAAGCAGATCCTCGACCTGCTGCGCGACCTGCAGCGCGAGCGCGGCCTCGGCATGCTGCTGATCACCCACGACCTCGGCGTCGTCGCCGGCATGGCGCAGCGCGTCGCGCTGATGTACGCCGGGCAGATCGTCGAGGTGGCCGAGGCGGCCGAATTCTTCGCCAAGCCGCAGCACCCCTACGCCAAGCTGCTGCTGCGCGCGGTGCCCGATGCCGGCAAGCGCGGCGGCACGCTCGCGGCGATCCCGGGCACGGTGCCGCCGCTGTGGCAGCAGTTCGACGGCTGCCGTTTCGTCGAGCGCTGCGACCGTGCGCTGCCGAGCTGCCGCAAGAACCGACCGACGCTGCTGCCGACCGGCGGCGGCCACCTGGTGCGCTGCGCGCTCTATGCCGACGGCGCGGCGCCCGGCACCGCCGCCACGCCGGCCGCTGCCGCATCGCCGGCGCAAGGTGCGCAACCTGTCGCGGCAGCCGAGGCGCCGCTGCTCGACGTCAGCGGGCTCAGCGTGCGCTTTCCGATCCGCCGCGGGCTGCTGCAGCGTGCGACCAGCCACTTCACGGCGGTCGACGGCGTCTCGTTCAAGCTGGCGGCAGGCCGAACGCTGGCGCTGGTCGGCGAGTCCGGCTGCGGCAAGACGACCACCGGCAAGGCGCTGGTCCAGCTGCTGCGCGGCGTCGCCACGCTCGAGGGCAGCGCGCGGCTGCAGGGACTGGAGCTGTTCGCGCTGCAGGGCGAGGCGCTGAAGCGGGCGCGGCGCGACCTGCAGATCATCTTCCAGGACCCGTTCGCGTCGCTGAACCCGCGCATGCGCGTCTACGAGACGCTGGAGGAGGGCCTGATCACGCTGCGCCCCGAGCTCGACGCGGCCGCCCGCCGGGCCCGCATCGAGGCGCTGGTCGAGCGCGTCGGCCTGCGTCGCGACGCGCTGGAGCGCTGGCCGCACGAGTTCTCCGGTGGCCAGCGCCAGCGCATCGCGATTGCCCGGGCGCTGGCGGTCGAGCCCAAGCTGATCGTCTGCGACGAGCCGACCTCGGCGCTCGATGTCTCGGTGCAGGCGCAGATCCTCA
>CAYLKR010000242.1:0-3360 GCA_964384225.1 uncultured Methylibium sp.
CGCTCATGATCGTCGCCTTGTGCGCGGCGTCGATGCCCTCGATGTCGAAGGTCGGATCGGCCTCGGCATAGCCCAGGCGCTGCGCCTCCTTCAGCACGCTGCCGAAGTCCAGCCCCTTCGAGCGCATCTCCGACAGGATGAAGTTGGTCGTGCCGTTGATGATGCCGGCGATCCAGGCGATGCGGTTGGCTGCCAGGCCCTCGCGCAGCGCCTTGATGATCGGGATGCCGCCGGCCACCGCGGCCTCGAAGGCCACCACCACGCCCTTGGCGCGCGCGGCCGCGAAGATCTCGGTGCCGTGCACCGCGAGCAGCGCCTTGTTGGCGGTGACCACATGCTTGCCGGCGGCGATGGCCTCCAGCACCAGCGCCTTGGCGACGCCATAGCCGCCGATCAGCTCGACGACGATGTCGATCTGCGGGTTGGCGATGACCTGGCGCGCATCGCTCACCACCTCGACGCCCTCGCCGACGATCGACTTGGCGCGCGCGACGTCGAGGTCGGCCACCATCGTGATCTCGATGCCGCGTCCGGCACGGCGGCGGATCTCCTCCTGGTTGCGGCGCAGCACCTGGAAGGTGCCGCCGCCGACGGTGCCGATGCCCAGCAGGCCGACCTGGATCGCCTTCATCTGCGGTGAGCTCATTGCGAGTGACGTTTGCGGTAGTGGGAGAGGAAACGCTCGATGCGACCGAGTGCATCGGACAGGTCGTCGGTGTTCGGCAGGAAGACGACCCGGAAGTGATCCGGCGTCGGCCAGTTGAAGCCGGTGCCCTGCACGATCAGCACCTTCTCCTCGGCCAGCAGCTCGTAGGCGAACTGCTGGTCGTCCTGGATCGGGTAGATCTTCGGGTCGAGCCGCGGGAACATGTACAGCGCGGCCTTCGGCTTGACGACGCTGACGCCGGGAATGGCGCTCAGCATCTCGTAGGCCATGTCTCGCTGGCGCGTCAGCCGCCCGTGCGGTGCGACCAGGTCCTTGATGCTCTGGTAGCCGCCGAGCGCGGTCTGGATCGCAAGCTGGCCGGGCGTGTTGGAGCACAGCCGCATCGAGGCGAGCATGTTCAGGCCCTCGATGTAGTCCTTCGCGGGGCGCTTGTCGCCCGACACCACCATCCAGCCGGCGCGGTAGCCGCAGGAGCGGTAGTTCTTCGACAGGCCGTTGAAGGTGACGAACAGCACGTCGTCGGCCAGCGAGGCGATGCTGGTGTGGGTGTTGCCGTCGTAGAGCGTCTTGTCGTAGATCTCGTCGGCGAACACGATCAACTTGTGCTGGCGCGCGATCTCGACGATCTCGCGCAGGAAGCTCTCCGGGTACAGCGCGCCGGTCGGGTTGTTCGGGTTGATGACGACGATCGCGCGCGTGTTCGGCGTGATCTTGCGGCGGATATCGTCGAGGTCGGGCAGCCAGTCGGCCCCCTCGTCGCACATGTAATGGACCGGGTTGCCGCCCGACAGCGACACCGCCGCGGTCCACAACGGGTAGTCGGGCGCCGGGACCAGCACCTCGTCGCCGTTGTCGAGCAGCGCGTTCAGGCTCATCACGATGAGTTCCGACGCGCCGTTGCCGAGGTAGACGTCGTCGACGCCGACGCCGGTGATGCGCTTCTCCTGCGTGTAGTGCACCACCGCGCGTCGCGGCGCGAACAGGCCCTTGCTGTCGGTGTAGCCGGCGGTCTGCGGCAGGTTGCGGATCATGTCCTGCACGATCTCGTCGGGCGGGTCGAAGCCGAACACGGCCAGGTTGCCGATGTTCAGCTTGATGATCTTGTGGCCCTCCTCCTCCATCTGCCGGGCCTTGTCGAGCACCGGGCCACGGATGTCGTAGCAGACGTTGGCGAGCTTGCTGGACTTGGCGATCGGCTTGGTCACACGGGGCTTTCGGCTTCCGGGAAGACCTAGAATTTTCCCATGAAACTGCAGCCCGACCGCCCCATCGGCGTCAACGTCATCGGCGGCTACAACGCCGCCAGCGTCGACATCGGCGAGCGCAGCTGGACCGAAAGCCTGCTGCTGCCCTGGGCCGGCGAGGTGCTGGCCTGGGACGGCGCGTCCTTCGAGACGCTGGCCGCCGCGCATTTCGAGCGCGCCGCCGTCCTGGGGCCCGAGCTGGTGCTGTTCGGCAGTGGCCGGCGGCTGCGCTTTCCGCGCCCCGAGTGGCTGCGCCCGCTGATCGAGCGGCGCATCGGCATCGAGACCATGGACACGCGGGCGGCCTGCAGAACCTACAACCTGCTGGTCGCCGAGGGCCGCAGCGTGGTCGCGGCGCTGCTGCTGGAGCCGCAGGACTGAAAGCGGCGGCCTTTATAATCTGCAGCTTGCCGCGATCGGCGCGCCTCACCCGCACAACTTACATGACGCCCGCCCTCAACAAAACCCTACCGGACTTTGAAGCGCAGGCCACCGGCGGCGTGACGTTCACGCCCCAGGCCTACCTGGGCCAGACGGTTGTCCTGTACTTCTACCCCAAGGACAACACCCCCGGCTGCACCACCGAGGCGATGCAGTTCCGCGACCGCCACAAGGACTTCCTGAAGTCCGGCGCGGTGGTGTTCGGCGTCTCGCGCGACAACATGGCCTCGCACGAGAAGTTCAAGCAGAACCTCGAGCTACCCTTCGAGCTGATCGCCGACACCGAGGAAAAGCTCTGCCACATGTTCGGCGTGGTCAAGAACAAGATCATGTACGGCAAGAAGGTCAAGGGCATCGAGCGCAGCACCTTCCTGATCGATCCGCAGGGTGTCCTGGTGGCCGAATGGCGCGGCATCAAGGTCGCCGGGCACGTGGACGAGGTGCTCAAGGCCGTCAAGAGCATCAAGAAGGCGGCCTGATCTCCCGCGAGACCCTGTCACGACAGGGTCGTTGCCGGGCCGCACGCGATATGCATAATGGGCCCATGCCCGTGAGTTTCTCACCGCATCCACGCAAGCCGCACAGCTGACTGTGCGGCTTTTTGTTTTCTACGGCCCCGGAAGTCCATGCCCCTGCCCAAGCCCCCCGCCAAGAAAGCCTCCCTTCTCAGCGCCAGCGACTTCGACTCCCAGGCCGTTCCCAAACCGGGCCCGCGCCCGACCCGCCAGGACCCCGGCGCCGCCGAGGGTGCCCTGCTCGACCTGTTCGACCCCCACCCCAGGACGCCGAGCGCCAAGGCCGCGCCGCCCGTGACGCCGCCGCCCGCGAGCTCGCTGCCGCACAGGACCGCGAGCCGTGCCGCCGAGCCGGCGCCCAAGCCGCGCAAGCCGCGCGCCACCGGCCCGGCCAAGCTCTTCGTGCTCGACACCAACGTGCTGATGCACGACCCGATGTCGCTGTTCCGCTTCGAGGAGCACGACGTCTACCTGCCGATGATCACGCTCGAGG
>CAYLKR010000243.1:0-3360 GCA_964384225.1 uncultured Methylibium sp.
GCAGGGGCCGGCGCGGCCGCGATGCCGGCCGCCGGCACGGCCACCGTGCCCGGCACCGACGCCGGCGACGCCGCTGCCGGGGCGCCGGCCGCTGCGCCCTGCAGCTTCTTCAGGTCCTCGACGTTCTTGGAGAGCTCGGCCACGCGGGCCGTGCCTTCCTTCTGTTCCTTGGCCTTCGCGAGATCGTCGACCGGCTTGGCCGCACCGACGGCACCCTTGCTCAGCGTCAGCTTGTCGGGCGTGGCCGTCGCGGCGGCCTTGCGGTCCTGGACTTCGGCCTGAACCTTGCCGGACGCCGCACGGCCGGCCTCGGGCGCGGTGGCCGGCACGCCGGCAGCCAGCCGAGCCCGGTACGCACCGAAGTCGGCGCTCTGCGCCTGGATGACCTGGCGCGCCTCGCTCGGCGTGATCGCCGTCGCCGCATCGGCCGACGGCACCTTGAGCAGCGCGCCGGCCTTCAGGCGGTTCATGTTCTCGCCGATGAAGGCGTTCGCGTTGTTGCGGAACAGCGCCACCAGCATCTGGTCGAGCGACACGCCGGCATGCTGGGTGCGTGCCGCGACCCGCGAGAGGGTGTCGCCGGAGCGGACGCGGTACTCGTCGCCCGCTGCCCGTGCGGCCGCCGCAACCGGAGCCGGCGCAGGAGCAGCGGCAGGCGCAGGCGCCGCGCGCGGTGCAGGAGCCGGCACCACCGCCGGCGCCGCAGGGCGCGGCGCGGGAGCCGGAGCGACTCGCGGCGCGGGAGCGGGCGCCGCCGGCAACGGCGCCGGTGCGATCGCCACCGGCGCCGGCACCGGCGCAGCCGCGGCCACCGGCGCGGTCGGCGGATCGAACAGCATCGTGAACTCGCGCACCAACCGGCCGGAAGACCAGTCGAGTTCGAGGATCACGTCGACGAAGGGCTCCTGCACGACACGGTCGCTCGTCAGGCGCAGGTAGGGCCGCCCGTCGGCGCGGCGCTGCAGGCTGAGCGTCGCATTGACCAGCGCGGCGTTGTACTCGACGCCGGCGGCGCGGAACGCGTCGGGGCTGGCGATGCGTGCCCGCAGGCTGGCGGCCTCCTCCGGCGTGATCGCGCTGACGTCGATCTCGGCGCGCAAGGTCTCGCCGAGCGCCGACTGGACGTTGAGGCGGCCGAGCCCGAGCGCCTGGGCATCGAGCGGCATCCAGGTCGCGGCGGCGACGACGGCCACCGCGACGGCATTCAAGGCCCAGGGAGCCTGCTGCCCCACGACGCGCTTCATTTTCTGCTTCAAGGCGACTCCCCCATCCAACGGTGACGGCCCCGGCCAGCCCAGCGGACGCAGCAGCCGGCCGCGCGCGCCGACGCACGCGGATTTTTCAAGAAATCACAATAACATCAGGCATATACGCTGACAAGCTCATGCTCCGTCTTATGTCGGCCGCAGCGTGATGGCTGACTGAAAGCAGGCGGGTGCGTTGCAGGGCCGCCACGACCGCAGGGCCGCGGCTTCAGGCCTCGATGAGCAGCCGCAGCATACGCCGCAGCGGTTCGGCGGCCCCCCACAGCAGCTGGTCGCCGATGGTGTAGGCGCCCAGGTACTCCGGCCCCATCGCCAGCTTGCGCACGCGACCGACGGGGATGGTCAGCGTGCCGGTCACGGCGACCGGCGTCAGGTCGCGGATCGTCGCCTCGCGGGTGTTGGGAACCAGCTTGACCCAGGCGTTGTCGCCCGCGATCAGCGCCTCGACGTCGGCCAGCGGGACATCCTTCTTCAGCTTGAAGGTCAGCGCCTGGCTGTGGCAGCGCATCGCGCCGATGCGCACGCAGAAGCCGTCCACCGGGATCGCCGGCGTGCCATAGCCTTCGCCGATGCCGAGGATCTTGTTGGTCTCGGCGCCGCCCTTCCATTCCTCGCGGCTGACGCCGTTGCCGAGATCCTTGTCGATCCAGGGGATCAGCGAGCCGCCCAGCGGCACGCCGAAGTTCGCCGTTTCCTCGGGCGACAGGCTGCGCTGCTTCTCGACGATCTTGCGGTCGATCTCGAGGATCGCGCTCTTCGGGTCGTCGAGCAGAGCCTTCACTTCGGCGTTCAGCGTGCCGTACTGCGTCAGCAGTTCGCGCATGTGCTGAGCGCCGCCGCCCGAGGCGGCCTGATAGGTCATCGAGCTCATCCACTCGACCAGCCCGGCCTTGTAGAGCGCGCCCACGCCCATCAGCATGCAGCTGACGGTGCAGTTGCCGCCGATCCAGTTGCGGCCGCCCTTGGCGAGCGCGCTCTTGATCACCGGCAGATTGACCGGGTCCAGCACGATGACCGCGTCGTCCTTCATGCGCAGCGTCGAGGCGGCGTCGATCCAGTGGCCCTTCCATCCGGCCGCGCGCAGCTTGGGGAAGACCTCGCTGGTGTAGTCGCCGCCCTGGGCGGTGAGGACGATGTCGCAGCGCTTGAGCTGCTCGATGTCGTGCGCGTCCTTCAGCGTGGTCTCGTTGCGGGCCATCGCCGGGGCCTTGCCGCCGGCGTTGCTGGTGCTGAAGAACAGCGGCTCGATCAGCGCGAAGTCGTTCTCCGCGCACATGCGGTCCATCAGCACGGAGCCCACCATGCCGCGCCAGCCCACCAGTCCTACCAGGGTCGTTGCCATCTCACACTCTCTCGTCGATCGGTCGTCGGAATTGTCGCGCTCAGCGCTGGGCGCGCAGCTGGGCGACGACCGCGTCGCCCATCTCGCGGGTGCCCACCTTGCGGCAGCCTTCGCTGTGGATGTCGCCGGTGCGCAGGCCCTCCTCGAGCACGCCCTGCACGGCCGCCTCGATGCGCGCCGCCGCCTCGGGCTGGTTCAGGCTGTAGCGCAGCATCATCGCGGCGCTCAGGATGGTTGCCAGCGGATTCGCGATGCCCTTGCCGGCGATGTCCGGCGCGCTGCCGTGGCTGGGCTCATAGAGGCCCTGGTTGTTCGCGTTCAGCGAGGCGCTCGGCAGCATGCCGATCGAGCCGGTCAGCATCGCCGCCTCGTCGCTGAGGATGTCGCCGAACATGTTGCCGGTGACGATCACATCGAAGGCCTTCGGCGCCTTGACGAGCTGCATCGCCGCGTTGTCGACGTACAGGTGGTCGAGCTTGACGTCGGAGTACTGCGCGCCGACCTCGGTGACGATGTCCTTCCAGAACTGGAAGGTCTCGAGCACGTTGGCCTTGTCGACGCTGGTCAACTTGCCGCCGCGCTTGCGCGCCGCCTGGAACGCCACATGCGCGATGCGCTCGATTTCCGGGCGCGAGTAGCGCATCGTGTCGTAGGCCTCGTCGGCGCCGGGGAAATGCCCATCCACCGCGGTGCGTCGCCCGCGCGGCTGGCCGAAGTAGATGTCGCCGGTCAGCTCGCGGATGATCAGGATGT
>CAYLKR010000244.1:0-3359 GCA_964384225.1 uncultured Methylibium sp.
CGTTGAAGGGTTCGCGCGCGTCGGTCTCCAGCGGCGAGGACGCGCCCGAGGGCATCAGGCTCAGCGTCTTGATCGCGACGCGGCGCGACAGCAGCGGGTCGTCGGCGGCATAGACCGTGCCCAGCCCACCGGCGCCGATGCGGTACTTCAGCGCATAGCGGCCGATCTGCCCGATGGTCGGCATCGCGTCGCGGCCGCCGTCCTCGCCCGGGAGCTCGGACATCACCGCGGTGTCTTCCATGTCGTAGGGGAGGGCCGACACCGGGGCGTCACGCCCGGCCTTGGCGGAGGAACTCTTGTCCACGACGGCGAGCTTAGACGATGGCCCCGGGCCGCTCAACCGCGCCCGCCACGGCGCCGCGACAACGCTGCATCCAGGCGGCGCCGGCGCGGCAAACGTCACGCCGCCGCGGGGGTGCGGGTGCCGAGCAGCGCGCTCAGCCGCCGCACCGCCTCCTGCAGCTGCGGCAGGCCGCTGGCGTAGGAGATGCGCACGTGGCGCTCGGTCGCGGCACGGCCGAAGTCACGGCCCGGGGTCAGCGCCACATGGGCGCGTTCCATCAGGTCGAAGGCGAAGTCCCAGCTGCTCGCGGCGTGGCGCGAGCAGTCGGCCCAGACATAGAAGGCACCGTCGGGCATCACCGGCACGGCCAGGCCGAGGTCCTGCAGCGCCGGCACCAGCCAGTCGCGCCGTTCGGCGAAGGCCGCCCGGCGGCGCTCGTACTCGGCGATCGACTCGGCCTCGAAGCAGGCCAGCGCCGCCTGCTGCGCGACGCTGGACGGGCAGATGAAGAGGTTCTGCGCCAGCTTCTCGACCGGCGCGACGAGGGCCGGAGGCAGCACCAGCCAGCCGAGCCGCCAGCCGGTCATGCTGAAGTACTTGCTGAAGCTGTTGACCGAGATCACGTCGTCGCCATGCATCAGCGCGCTGTGGCGGAAGGCGTCGTCGTAGCCCAGGCCGAGGTAGATCTCGTCGGCGATCGTCACGCCGCCGCGTGCGCGCACGGCCTGCACGATGCGGCCCATCTCGGCGGGTGCGATCGAGGTGCCGGTCGGGTTGGACGGCGACGCGAGCAGCACGCCGCGCGTGCGCGGCGTCCACGCCGCCTCGACGGCGGCCGCATCGGGCTGCCAGCGTTGCGCGGCGCCGCAGGGCAGCAGCACCGGCGTCGCGTCGGCCGCGGCGACGAAGTGGCGGTTGCAGGGGTAGCTCGGGTCCGGCATCAACACCTCGTCGCCGGCCTCGAACAGGGCCAGGCAGGCGAGCTGCAGCGCCGCCGAGGCGCCGGCGGTCACGACGATGCGCGCCGGGTCGACGTCCAGCCCCCAGGTGCTCGCATACCAGCCGGCGATCGCCTCGCGCAGCGCGGGCAGTCCGGTGGCATGGGTGTACTGCGTGCGGCCGTCGGCGAGGCAGCGGCGCGCCGCCTCCAGAACGAGCGGCGGCGCCGTGAAGTCCGGTTCGCCGATGTTCAGGTAGATCATCGGCGTGCCGCCGCGCGCCGGGTCGCAGGCCGGCGTGGCGGCGATGCGCGCCGCCGCCTTGGCGCACTCCATCACGTAGAACGGATCGATGCGTTCGAGGCGCCGGGCGAGCTTCATGCGAGCGAGCGTCGCGCCACCGGCTTCATCGCACCGTCAGCGCGGTGCCGCGCGCCTCGCCTGCACCTCCGCGGGCCGCAGGTCGGCCGCGGTCTTGTCGAGCACGCCGTTGACGTACTTGTGGCCGTCGGTGCCGCCGAAGCTCTTGGCGAGTTCGACCGCCTCGTTGATCGCCACGCGGTAGGGGATCTCGATGCAGTGCGCCAGCTCGTAGGCGCCGATCATCAGCACGCCATGCTCGATCGGCGACAGCTCGGTGGTCTTGCGGTCCACGTGGCGCGCGATCGCGGCGTCGAGCGCCGCCGCCTCGGCGATGCAGCCGTGCAGCAGCGCGTCGAAATGCGCCGCGTCGCACTGGCGGAAGCCCTCCTGCTCGCGCATGTGGGCGTCGACGGCCGCCGTGTCGGCGTTGCCGAGCAGCCACTGGTACAGCCCCTGCAGCGCGAACTCGCGCGAGCGGCGGCGCGCCGACTTGGGCGCCGGCTTGCGAGCGGCGCGCGGCGCGGCCACGGGCGTTGGGGTCTCGGTCACGACAGGTCTTCCAGCAGGTTGGCCATCTCGACGGCGACGCGGGCCGCGCCGCGGCCCTTCTCGTCGGCGCGGGCCCAGGCCTGGGCCTCGTTCTCGACGGTGAGGATGGCGTTGGCGATCGGGATCTCGTGGTCGAGCGCGACGCGGGTCACGCCGGCGCCGCTCTCGTTGGCGACGAGCTCGAAATGGTAGGTCTCGCCGCGGATGATGCAGCCCAGTGCGATCAGCGCGTCGAAGCGCTCGCGCTGCGCCAGCGCCTGCAGCGCCAGCGGCACCTCGAGCGCGCCGGGCACCGAGACATGCTCGATATGCTTGGACGACACGCCGAGCAGCATCAGCTCGTCGAGGCAGCTCTGGGCCAGGCGGTCGGTGAGTGCGGCGTTGAAGCGCGCCTGCACGATGCCGATGCGCAGGTCGGTGCCTTCGAGTTCGGCCACGGTGTGGCCGAAGGCGGTGGTGTTCTGGTCAGCGCCTTGCATCGCGGTCCTTCAGGGGAAAGCTCATTCGGCGGCGACGAAGCGCGTCACCTCGAGGCCATAGCCGGCCATGCTCGGCATACGCCGCCGGCTGCCGAGCAGCTGCATCTTCTCGACGCCCAGCTCGCGCAGGATCTGCGCGCCGATGCCGTAGGTGCGCAGGTCCATCTGCCCGGCCGGCGCGGGCCGCGCCTCGCCCGCCGCGGTGAGCTGGCCCAGCAGGTAGTCGCCGGCCTCGCCGCAGTTCAGCAGCACGGCCACGCCGCGGCCGGCGGCGCGGATCGCCTCGAGGGCGCGCGGCAGCGGCCAGGAATGTCCGCAGCGGCCGGCATCGAGCAGGTCCAGCACCGACAGCGGTTCGTGCACGCGCACCAGCACCTCGTCGCCGCGCGACCAGCGGCCGAGCGTCAGCGCGAGGTGCAGGCCGCCGGTGCGGTCGCGGAAGGCGGTGCAGTCGAAGGGGCCCTGGGGGGTGACCAGCGTGCGCTCGGCCACACGGCTGATCAGCGACTCGTTGCGGCTGCGGTACTCGATCAGCGCGGCGATCGTGCCGATCTTCAGGCCGTGCTCGCGGGCGAAGACCTCGAGGTCCGGCAGCCGCGCCATCGTGCCGTCGTCCTTCATGATCTCGCAGATCACCGCGGCCGGCGTCAGCCCGGCCATCAGCGCGAGGTCGCAGCCGGCCTCGGTATGGCCGGCGCGCATCAGCACGCCGCCGTCCTGCGCCTGCAGCGGGAAGATGTGGCCGGG
>CAYLKR010000245.1:0-3352 GCA_964384225.1 uncultured Methylibium sp.
GCGGCGCCTTCACCGGCGCGCAGACGACGCGGCGCGGCCGCTTCGAGCAGGCCGAGGGCGGCACGCTGTTCCTCGACGAGATCGGCGACATGCCCTTCGACCTGCAGACGCGGCTGCTGCGCGTGCTCAGCGATGGCCAGTTCTACCGCGTCGGCGGCCACAACCCACTGAAGAGCAACGTGCGCGTGATCGCCGCGACGCACCAGAACCTCGAGGAGCGCGTGCGCCAGGGCGCCTTCCGCGAGGACCTGTTCCACCGCCTCAACGTGATCCGGTTGCGGCTGCCGCCGCTGCGCGAGCGGCGCGAGGACATCCCGGTGCTGGCGCGCTCCTTCCTGCAGAAGAGCGCCAAGGAACTCGGCGTCGAGGCCAAGCGCCTCAGCGACGCCGCGCTGGCGCGGCTGGTCGCCTTCGACTTCCCGGGCAACGTGCGCCAGCTCGAGAACGTCTGCCACTGGCTCACGGTGATGGCGCCGGCCCAGGTGGTCGATGCCAAGGACCTGCCGCCCGAGCTGCTGGCGCCGGTGGCCGCGGCGCGTTCGGTGGCGCCGGCCGCCGAGCCCGCGCCGCCGGAGCACGCGCCGGCGCACGCTGAATCCGCTGCCGCCACGGTGCAGGCGGGCGGCCTGTGGCTGGACGACCTCGAGCGCGAAGCCCGCGCGCTGCTCGATGCCGGCGTGCCCGACGTCTGGGATGCGCTGACGCGCAAGTTCGAGGCGCAGCTCATCCACACCGCGCTGGACATCACGCGCGGCCGCCGCATCGAGGCCGCGCACAAGCTCGGCATCGGTCGCAACACGATCACCCGCAAGATCCAGGAGCTCGGGCTCGACGACTGACGGCGCGGGCGCCGCGTCGGTCAGGCGGCCAGCGTCACGACCACCGGCGCGTGGTCGCTCGGCCGCTCGTTCTTGCGCGGCACTTTGTCGATCGTGCAGGCCGTGACCGCCGGCCTCAGGGCGTCGCTGACCAGGATGTGGTCGATGCGCAGGCCCTGGTTCCTGCGGAACGCCAGGTTGCGGTAGTCCCACCAGCTCCAGCTCTTGGGCGGCTGCTCGAAGAGCCGGAAGGCGTCGTGCAGGCCGAGCGCGATCAGCTGGCGGAAGTGCTCGCGCTCCTCGGGCGTGCAGTGGATCTGCCCGGCCCAGGCCACCGGGTCGTGCACGTCGCGGTCTTCCGGCGCGATGTTGTAGTCGCCGAGCAGCAGCAACCGCGGGTGGACGGCGAGCTCCTCGCGCACCCAGTCGCGCAGCGCGCGCAGCCACTGCAGCTTGTATTCGAACTTGTCGGTGCCCGGGGCCTGGCCGTTGGGGAAGTAGGCACCGATCACGCGCAGGCCGTCGACCGTGCCGCAGATCACGCGCGCCTGCTCGTCGGCGAAGCCGGGGATGTTGCGCACCACCTCGGCGGCCGGCCGGCGCGACAGCAGGGCGACGCCGTTGTAGGTCTTCTGGCCGAACCACTGGGCCGCATAGCCGGCCGCGGCGAGCTCGGCGTGCGGGAACTTGTCGTCGGTGAGCTTGGTTTCCTGCAGGACGATCGCGTCGACCGGGTTGGCGCCCAGCCAGTCCAGCAGTTGTGGCAGGCGCACCGCCAGCGAGTTGACGTTCCAGGTGGCCAGGCGCAGTTCGGACACGGCGGCTCCGCGCGACCTCGACGCGGCCGCTCGGCGCGATTGTGCCCGCGCGGTCCGGCCTACCAGTCGCGCAGGCGGCGGCGCAGCTTCGTGACGATCTCTTCGTGGATCTGGCAGGCGCGCGGCGCGCTGACCCCGAGCGCGTGGCCGACTTCGCGCAGCGACGCGTCCTGCTCGTAGATCATCTCCATCACCAGCCGCTCCCGGGCCTCGAGCATGTCGAAGGCGCGGTGCAGCGCAGCGTGACGCTGGCGCTGCTGCACGGCGAGCAGCGGATCGGACGTCTCGTCCATGGGGTCGGCGTCGAGGTCTTCGACATCGCCGGCGGCGACGTCCTCCAGCGCGCCGTCGGCGTCGCCCTGGCGCAGCGCGCCGACTCCGGCCTCAGCCATGCAGTCATGGAAGCGCGACAGCGACCAGTCCAGCTCGTTGGCGACTTCCTGGGCGCGGGGCGCGCGGCCGAGGAAGTGCTCGAGCTTCTGCACCGCCTGCCGCACGATGCGGTGACGCGCGCGCGCCTCGCGGGGCAGCTCGTCGAGCTGACGCAGGCCGTCGAGCATGGCGCCCTCGATGCGCCGTGCGGCATAGGTCTCGAAGGTGGCGCCGCCCGAGGGCTCGTAGCGGTCGAGCGCGTGGTCTAGGCCCATCATGCCGGACTGGAACAGGTCGTCCAGGTCCACGTGCGACGGCAGCTTGGTGCGCAATCGCGACGCGACGCGGCGCACCAGCGGCTGGTGCGCCTTCAGTCGGGCACTGCGGTTCTCGGTCGTGTGCGGGGAGGCGTCCATCGGTCCGGCAATCATCTATCCACGTTACAAATTCTGGGCTGCCCGAGTGGAGGGCATTCGAGAAAAAAGACCGCGATCCGGCCTGCAATACGGGCTGGACGGCGGCGTCTGCGCCGGGCGGGTCAGGGCCGCCGCCGGTAGGTCACGAAGGCATAGGGCCAGGGCGCGTCGCCGTCATGTCGCTCGCGCGACACCTCGTCGAAGGCCGCGCGGTCCCAGGCCGGCAGGAAGGTGTCGGCGTCGAAATCGGCGTCGATCTCGGTGAGCACGACCTCGTCGGCCCGCGGCAGCGCCTGGGCGTAGAGTTCGCCGCCGCCGATGACGAACACGCGCTCGGCCTCTCGCAGCCGGTCGAGCGCCCCGTCCAGCGAGGCGGCCGCCTCGGCGCCGTCGGCGCGCCAGTCGGCGGAGCGTGTCACGACGACGTTGCGCCGTCCGGGTAGCGGCCGGAAGGCCGCCGGCAGCGAGTCCCAGGTCTTGCGGCCCATCACGACCGGGCAACCCATGGTCGTGCGCCGGAAGTGCGCCAGGTCGGCCTTCAGCTGCCAGGGCATCGTGCCCGCCAGGCCGATGGCGCCGTTGCGCGCCACGGCCGCGATGACCGCGAGCTTCATACGGCCACGGGCGCCTTGATCGCCGGGTGGGGGTCGTAGCCGACGAGCTCGAAGTCCTCGTAGGCGTAGTCGAAGATCGACGCCGGCCGGCGCTTGATGACGAGCTGCGGGTAGGGCCGCGGCGCGCGCGCGAGCTGCAGCTCGACCTGCTCGCGGTGGTTGCTGTAGAGGTGGCAGTCGCCGCCGGTCCAGACGAAGTCGCCGACGTCGAGGTCGCACTGCTGCGCCAGCATGTGCGTCAGCAGCGCGTAGCTGGCGATGTTGAAGGGCACGCCGAGGAAGATGTCGGCGCTGCGCTGGTAGAGCTGGCAGCT
>CAYLKR010000246.1:0-3348 GCA_964384225.1 uncultured Methylibium sp.
CCGATGTCCTTCAGGTAGGCATGCTCGGGGCCGACGCCGGGGTAGTCGAGGCCGGCCGAGATCGAATGCGTCTCGGTGATCTGGCCGTTGGCGTCCTGCAGCAGATAGGTGCGGTTGCCGTGCAGCACGCCGGGCGCGCCGCGCTGCAGAGACGCCGAGTGCTTGCCGCTGTCGAGCCCGTGGCCCGCGGCCTCGACGCCGATCAGCCGCACGCCCTCGTGCCGGATGTAGGGGTAGAAGATGCCCATCGCGTTGCTGCCGCCGCCGACGCAGGCGAGCACCGCATCGGGCTGGCGGCCGATCAGCTCGGGCATCTGCACGACGCATTCGTCGCCGATCACGCGCTGGAAGTCGCGCACCATCGCCGGGTACGGTGCCGGGCCGGCCACCGTGCCGATGATGTAGAACGTGTTCTCGACATTCGTGACCCAGTCGCGCAGCGCCTCGTTGAGCGCGTCCTTCAGGGTTTTGCTGCCGCTTTCGACCGGCACCACGGTCGCGCCGAGCAGCTTCATGCGGTAGACGTTGGGCGACTGGCGCTTGATGTCCTCGCTGCCCATGTAGACCACGCACTCCAGTCCGTAGCGGGCACAGATCGTCGCGGTGGCCACGCCGTGCTGGCCGGCGCCGGTCTCGGCGATCACGCGCGGCTTGCCCATGCGGCGGGCGAGCAAGGCCTGGCCGATGGTGTTGTTGACCTTGTGCGCGCCTGTGTGGTTCAGGTCCTCGCGCTTCAGGTAGACCTGGGCGCCGCCGAGCTCGCGGCTCAGGCGCGCGCAGTGGTAGACCGGGCTCGGCCGGCCGACGAAATGCGCCAGCTCGTGCTTGAACTCGGCGATGAAGTCCGGATCGTTGCGATAGCGCTCGTAGGCGAGCTTGAGCTCGTCGAGCGCGTGGATCAGGGTTTCGGCGACGAAGGTGCCGCCATAGGGACCGAAATGCCCGCTGGCATCGGGTTGCTGGTAGTTCAACATGGAAGACCTCGGGTTCAGGGCAGCGAGGCGGCGCGGGCATCGGCCTCGCGTACGGCCTCGCAGAACCGGCGCATCGCCACGGCATCCTTGATGCCCTTGGCGCTCTCCACGCCGGAGCTCACGTCAACGGCCCAGGGCCGGACGCCGAGCACCCCATCGATCACGTTTGCAGGACTCAACCCACCAGACAAAACGAGCGGACGGTTGACGCCTGTGGGCACGAGTGACCAATCGAAGACCTTTCCACCGCCGCCGTAGCCCTCGACATGCGCGTCGAGCAGCAGTCCCTGGGCGTCGGCATACTGCGCTGCGAAGTCTAGCAAATCGAAGCCCGGCGCCATGCGCGCCGCGCGCAGGAAGGGCCGGCCCGGCGCCGCGCAGTCGGTCGGGCTCTCGTCGCCATGGAACTGCAGCAGCAGCGTCGGGATCGCGTCGCAGGCCGCGGCGACATCCGCCGCTGGCGCGTTGACGAACAGCCCGACCGGGGTCACGAAAGGCGGCAGGCGGCGCGCCAGTTCGGTCGCACGCGCCAGGGTCACGGCACGCGGGCTCTTCGCATAGAAGACGAAGCCGATCGCGTCGGCACCGGCCGCGACCGCGGCGTCGACATCGGCCTCGCGGGTCAGGCCGCAGATCTTGATGCGGGTGCGGGTCATGGGATCCAGTCGAAGGCCGGCGTGTGCTCCGGCAGGCCGAGGGCGGCATCGTAGTACGGCCCGAGAAAATAGAGCCCGTCGGCGGCGAAGGTCGGCGCCGCCCGCTGCCGGCTGCGCGAGGCCAGCACCTCGCCGACCCATGCCGGCGGCCGCGCCCCCTGCCCCACGGCGATCAGGCAGCCCATCAGGTTGCGCACCATGTGGTGCAGGAAGGCGCTGGCGTCGAACTCGAAGCGCCAGTAGGCGCCGCGGCGGTGGATGTCGAGCCGGCGCAGCTCCTTCACGGGGCTGGCGGCCTGGCACTCCGCCGCGCGGAAGGCGCTGAAGTCGTGCTCGCCGAGCAGCAGCGTCGCGGCAGCCCGCATCGCCTCGCCGTCGAGCGGGCGGAACACCCAACCGGCCGCGCCCTGCTCGATCGCAGGGCGCACCGGCGACTCGAGCAGCAGGTAGGCGTAGCGGCGCCCGCGCGCGGCGTTGCGGGCGTGGAAACGCTCGTCGAGCGGCCGGCACCACTGCACGGCGATGTCCGGCGGCAGGTAGCGGTTGGTCCCGCGCACCCAGGAGAAAGGATCGCGCTCGACCTCGGTGTCGAGGTGCACGACCTGGTTCAGCGCGTGCACGCCGGTGTCGGTGCGGCCGGCGCAGACGGTGCGGATCTCGCGGTCGGAGAAGGCCGACAGCGCCCTCTCGAGCTGGTCCTGCACCGTGCGGCCGTCGGGCTGGCTCTGCCAGCCGTGGTAGGCCGCGCCGCGGTAGCTCAGGCCCAGCGCGATGCGCATCGCGCCGACCCGCCGCAGGCCGACCCGACGCCGTGCGTCAGGTCATCTCCTTCAGCATGCCCTCGGCCTTGGACTTCAGCGCGCCGCTGGCCTGCGCGACCACCTCCTGCAGCAGGTCGCGCGCGCCCTCGACGTCGCCGATCTGGCGGAACTCGGCCGCCAGCTCCAGCTTGCGCGCCAGCGCGTCGTCGGCGCCGGCCTCGACGGGCAGGTCGAGGTTGCCCAGGTCGGGCAGGCCCGGCTCCGGTGCCGGCGCGGGCGCACGGCCGGCGTCGGGCAGATCGAGCGAGACCTCGGGCAATTCGAAGTCGAAGCCCTGCGCCTCGATCGCCGCCGGCGTCACCGGGACCGGCTGGGTGCGTTCAGGGGAGATCGACGGCAGCGCCTCGTCGAGTTCCGCGGGCACCGACACGTCGAGGTCGAGATCGACGTCGGACGCCTCGGGCATCTCGGTCCGCTGCTCGGCGAAGCGCGACGGCGACGGCAGCACCGACTGCGGCATCGTGCTCGCGCCGAGCGGTTCGACCACCGCGTCGCCGTCGGAGGGCACGCCCGCCGGCCGGCCGCCGGGGTGGTACATCGGGTTGTCGGCGTCGATGCCGGCGCCGAGCTGCTGGGCCTTGACCCAGTCCTCGCCCTGACCGCCGGTCAGCGAGTACAGCTGCGTCGCCAGCAGCTCGAAGCCCTTGGTGTCGCGCCGCTTGGCGTAGACCTCCAGCAGCTTGAGCCGGATCGCCATGCGTTCCGGCGAGGCACGCATCGCCTCCTTGAGGATCTCCTCGGCCTGCAGGTCGCGCCCGTAGGCGAGGTAGACATCGGCTTCGGCGACCGGATCGACATCGCCGATCGCGTCGAGCTGGCTGAGCGAATAGCTCATCGACGAGGGCACGCCGGTCGCGTCGCGCGTGTCGACGCGCTGGCCGCCGCTGGCGCCGAAGA
>CAYLKR010000247.1:0-3299 GCA_964384225.1 uncultured Methylibium sp.
GTCCAGAAGAAGGGCGCGAAGCGGCGCTGCTTGAGCAGCGCGAACTGGTTCGGCGAATCGTGCGGTCGGCTCATGCAGCGGCCGGGCCGTCGGGTCCCGGCTCAGACCAGCCCGAGGTCGGACAGGCGGAAACCGCTGTTGCCGGCGAAGGCCGGCACGTCGCCGGTGCCGATGGCCAGCAGCATCAGCAGGTCGGCGACGTCGACGGTCGCGTTGTCGTCGCGGTCCTCGAAGTAGTAGACGCCGAATCGGTTGTTGCTGTCGCCGCCGATGACCAGGATCATCCGCTCGAACTCGCCGGGGGTGTTGTTGGTCAGCCGCGCGCCGACCGCGTTGCGCACCGCGGTCAGCGAGCCGAAGGCGTTGCCGGCGATCTCGGTCGTCGTGGTCAGCACGGCCGCCGAATAGTCGAGGGAGATGTTCTGTCCATCGCCGACGAACCAGGTGGTGCTGTTGCCGAAGCCGAACGCACCCGAGTCGACGATGATGAAGTTGTTGTCGAACTCGGCGCCGCTCACGCTGTCGGCCTGGGCCAGCTGGTCGGCGCTCAGCGTGCCGTTGATGTCGACCGTGCCGTCGAACATCGACACCAGCACCGCGACGTTGCGCTCGGTGGGGCTGGTGCCGAGGAAGATCTGGTCGCCGCCGTCGCCGCCGACCATGGTGTCGTCGCCGCCGTTGCCGACCAGCGTGTCGGAGCCGCTGCCGCCGTACAGCGTGTCGACCCCGGCGCCGCCGTCGATGCGGAAGGCCTGCGAGACGGCGCGGCCGTCGATCGCCAGCCCGGGTGTCGCGTTGTCCACGAAGACCCGGGCCGCGAGCCCGGACTGCGTGACCAGCGTCGACGGCAGCCGCACCGCGGCGAAGCCGTCGCTCGAGAAGTTGAAGCTGTCGATCCCCTGCACGCCGGCGAAGGCGTTCGCGCCGATGGTGCGGCCGGCGGCAATGCCGACCTGCAGCGTGTCGGCGCTGCTGACGGTGCTGGCGCTCACGGTGTCGAGCGCCGACAGTTCGCCGACGCCGAAGATCACGCGGTTGAAACCGGCGCCGACGGTGATGGCGTCGGCGCCGGCGCCGGCATAGACCGTGTCGTCACCGTCGGCGCCGAGCACCGTGTCGTTGCCGTCGCCAGCCTCCACGATGATGTCGACGCCGGGGGCCAGCAGCCGCAGGTCGATCAAGTCGTCCTCGCTGCTGCCGCGCACGATCAAGTCGCGAAAGCTGGAGGTGCCTGACGCCAGCGAGTTCGGGATCACGACCGCGTTGCCCACGCCTTCGTCGAGCTCCAGCACCTCGATGCCGGTGATGTTCGCGAGCTGTGCCGCGCTCACGTCGCCTGCGCCGACGAGCCTCAGGACGTCGTACTGGTCGATGGCGGCGCCGTTGGGGCCTCCGTCGATCACCGGCACGCCGGTCAGCGTGCCGGTCTGCACGATGAACACGTCGTTGCCGCCGTTGCCGCTCATCGGGCCGAGGGCGGCGCCGGCGTCGAGGGTGTCGTTTCCCGCGCCGCCGATCAGCGTGTCCAGCCCGCCGCTGCCGATCAGCAGGAAGCCGAGCGGCGAGACCAGCCTGGTCACCGCGCTGACGTCGAGCCGGTCGTTGCCGCCGCCGCCGGCAATGGTCACGGTGTCGGCATCGACGTTGTCGCCCCAGGCGCTGCCGGGCACGAACACATCGGCCCCGCCGCCGAACAGGATGCGCTCGACACCGCTGACACGCGTAGCGAGAGATCCCACCAGCGTCGCGGCGGCGCTGCCGCTGAACTGCAGGGTGTCGGCCGTGCCGGATTCGTCCGCGATCAGGTCGGCGGTCGTCAGGTTGGCGACCGTGAGGATGTAGGTGTCGTTGCCCGCGCCGCCGTCGAGCCGGTCGTCGCCGCTGCCCGCCTCCAGCCGGTCGTTGCCGGCACCGCCGATCAAGGTGTCGTCGCCGGCGCCGCCGCGCAGCGTGTCGTTGCCGGCGCCGCCGTGCAGCCGGTCGTTGCCGCTGCCGGCCTCAAGCCGGTCGTTGCCGGCCGCGCCGTCGACGAGCAGCGCGCGCGAGGTGATCGCGCCGCCCAGCACGACGTCGGCGCCCGTGCTGCCGACGACGCGGAAGGTCGCGGCGTTGGCGCTGGCCAGCATCGTGTCCGAGAGCGTGACCGTGATGCCGCTGGCGCTCAGCAGCAGCCTCTCGATCCCGCTGACGCCGGCGAAGGCTGCCGCCGTGATCGTCATCGGCGCGGTGATCGCCAGTGTGTCGATCGTGGCATCGCCGCTGCCGCCGAGCACGGTGTCGCTGCCGCTCAGGTGGCCGGCGGCGTTGACGAAGAAGGTGTCCGCGACGCCGGCTGCACCGGCCAGGGTGTCGGCATTGGAGCCGGTGAGTGTGTAGTCGGCCATGGGATTCTCCGCTGCAGTGCCGGGCCGGTGGTTCGCCCTGCTAACGCATCCGCTGCGATTGTGCGGCCTGGACGGTGCCCCGGGCCAGCACCGTCGGCAGCTTCGCGGCGTCGCGCGCCAGATCCTCGCGCGTGGTCAGGCCGCGGAACCACACGGTGATCGCGCTCGATGTCAGCACGATGAAGAGCGAGTACAGCACCGGGATCAGCAGCACCTGCTGCTGCGTCTCGCCCTGGAAGCTCAGCAGCACGATCAACACCGCGAGCGGGCCGTTCTGGATGCCGGTCTCCAGCGCGATCGTGCGGCTGCGCCGAGCGTCCTGGCGCAGGCCGCGGCTCAGGCCGTAACCGAGCGCCATGCCGATCAGCCCGAGGCCGATGGCGGCGAAGTAGACGCCGCCCGGCGTGGTGGCCAGCAGCTGATGGTTGCGCGGCACCCACGTGAGGATCAGGAACAGGATCACGACGATGCCGAGCGCCCCGCCGATCAGCTCGACGGTGGCGCCGACGTTCGGGTTCCATTTGCGCAGCACGATGCCGATCAGCGTCGGTACCACCAGCACCACCAGCACCTGGGCCACGTTGCCGGCCGGCACCGTGTACTCGGCCGGCACGCCCGTGAGACCCGTGTAGAACGCGAGCAGCAACGGCACCACCGCCACCGCCACCAGCGTCGAACAGATGGTCATCATGATCGACAGCGCCAGCACGCCCTTGCTGAAGTAGGTGAAGATGTTCGAGGTCGTGCCGCCGGGCATGCAGCCCATCAGGATCACGCCGATCGCCAGCGCCGGCGGCAGCCCGAGGGCCACCGCCATCGCATAGCCGAGGAAGGGCATGATCCCGTACTGACACAGCAGGCCGACCAGGATGCCGGCCGGCTTGCGGAAGGCGATGCGGAAGTCCTTGAAGGTCA
>CAYLKR010000248.1:0-3251 GCA_964384225.1 uncultured Methylibium sp.
GGTGGGTCAGTATTGAATGATCGCGGCGGGTCAGTTCTGGGCGATCGTCAACAGGATGCTCTCAAGGGCGAATTAATGGCGTTAATCAGCCCTTGAGAGCGGGTGCCAGAGTGCCCAGCCCGTACGCCAGGGGCTGCCTTTTCGGTCGGTTTCCGCCTACGAGTTGGGGGCCGGGCACCCCAGATGACATAACTATCGCGTATCTCAGATACGCGATAGTTAGAAATCTCTTGCCTTCAGCGCTCTAGGATGCTAACTTTCTCGTATCTGAAACACGGGAAGGTTAGATAAGTGCCCATCCACCTAGTAGGCGAGACGATCGACAAGACCCGCAGCCACTACCTGGCTGAGACGGGGAAGCTCGTCCAGCTCATGCGGGGCATCTACGTCGATGCGCAGGACGACATCGACCAGACCGTACTCTCCCATGCGGTGCGCATAGCCCGCTACCTGTACCCCAGAGCCTACCTGTCAGCCGCCAGTGCGGTCTTGTTGGGGCCGACCCCCGACGGTCGGCTGTACCTGACCGGTCAGCGCGTCCAGCGCACGCGCATCCGTGCTCTCGAAATCATCCAGAACAAGGCCCCCGCGCGCCCGTCGGTTGCGAGCGCCATCGTCGCAGACAGCCTTGGCGAGTTCGGTGTCTCTGTCTCCGCCATGCGGCAACGCTTCCTCGAAGCCTTCCGCCTCCGGAGCGAACACGCGTCTTCCATCGACCCCGGAATGCGCGAGGCGCTGGCAGCGCGCCTCATCGAAGAGTACGGCGACCCCAAGGCCGCCAGCGATGCCGTCTGGGCGCTCGCACGCGAGAACGAGTGGTACCGCGAGGGCGAGGGTGCCGAGAAGTTCCTGTTGCATCGGCCCACCGCTGTGGCGACCAAGAACGAAGCCGCCTTCGATCTTCTCGTCGCCTGGCACCGCCTGCCCATCGGCACGCTTTCCCACGACGGCTTCGAGTGGCGTTGGAACGAGGCCAAGGACGGCCCCACTTTGCCGCCGGTGATACGACAGACCGTGCCCGGCAAGCTCCCGCCGTTCATCGTCTCGCTGCTGCCCGAAGGCTGGCTTGAGTCGGTCTTGAAGGACCACCGCGACGAGCGCGCGCTTCTGCGCTCGGGCAAGCGATACATGTCGAACATCACGATCGCCAAGACGGCTGATGAGCTGGCGGCACTCCCCGCCGATCTCCTGACGAGCAAGCTCGCGGGCTTTACCGCAGGAGGCCTCTTCACGGGAACCTACGACGGTCCCGGCAGAAGCGCCATCGAACACGACTTCGAGCATCGGCTCGCAGCGCTTTACGCAAGCGCCGACACGCCGCGCCTATCCGGCGTGCAGATCAAAGCGCCCATGAGTCTGGAGCCGGACGGCAGGCTCACGCCGAGCGTGGGGGCATCTTTCAGCCACATCCTCAAGCCCGCCGGAACCAGCGGCTTCGAAGCGCTGCCGCTCATAGAGTGGCTCGGACTTTCGCTAGCGCGCGCGATCGACCTTCCCACGCCCGAGGCAGCACTAGTACACATGCCTGATGGCATGCCGCCCGCTCTGCTGGTGGAACGCTTCGACATCCGGGAGCAAGCCGACGATCCCCGCTGGCTTGCCATGGAGGACATGTGTTCGGTGCTCGACCTTGAGCCCCATGACAAGTACACCGGAACCATCGAACGGGTTGCACGCGCCACCCGCGCGCTGTCCTCAGCCCCTGAAGAAGACTTGCTCATCCTCTTGCGTCGCGTGCTCTTCGCGTGGCTCATCGCCGATGGCGACATGCACCTGAAGAACATGGCCCTCCTGAAGACAGCAACCAAGGGCGAGGCCGTCTTCACTTCGGTGCGCCTGGCCCCCGTCTATGACGCGCTGACTACGCGCGTCTTCCCCGGGCTTGAGCACGACCGCATGGCCTTAAAGCTCGGTGGCAAAGACGAGCGGTTGCGGCGCGCCGACTTCATGGCGCTCGCTGCGCTTGCGGGCCTGCGCGCAACCGACGCGCAATCTGTTATCGATGATGTGCTGCAGCGTCTTCCCGCCGCTATCGACGCCGTCGCGTTCCCTGCTGCGCTGGCCCTGGAAGACAGCGCCAGGGCGGCCATCGCGCGCGCGCTCGACCTCTGTCGGGCCAGGGCCAGCGCGTTTGACTAGAGGAGGTACCTCACTGAACAAGACTTTAAAATTCGCATGCGCGCTGACAGAGTCGGCGCGACAGGAAGTGGCCGATGTGTGCACCGCGCTATGGGCACCTTGGAAAATGCGTACATAGCTGTGTACATAACGGGGTTCTTGGGTAATGTCGAACGAGCAAATTGCCAATGAAGTCAAGCGGCGACGCACGTTTGCCATCATTTCCCACCCCGACGCCGGCAAGACCACGCTGACCGAGAAGCTGCTGCTGTTCTCGGGCGCGATCCACATCGCCGGCAGCGTCAAGGCGCGCAAGGCCAGCCGCCACGCGACCTCCGACTGGATGGAGATCGAGAAGCAGCGCGGCATCTCGGTCGCCAGCTCGGTGATGCAGATGCTCTACCGCGACTGCGTCATCAACCTGCTCGACACCCCCGGCCACAAGGACTTCTCCGAGGACACCTACCGCGTGCTGACCGCGGTGGACGCCGCGCTGATGGTGATCGACGCCGCCAACGGCGTGGAGCCGCAGACGCGCCGGCTGATCGAGGTCTGCCGCCAGCGCGACACGCCCATCCTCACCTTCGTCAACAAGATGGACCGTGAGGGCAAGGAGCCGCTGGCGCTGCTCGACGAGATCGAGCAGGAGCTGGGCATGCCCTGCGTGCCGATGACCTGGCCGGTCGGCCAGGGCAAGGCCTTCGGTGGCATCGTCGACCTGCGCCGCCAGCAGATGCGGCTGTTTAAGGCCGGTGCCGACAAGCGAGCGGAGGACGCCGACGAGATCGTTGCGCTGACCGAGGCCGACACGCTGCGCGCGCGCTTCGGCCACGACTACGAGCTCGCCGAGCAGACCATCGAGCTGCTGACCGAGGCCGCGCCGGCCTTCGACGAGGCCGCGTTCGTGAGTGCGAAGCAGACGCCGGTGTTCTTCGGCTCCGGCGTCAACAACTTCGGCGTGCAGGAGGTGCTGGACGCGCTGGTCGATCTGGCGCCGCCGCCGGCCGCGCGCCACGTGACGAAAGCCGACGGCTCGGATGTCGAGATCCCGCCCGCCTCCGCCGGCTTCTCCGGCGTGGTGTTCAAGGTCCAGGCCAACATGGACCCCTCGCACCGCGACCGCATCGCCTTCG
>CAYLKR010000249.1:0-3236 GCA_964384225.1 uncultured Methylibium sp.
CAACGGCCGCTTCGTCAAGCTGCAGGACCTGCGCTACGGCGAGAACCCGCACCAGGCCGCGGCCTTCTACCGCGACCTGCAGCCCGCGCCCGGCTCGCTGGTCACCGCGGTGCAGCTGCAGGGCAAGGAGCTCTCGTACAACAACATCGCCGATGCTGACGCGGCCTGGGAATGCGTCAAGAGCTTCGACGCGCAAACGCCCGCCTGCGTCATCGTCAAGCATGCCAACCCCTGCGGCGTCGCGCTCGGCGGGAGCGCCGCGGAGGCCTATGCCAAGGCCTTCAAGACCGACCCGACCTCGGCCTTCGGCGGCATCATCGCCTTCAACGCGACGGTCGACGAGGCCGCCGCCCAGGCCGTCGCGAAGCAGTTCGTCGAGGTGCTGATCGCCCCCGCCTACACCGAGGGCGCGCTGGCGGTCTTCAAGGCCAAGGCCAACACGCGCGTGCTGCGCATCGCGCTCGACGGCGTGCGGCGCGACGCGAAGGACGCCTGGTCGCGCGGCCTGAACAGCCACGACATCAAGTGCGTCGGCTCGGGCCTGCTGATCCAGAGCGCCGACAACCACGAGCTCGCCGAGGCCGACCTGAAGCTGGTGACGAAGAAGGCGCCGACCGCGGCACAGACCGCCGACCTGCTGTTCGCGTGGAAGGTCGCGAAGTTCGTCAAGAGCAATGCGATCGTCTTCTGTGGTGGCGGCATGACGCTGGGCGTCGGCGCCGGCCAGATGAGCCGCCTCGACAGCGCGCGCATCGCCCGCATCAAGGCGGACCATGCCGGGCTGACGCTGGCCGGCTCCTGCGTCGCCAGCGACGCCTTCTTCCCCTTCCGCGACGGCCTGGACGTGCTGGCCGACGCCGGCGCCACGGCGGTGATCCAGCCCGGGGGCAGCATCAAGGACGACGAGGTGATCGCGGCGGCCGACGAGCGCGGCATCGCGATGGTGTTGACGGGTGTCCGCCACTTCAGGCACTGACAGCCCGCGGCGCGCTTAGGGCCTGCTAACGCTCTCGGAGGGCTCGCGTGACCCAGGAAACGGCGGCCATCAAGGCGCAAAGCACAGCCGGGGTCGGGCCCCGGCGAGCATTTGCAACGCCGAGGGCCGCCGTTTCCTGGGTCACCCTTCGGGCCCGGGTCGCGCAGGCCGCAGGGCGGCGTTGCTCGCTCGTTGCGTGCAGCAGCACGCGGCCTCGTTCGCGCCTTGCCCTGCAGCCTGCGCGGCCCGGGCGCGGGTCCTCCGAGAGCGTTAGCAGGCCCTAGCATCGCGCCCATGTCCTTTGCCGCCGAAGCCGTCGGGCTCACGCTGTCCGTCGCCGCCCGCCTGATCACCGGCGCCCAGGGTCATTGGTACGGCTGCCCGCCGAAGGCCGAGCAGCGCATCTACTTCGCCAACCACCAGAGCCACCTCGACTGGGTGCTGATCTGGTGCTCGCTGCCGCGCGACCTGCGCGCCACCACGCGGCCGATCGCGGCAAAGGACTACTGGACCTCGAGCACGCTCAAGCACTGGATCACCCGCGAGGTCTTCCACGCGGTGTACGTGAACCGGCAGCGGACCGACGACCAGGACCCGCTCGAGCCTCTCATCGAGGCGCTGAAGCAGGGCGATTCGCTGGTGATCTTCCCCGAGGGCACGCGCGGCAGCGGCGGGCTGCCGGCGGCCTTCAAGAGCGGCCTCTACCACCTGGCCGAGCAGTTCCCGCAGGTCACGCTGGTGCCGGCCTGGATCGACAACGTGCAGCGCGTGATGCCCAAGGGCGAGGTGCTCCCGGTGCCCATCCTGTGCTCGGTGACCTTCGGCGCGCCGCTCGCGCCGCCGCAGCCGGGCGAGGACAAGCGGGCCTTCCTCGAGCGGGCGCGCGACGCGGTCGTGGCGCTGGAGGCGGTCGCTGCATGAGCCAATTGCGGCAGCTCAGCGTCGGCGAGCAGATCGGGCTGCTGTTCCTGATCCTGTTCGGCGTGCTGCTGCTCGTGACCGCGCTGTCCTTCCTGGCCTCGCTGCGCGAGCGCGATGAGGCCCAACGCGCCGCCTTCGAGCGCTACCTGCGCGACCTGCGCGCGGTGTGGATCTTCGCGGCGCTGTTCTGGCTCGCCTGGGTGTCCGGGCCGCTCGGCGCGACGCTGCTGTTCGGCGGCGTGGCCTTCCTCGCGCTGCGCGAGTACATCACGCTGATGCACACGCGGCGCAGCGACCACCGCGCGCTGCTGCTGGCCTTCTTCGCGGTGCTGCCGCTGCAGTTCTACCTGGTCGGCACGCGCCACTTCGACCTGTTCAGCGTCTTCATCCCGGTCTACGTGTTCCTCGCGATCCCGGTCGTCAGCGCGCTGGCCGGCGACCCCGAGCGCTTCCTCGAGCGCAACGCCAAGATCCAGTGGGGCGTGATGGTCTGCGTCTACGGCCTCTCCCACACGCCGGCGCTGCTGCTGCTCGAATTCCCGCGCTACCAGGACCGCGGCGCCTTCCTGGTGTTCTTCCTGGTCGTCGTCGTCGCCGTCGCGCAGATCGCGCAGGAGCTCGCGAGCCGCCGGCTGCGGCGCCGGCCGGTGGCGCGACAGATCAGCCGCAGCTTCAGCTACCGCGCCTGGGCGATCGGCGCCGTGACCGCGGCGCTGGTCGGCGGCCTGCTGTACTGGATCACGCCCTTCAAGGCCCCGCAGGCGGTGGCGATGGCGCTGATCGCCAGCGCCTGCGGCACGCTGGGCGAGTTCGTGATGAAGGCGCTGAAGCGCGACGCCGGCGTGCGCTGGTGGGGCAACCGCGCGTCGGTCACCGGCGCGGTCGGGCTGCTCGACCGCGTCGCGCCGCTGTGCTTCGCGGCGCCGGTGTTCTTCCACTCCGTGCGCTGGTACTTCGACTTGAAATGAACCACCCCCGTTGCGGCTTCGCCGCTCCCCCTCGAGGGGGCGCCGCCGGCGGACCGGCAGAGCCGGATCCGCGGCGGCTGCTTGCAAGATCGCGCAACGTGCGGAACCGCTGAAGATGGCGACGACCCGTATTCTCGGTATCGACCCGGGACTCCGGACGACAGGCTTCGGCGTGATCGAAGCGGCCGGGCCGCGGCTGCGCTACGTCGCCAGCGGCACGATCTCCACCGCCGCGCTGCCCAACGGCGACCTGCCGGGCCGGCTGAAGCTGATCTTCGACGGCGTGCGCGAAGTGATGACACGCTACACGCCCGACTGCGCCGCGGTCGAGATCGTGTTCGTCAACGTCAACCCGCAGTCGACGCTGCTGC
>CAYLKR010000250.1:0-3232 GCA_964384225.1 uncultured Methylibium sp.
AGTCTCTCAGACTCAGTCCGGGTGAACACCCGATACAACCTATTGAAGCTTCACAGCTAGCCGGCCAGCGCGCGCAGCCAGTCCGGCATCGGCGCCGACTTCTGCTTCGGGAAGTCGACCCACACCATCTTCGCGCCGCCGGCGGCACAGACCTCTCCCGGCGCATCGACGCGCTCCAGCGTCACGTAGGTGTCCAGGCTGCTGCGACCGGGGTTGTGCAGGTACTGGCGCGCGAGCAGCTCGCCGGGGTACTCGAGCTGGCGGTAGAAGTTGCAGAAGGCGTTGACGATCACCGGCCCTTCGCCCTGCGGGTTGAGCCGCACGCCGATGGCGTCGAACCAGGCCAGGCGGATCACCTCCATGTAGCGGAAGTAGACCGTGTTGTTGACATGGCCCATCGCGTCCATGTCGCCCCAGCGGATCGGCATGCGCATCTCATGGCAGGGCTTCTTGTCTTCGGGGATCTCGAAACGCATCGCGGGCGGCTCCGTTCGGCGGGGTTCAGTGCAGGTCGACACCGAGCTCGGCGGCCAGGCGCTGCAGCTGGGCGCGCAGCAGCACGACCTCGGCGTGCAGCCGCTGCTGCTGCGCCTTCAGCGCGGCGATCTCGCCGGCGGCCACCGCCGCTTCGCCGAGCGGCTCCGCCGGCGCCGCAGCGGCCGCCCGCGGTTCCGGCGCCTCGCCGAGCCGGTGCACCCAGCGCGCCTCGCGCTCGCCGGGCGCGCGCGGCAGGCGCTCGACCAGCGGCCCACCGGCCTCGGCGGGCCGCGCCGCGAGCTCCTCCAGGAAGCCCTCGACCGACGACAGGTCGGCGAAGCGGTGCAGCCTCTCGGTGTTGACGCGCAGCTCGGCGGCCGTCTGCGGGCCGCGCAGCATCAGCAGCGCGAGCAGCGCCACCGACGCGCCGGGCAGCTTCAGCACCCGGGCGGCGTTGTGCTCCCAGCGCATGACCCGGCTGCCGCTGGACTCGATCACCAGACCCAGAGCCTTCAGGCCGTCGAGCGCGGTCAGCAGCTCGGGCTCCGCGGCCTGCATCAGCGGATCGCGCGCGGTCTTCTGGTTGCAGCCGGACAGCAGCGCGTTGAGCGACAGCGGGTAGCTGTCGGGCACGGTGTGCTGCTTCTCGACGAGCACGCCGAGCGCGCGCAGTTCCAGCGGCGAAAGCGGTCGCATGGCCGGCTCAGATGCCGAAGCCGTCGTCGGCCTGCAGGACGGCGCCGTTGATGAAGTGGCTCTCGTTGGCGCAGAGCATCAGCAGCGCGGTGTCCAGATCCTGCGGCTTGCCGAGGCGCTTGCGCGGCAGCATCTCGACGAGCTTGCGGCCCTGCTCGGTCGACCAATGGTGGTGGTTGATCTCGGTGTCGATGTAGCCGGGGCAGATCGCGTTGACGTTGATGCCGTGGCGGCCCCACTCCAGCGCCATCGCGCGCGTCATGTGAACCACGGCGGCCTTGCTCATCGCGTAGACGCCGATCTGGCCGAGCACGCGCAGCCCGGCCATCGACGCGATGTTGACGATGCGCCCGCCGATCCAGGTGCCCGGTGCCGCCCCCTTGGCGCGCGCGATCATGCGCTTGCCGACCTCCTGGGCGACGAAGAAGGCGCCGCGGGTGTTGGTGTCGAAGACGTAGTCGTAGTCCTCGGGCGACACCTCGGTCAGCTTCTGCGTCGTGCTGACGCCCGAGTTGTTGACGAGGATGTCGATCGCGCCGACCTCGGTCTCGGCGTGCGCGACGGCCGAGCGGATGCTCGCGGTGTCGGTCACGTCGACGCCGACGACATGCGCGTCGCCGCCGGCGCCCTCGATCTCGGCGCGCAGCGTCTTCAGCCGCTCGACGCGGCGCCCGGCCAGCACCACCGCGGCGCCGGCCGTCGCCAGCGTGCGCGCGAACTGCGCGCCCAGGCCGCTGGATGCGCCGGTGACGAGGGCGACGCGGCCCGACAGGTCGATGGGGTAGCTCATGACGGTCTTTCCGTGAGGCAGGCAGGGGCTGTTTCTAGCACGCCGGATGCGCGACGCCGGACGCGCACGTGACAGCGCCCTCCATCGGGACCGCCCCCGGCGGCCCGGAAAATAGAACGATCGTTCTTTTTTTGGCGTTCGGCGCGTACACTCCCGCGGATTTTCCCGATCGACGACAGGAACGACGATGACGCCCCAAGCGCTGCTGGAACAGTACGGCCCCCGCGAGGCCATGGAGTACGACGTGGTCGTCGTCGGCGCCGGCCCGGGCGGGCTGGCCACCGCGATCCGCCTGAAGCAGCTCGCCGCCGAGAAGGGGCAGGAGCTGTCGGTCTGCGTCCTAGAGAAGGGCTCCGAGCCCGGCGCGCACATCCTCAGCGGCGCGATCATGGACCCGCGCGCGCTGACCGAGCTCTTCCCCGACTGGCAGGCGCTCGGCGCGCCGCTGAACCAGCCGGTCACCGGCGACCAGTTCCTCTTCCTCAGCGAGACCGGCTTCAAGGCCACGCCCGACGCGCTGCTGCCCGACTGCTTCAGGAACCACGGCAACCACATCGTCAGCCTCGGCAACGTGGTGCGCTGGCTGGGCCAGCAGGCCGAGGCGCTGGGCGTCGAGATCTTCCCCGGCTTCGCCGCCGCCGAGGTCCTCTACGACGAGGCCGGTGCCGTGAAGGGCGTGGCCACCGGCCACCAGGGCCTCGGCAAGGACGGCACGCCTTCCGGCAGCTTCCAGCTCGGCATGGAACTGCACGCCAAGTACACGGTGTTCGCCGAGGGCGCGCGCGGCCACCTCGGCAAGCAGCTGATCGCCAGGTACAAGCTGGACGAGGGCCGCGACCCGCAGAGCTACGGCATCGGCCTGAAGGAGCTGTGGGAGGTGCCCGCGGCACAGCACCAGCCCGGTCTCGTGGTCCACACCGCCGGCTGGCCGCTTGACGCCGACACCTACGGCGGCAGCTTCCTGTACCACGCGGAGAACAACCAGATCGCGCTCGGCTTCGTCGTCGGCCTCGACTACGCCAACCCCTGGCTGAGCCCCTTCGAGGAGTTCCAGCGCTGGAAGACCCACCCCGAGATCCGCAAGCACCTCGAAGGCGGCAAGCGCCTGGGCTATGGAGCGCGGGCGATCACCGCCGGCGGCATCCTGAGCCTGCCCAAGCTGGTGTTCCCGGGCGGCGCGCTCGTCGGCTGCGAGGCCGGCACGCTGAACGCCAGCCGCATCAAGGGCAGCCATGCGGCGATCAAGACCGGCATGCTGGCGGCCGAGGC
>CAYLKR010000251.1:0-3224 GCA_964384225.1 uncultured Methylibium sp.
CGCAGACGCACCTGGAGTTCATCCCCGAGCGCACCACCGACTTCATCTTCGCGGCCTTCTCCGAGGAGTTCGGGCTGCTCGGCTGCCTGGCGCTGCTGGCCGCCTTCACCTTCCTGATCTTCCGCGGGCTGATGATCGCGAGCGAGGCGCCGACCCTCTTCGCGCGGCTGATGGCCGGCGCGGTGACGCTGTCCTTCTTCACCTACGCGATGGTCAACATGGGCATGGTCAGCGGCATCCTGCCGGTGGTCGGCATCCCCCTGCCCTTCGTCAGCTACGGCGGCACCGCGATGGTCACGCTCGGCCTGGGCCTGGGCATCCTGATGTCGGTGTCGCGCAGCAAGCGGCTGATGCAGAGCTGAGCCCGAAGCGCGGTGTGGGCTAGCGGCCGCGCACCGCCGCCCACAGCCGCCGCAGCCGGCCGCGCGGGCGCTCGCTGCGTGCCGGCCGCTGGGGCCGCCGGCCCAGGCCGCCGCCCGGCCGGGCGAGGAAGGTCGACTCCACGTCGAGTGTGCCGCGGACGCCGACATCGGCGCCGTGCCGCTGCAGCCAGCCCTCGGCCGCGGCGCGTCCGAGCGCGAACAGCTCGTCCAGGAAGGCCGCATCGGTGTTGAGCTTGCTGCTGGCGTTGAAGCGGGCCAGGCCCTCGTCGTCGCCGATCATGTGCAGCCGCAGATCCTTGTAGCGGCCGGGATCGAGCCGCCCCTCGCGCACGAGGCGCGAGACGAAGGCGATCGCGCGCATCTCGGCGACCAGGCTGGCGTTGAAGGTGATCTCCGACAGCCGGTCGATGATCTCGACGCTGCGCGTCGGCGTGCCCTCGCGCCGCAGCGGATTGATCTTCACCAGCAGGATGTCGAGCACCTCGCTGCGGTAGATCAGCGGGTAGATCGCCGGATTGCCGGTGTAGCCGCCGTCCCAATAGGGTTCGCCGTCGACGATCACCGACTGGAACAGGAAGGGCAGGCAGGCCGACGCGAGCAGCGCGTCGATCGACAGCTCGGCGCCGGTGAACACGCGGGCCTGGCCGCTGTGCACGCTGGTGGCGGTGATGAACAGCGGGATGCTGCAGCTGTGCAGCGCCGCCTCGTCGACGTGGCGGCGGGCGATGTCGCGCAGCGGGTTCAGGTTCAGCGGGTTGAACTCGTAGGGGCTGAAGGTGCGGAAGAAGCCGTTCAGCCAGCGGTACACCGGTTGCTTGTCGAAGTTGTAGCCGTCGGCGGCGGCTCCGGCCTGGGACAGCGAGAACGGCGAGAAGGCCTGGCCGCTGCCGCTGACGTCGCGCCAGAAGGCGGAGAGCGCCGCGCGCGCCCCGGCGCGGCCGCCGCGGGCGTGGCCGGTGGCGAGGACGGCGGCGTTCAGCGCCCCGGCGCTGGTGCCGGAGATCGCACCGATGTCCAGGCCATCGTCTTCCAGCAGCCGGTCGAGCGCGCCCCAGGTGAAGGCGCCGTGCGAGCCGCCGCCCTGCAGCGCCAGGTCGACGACGCGGCGCGGGCCGCTCGGGGCCGGGGACGGGGGGCGGGCAGCAGCGTTCATGACCGAGGGTTTACCCCAGTCTACGCGAGTGCCGTGTCCCTCAGGGGTGGACCTCGTTCGGGTCGGCCGGCGCTGGCGCCGTGGGCGGGGCGCCGAAGCGGGCGAAGCGCAGCGTGAAGCGGGCGCCGGGGGCCACCGGGTCCGCCGGCGGCGCCTCGCGCGTGTCCGACAGGTCGAGGCCGGCGCCGTGCTGGCGCGCGATCTCGGCGACGATCGCGAGGCCGAGGCCGGAGCCGTCGACGTCGGTGCCGAGCGCACGGTAGAAGGGCTGGAACACCAGCTCGCGCTCGCTCGCCGGGATGCCGGGGCCGGAGTCCTCGACCTGCAGCACGACGACCTGGCCGAAGGGGTCGTCGAGCAGCCGTACCGTCACCGTGCCGCCGGCCGGCGTGTAGTGCAGCGCGTTGTCGACCAGGTTGGCGAGCAGCTCGTGCAGCAGCACCGGGTGACCATGCACCAGCGGCGCGGCCTGCGGCAGGCCGGAGGCCCCGTCGGCGCCAGGGCCCTCGTAGCCGAGGTCGATGCGCCGCTCCAGCGCGCGCGGCACGAACTCGCGCACCGTGTCGGTGGCCAGCTTCATCATGTCCACCGGCACGGCGCGGCGCATGATCTGCTCGCGGTCCTCGGCGCGCGCCATCGCGAGGAGCTGGTTGACCATGTGCGCGGCGCGCTGGCTGGCCAGCGCCATCTGCTGCAGCGAGCGCTTCAGCGCCTCGGGCTCGCGCTCGCCGAGGTCGATCTCGCGCTGTGCCACCTCGGCCTGGGTGCGCAGGCCCGCGAGCGGCGTCTTCAGCTGGTGGGCGGCGTCGGCGAGGAAGCGCTTCTGCGTCGCGAACGAGCGGTCCAGCCGCGCGAGCAGGTCGTTGATCGCGCGCACCAGCGGGGCCACCTCCTCGGGCGCCTGGGTCTCGTCGATCGGGCTCAGGTCGTCGGCGGCGCGGCGGCGGATGCGCTGCTGCAGCTCGGCCAGCGGCGCGATGCCTCGGGACAGCGCGAACCACACCAGCAGCACCGCCACCGGCAGGATCACGAACTGCGGCAGGATCACGCCCTTGATGATCTCGGTGGCGAGCTGGGAGCGCTTGTTCAGCGTCTCGGCCACCTGCACCAGCGGCATGCCGTCGAGGCCGCCGCCGGGCGCGACCCACAGGTAGGCGACGCGCACCGGCTCGTTGCCGATCAGGTCGTCGCGGTAGCGGACCTGATTGGGCGTCGGGCGCTCGTCCTCGACCGGCACGGCGACGGCGCGGTCCCCGCCTGGTAGTAGATCGTGTCGGCCTCGTCGGCGCGCAGCAGCTCGGCGGCGCCGGCGGTCAGCGCGAAGCGCAGGCTGCGCGACGGCGGTGCCGGCGTCCCCTGGGCGCCGTTCGGGCCGCGCGCGGCCTGCGCCTCCTGCACCACCTGCATCTGCTGCGCCAGCGCGCGCGCCATCTCGCCGAGCGCGCGGTCGTAGGGCCGGTGGGCGATTTCCTGCGCCACGACCCAGGTGAGGCCCACGCTCATCGGCCACAGCAGCAGCAGCGGCGCGAGCATCCAGTCGAGGATCTCGCCGAACAGCGAGCGCTGGCCGCGCAGCTTGTCGACCACGGCGCTGCGGGCCGGTCAGCCGGGGATGCGCTCGAGGCAGTAGCCCAGGCCGCGCACCGTGGCGATGCGCACCGGGCCCTGCTCGATCTTCTTGCGCAGGC
>CAYLKR010000252.1:0-3185 GCA_964384225.1 uncultured Methylibium sp.
GCCGTGCCCTTGGGGAAGAACTCGAACAGGAAGCGCTTCCAGTGGAACTGGTAGGCGCTTGTGATCGCGCCGGCCGCCTTCAGCAGGTCCAGCGGCGCCTTGTGCGAGCGTTTCGCGGCCTCGACGACTGCCTTGTACTCGGGGCCGTTCTTGTCGGGCTTGAAGAGGATCTTGTAGAGCTGCTCGCGGATCGGCTCGGGGCAGCGGCCGCCGGCCAGCTCGACGGCCCAGGCCTCGATCTGTGCGGCCTGCTGGGCCTTGCGCTCGATCGCCACCAGCGCCTGCTTCAGCACGTCTTCCGGCGCCTTGCGGAAGCGTCCCTTGCCGCGGCGATGGAAGTAGTGCGGCGTCTCGAACAGCCGCAGCAGCGTGGCCGCACGCTGCGCCGCATCCGCCTGGGCGCTGAAGTATTCGCGGGCGATCTCGTCGAAGCCGAACTCCTCATCCGGCGCGACCTCCCAGACCAGCGTCAGGTCGATGTCGGCAGCCAGCGCCTGGGCCTGCGCCAGCAGCTCGGCCGGCGCCGGCTTCTCGAAGCGCAGCAGCACGTTGGCGGCCTTGACCTTGACGCGCTTGCCCGAGTCGAGCTCCACCTGCAGCGAGGCCTCGGCCTCGGACATCACCCGGCCGGCGAGGAACTTCCCGGCGTCATCGAACAGCGCATACATCGCGCCATTGTCCCTCTAGACCGTCATGCCGCCGGAGACCTCGATCACCGCGCCGTTGATGTAGCTCGCCTCGTCGCTCGCGAGGAAGGCGTAGACGGCAGCGATCTCCTCGGGCTTGCCCAGGCGCTTGAGCGGCACCTGCTCGCGCATCAGCGCCATCACCTTGTCGGGCACGGTGCCGAGGATCGGCGTCTCGACGAAGCCCGGCGCGACCGCGTTGACGCGCACACCCTTGGGGCCGAGTTCGCGGCTCCAGGTCTTGGTGAAGCCGATCACGCCGAACTTGCTGGCCGCGTAGTTGGTCTGGCCAAAATTGCCGTAGATGCCGACCACCGAGCTGGCGTTGAGGATCACGCCGCTGCCCTGCGCGACCATCGTGTCGGCCACCGCCTGCGCGCAGTGGAAGACGCCGCGCAGGTTGACGTCGATCACCGCGTCGAACTGGTCGGTGGTCATCTTGACCAGCCGCGCGTCCTTGGTGATGCCGGCGTTGTTGACCAGCACGTCGATGCGGCCGTGCCTGGCCTTCACGTCCGCGACCACGGCGTCGACCTGATCGCGGTCGGTCACGTCGAGCACATGCGCCTCCCAGCCGTTGCAGCCCTCGTGGCGGCGGTCGCAGGCGATGACGATCGCGCCCTCGGCGGCGAACTTCTCGGCGGTGGCGTGGCCGATGCCCTGCGCCGCGCCGGTGATGATGCAGACCTTGTCCTTGAGTCTCATGCTGCCTGGTCCCGGTGGCCTTGGAGTTGTAGGAAGTCGAGGATCGCGGGCAGGTGCTGCTCGAAATCGCTCAGCGCATGGTCGCTGCCCTCCAGCAGCCTGATGCGCGCACCGGCATAGCGCGAGGCCATCTCGCGCCAGTCCAGCAGTTCGTCGCCCTTCGCGATGACCGCGAAGTAGCGTTGCACGTCGGTGATGTGGGCGGGCCGCATCTCGCGCAGCTCCTCGACATGCGCCGCGGTGAAGGCGTAGCGCAGCGTCGGGTCGTGCCAGGCCGTCAGCTCGCCGATCTGGCCGGCGAGGTCGCGCGCCGGCTCGACCGCCGGGTTCAGCAGCACCGCTCGGCAGCCGCGGCGCTCGGCCAGCACGGTCGCGTAGTAGCCGCCGAGCGAGCTGCCGATCACCGCCATGGTCTCGCTCGGCCAGGCGCTGCACAGCGCGTCGATCAGCTCGCGCGCCTCGGCCGGCGAGGGCGGCAGCTGCGGGCAGCACCATTCGATCTCGTGGCCTTCGGCGCGCAGCCGCTCGACCTCGGCCGCCATGCGGCGCGCCTTCGTCGACCCCGGCGAGGACCGGAAGCCGTGCAGGTAGAGCAGATGCGTCGGCGCCGTCACGGGGCCCGCCGCGCCAGAGCGTCGAGCAGCTTGCCGTGGATGCCGCCGAAGCCGCCGTTGCTCATGCACAGCAGGTGGTCGCCGGGCTGCGCGGCCTTCAGCACGCGCTGCACCAGGCCGTCGATCGTGTCCGCGACGACGGCGCGCCGGCCCATCGGCGCCAGCGCCTCGGCGGCGTCCCAGCCCAGGCCGCCGCTGTGGCAGAAGGCCAGGTCGGCCTCCTCCAGCGCCCACGGCAGCTGGGCCTTCATGCTGCCGAGCTTCATCGTGTTCGAGCGCGGCTCGAAGACCGCGAGGATGCGCGCCCCCTCGCCGAGCGGCCCGAGCTTGCGGCGCAGCCCGTCGATCGTCGTGCGGATGGCCGTCGGGTGGTGGGCGAAGTCGTCGTAGACCTTGACGCCGGCCGCCTCGCCGCGCAGCTCCAGCCGGCGCTTGACGTTGGCGAACGAGGACAGCGCTGCCGTCGCCTCGGCCGGCGCGACGCCGGCATGCTCGGCCGCGGCGATCGCGGCGAGCGCGTTGAGCTGGTTGTGCTCGCCGAGCAGCGGCCACTCGACGCGGCCGACCTTGACGCCGGACTTCAGCACGTCGAAGGCATGCGGCTCGCCGCGTGCGCGGAAGCCCGGCGTGTCGCCGCGCACGCCGAAGCGGGCGATCTCGCTCCAGCAGCCGCGCTCCAGCACCCGCGTCAGCGCCTCCTCGCGCGCGTTGACGACGACGCGGCCGCTGGCCGGCACGGTGCGCAGCAGGTGGTGGAACTGGGTCTCGATCGCGGCGAGGTCCGGGAAGATGTCGGCGTGGTCGTACTCGAGGTTGTTCAGGATCGCGGTGCGCGGCCGGTAGTGGACGAACTTGCTGCGCTTGTCGAAGAAGGCGGTGTCGTATTCGTCGGCCTCGATCACGAAGGCCTTGCCGCTGCCGATGCGCGCCGAGATGCCAAAGTTCTCCGGCACGCCACCGACCAGGAAGCCGGGCGCGCGACCGCAGGCTTCCAGGATCCACGCCAGCATCGAGGTCGTCGTCGTCTTGCCGTGCGTGCCGGCGACCGCCAGCACGTGGCGGCCCTGCAGCACATGCTCGGCCAGCCACTGCGGGCCGCTGGTGTAGGGCGCTCCGGCGTCGAGAATGGCCTCGATCAGCGGGTTGCCGCGCGAGACCACGTTGCCGACGACGAAGAGGT
>CAYLKR010000253.1:0-3181 GCA_964384225.1 uncultured Methylibium sp.
GCAGGGCGACAAGGGGTTCCTGCTGTGGGAATTCGGACCGGACGGGGTGGACTGTCGCCTCGAACCGACCCCTGCAAGACGGACGCTGGACATCGTGTTCGAGGGCCGGCCCGATCTGGACCAGTTGCGAGAGGCGGCGAGCGCGCAGGAACTGGCCGGCGTCAGCGTGCGGGTCCGATGGACGGTGGCCGACGAGGACCGGCACGAGGTGGACCGCGGTGCCATCGAGCGAGCCCTGTCCGGCGCGGCCGATGTCCAGCTCGAAGGGCGGATCGTGCGCGTGGTGCGCACCCGCGCGCCCGGCATCTCGCAGCTCGTCAGCCTGGCCGACAAGGTCAGGGCCTGGGCCACGGCGACGGACGTCCACGCACCGCCGCTCCTGCAGTGCCTGGAAAGGGTGACCACGACCGATCCCGAGGACATCGTCGCTGAGGCCCTGGCGCTGCGTCCCGGCGATGTTTCGGGAGCTGATGCGTAGCGCGAGCGGACGCTGGTGTACAGACAGCTGGCGCTTTACCTGCTCCGAGCATGACCCGCTGACGACCCATTCCTGCCTCTGGGGCCGGTGAAAACCAGCCCATCGGCTCGATGCTCGGCGTCGGCATCCGGGTGTGATTCACGTCATGGTGGTCGCAGCGCCCGAGTCGCTGCAGCAACCAACTCGCGGCTCAACCCTTCGATCAACGATGAGGCCGCGCGCGCATGCTGCCAGTACAGCGGCACGTCCAGCGGCGATTGAGGCACCAGTTCGACCAGTGAGCCGTCGCTGAGTTGAGAGGCGATCAACTCCTGCGGATGAAGACCCCACCCCATACCAGCCAAGGCCGCTGCGACAAAGGCATGGGGAGATGGCACGGCATGCCTAGGGAGTTCGACTTCCCGATGGCAAAGGCGCCGCACCCAACGCGCCTGCAGATCGTCTTTCTTGTTGAAGACCAAGCTTGGCGCCTGAGCCAGGCTCCCCGCTCCGACACTGCCGCGGAAGTAACGCGCCACGTATTCCGGGCTCGCAGCCGCGACGTAGCGCATGGCCCCCAGCGGCCGACTGTTGAAGCCCGCCGGGGGCCGTGCTGTTCCGGTGACGGCCGCCAGCACCGCGCCGCTGCGCAGCCACGCGGCGGTGTGATCTTGGTCATCCACCAACAGCTCAACAAGCACGGGAGCATCGGCCGCGTAGGCGGCGACCGCTGGTGCGAACCAGGTGGCCAGGCTGTCTGCATTGACGGCGATTGGCAGCGCGACGCGGGTGAGCCCCTCCGGGGCCAGCGCCGGCAGCGCACTCTGCAGTTCCTGTTCGAGAAGCCGCACGCGGTCGACGTGCTGGCACAAGCGCCGACCCGTGTCGGTGGCTCGGCACGGTTGACCGCGAATCACCAGGGCAGAGCCCACCCGCTCCTCGAGCGAACGGATGCGCTGAGACACCGCCGATGGCGTTACGAACAGCGTCTGCGCCGCGCGCTCGAAGCTACCCTCCCGGATGACGGCGGCCAGGGCGGAGAGCGCCGCGTAATCGAGCATGGTTTAGTTCAGCTTCATCGTGATTAGTGAGTTTAGTTTGTCTTCATATGCCGAGACGAGCAAGCTTGCGGCGCTATGAACTCTGCAGCCACTTCAGCTCTCGCCTTCCCGGTGTTCGTTCAAGGCTTGGCCTTGAGCTTCGGGCTCATCGTCGCGATCGGCGCGCAGAACGCATTTGTTCTGCGCCAGGGGCTGCGCCGCGAGCATGTGGGCGCCGTGGTCCTGTTCTGCGCGGCGGCGGATGCGGTGCTCATCGCCGCCGGTGTCATGGGCATGGCACAGGCGCTTGGGCGTAGCCCCGGCCTGGCGCGCGCCTTGGCTCTGGCGGGCGCCGCGTTCCTCGCGGTCTACGGCTGGCGGGCGATGCGGCGGGCGATGCATGTCCACAAGCTGGATGCTTCGGCGGCCGGCTCGTCGTTGTCGCTGGGCGCTGCTGCGGCGCAGGCGGCCGCGTTCACGCTGCTCAATCCGCATGTCTATCTGGACACCGTGCTGCTGGTGGGCAGCATCGGCGCGCAACGACCGGCTGCGCTTCAAGGCTGGTTCATCGCGGGGGCCGCCGGTGCCAGCCTGGTCTGGTTTTCGTTGCTGGGTTTCGGCGCGCGATGGCTCGCGCCCTGGTTTGCTCGGCCGAAGGCTTGGCAGGTGCTCGACGGCTTGATCGGTGCGACCATGTTCGTGCTGTCAGCGCTGCTGGTGCGGCACGCACTCATCGGCATGTAAAGGACTACGGATGTACGTCAACCCGCGGCACAGACTGACCGACCGCGATACTCTGTTTGCGCTGATGGCGTCCCACCCGCTCGGCGCCTGGGTGTGTCATGGCGAGGCTGGTCTCGTCGCCAACCATGTGCCTTTCCTGCTCGACCGCAGTCGCGGGCCCTACGGCACCTTGATCGGCCATGTCTCGCGCGCCAACAAGGTGTGGCGCGACCTCGGTCCGGCCAGCTCTTCTGTGGTCATGTTCCAGGGACCCCAGGCCTACATCACGCCAGGCTGGTACCCGGGAAAGTCGGAACACGGCAAGGTCGTACCGACCTGGAACTACGTGGTGGCCCACGCCCACGGGGTCGCACGCGCGATTGAGGATCGCGATTGGTTGTTCGACATGCTCCGACGCCTCACCCAAGTCCATGAGGCTCCGCAGGCGGCGCCCTGGTCGGTATCCGATGCACCAGCCTCGTTCATGGACAAGATGATGCGCGCCATTGTGGGCATTGAGATTCCGATTGATCGCCTTGAAGGCAAGCTCAAGGCCAGCCAGGACGAAGCGATGTCCGACCGAGTCGGTACGGTGCGCGGACTGCGTGAGCAGGCCTGCGATACGGCTCGCGCCATGGCTGCCCTTGTTCAGGAGGCGATCGACGCGGAAGCCACTGGCAGCCGCTGACACCCGCCCTCCGCTCGATGACTCCGAATCGAGCGGCAGCGCTCAGGGTCGGGGACCAATGTCGCCTGTTGGCCGGCAGTGTGAGTCGGTTCGCCCGAGTCGAATGCGCGGGCCAGGATCGTCAGCGGTCACTCGGCGCATAGACCTTGATGCCGGGAATCTGAGGGGCAATCTGTTCGGACTCCCACTCCAGAACAGGACGCATCATGCAGCCGCTTTCACTCAGGCTCCGGGGCTTCAGGGGCATCCGCGACGGCCTCGGGCTGGACGAGC
>CAYLKR010000254.1:0-3090 GCA_964384225.1 uncultured Methylibium sp.
CCACCGCCATCACCTTGGCGGTGCCGATGTCCAGGCCGACGACGAGATCCTTGTATTCCTTGGGCATGGTGTGCTGCCTTGTCAGTTCCTGGTCGTCGAGACGGGCGCGACGGTGCCGATGCCGCGCAGCTTCAGCGCATAGCCGCCAGCGTGGCGCAGGTCGGCGGACTCCAGCGGGCGCTGGTAGCGCGCGACGAGCTGCGTCACCGTCCCTGCGAAGACGCGCGTGCGCTCGACCACCTCGTCCTCGCTGCCGCGGCCGAGCTCGACCTCGGCGCCGCCTTCGAGATCGACATGCCAGGAGCCGCGCGCGCTGAGCGTGAGCCGCTCGATCCGCGCATCGAGCGTGTCGAACACCGGCTGCAGACGGCCGTGCATCGTCAGCAGCGCAGCCGACGTGCCGTCGGGGCCGGCGAGCACCGGGAGGTGTTCGTCCTCCACGTCGCCGGGGTTGGCCTCGAACACCTCGCCCTGCAGATTGACGAGCAGGTCGTCGCGCTCGTCGCGGTGCCACCAGGCCGCGGCGCGATGCTCCTCGAGCCGCACCGCGAGCCGGTCGGGCCAGACACGCTGCACCACCGCGCGCCGCACCCAGGGCACGGCCTCGAAGGCCTGCTTGGCGGCGGCGAGGTCGAGGGTGAAGAAGTTCCCGGCGAGCCGCGGCATCGCGTTCGCACGGATCGTCGCGACGCTGTTGCGGCCCACGTCGCCCTCGATGCGCACCGCGCCCAGCGTGAACTGCGGCGCGCGCGTCGCCCAGCGCAGCGCCTGCGTCGCGAAGGCGCCGAGCGCGACCAGCAGCAGCAGCACCGCGCCGGCATGCATCAGGCGCACGTCCAGCGGCAACGGCGCGGGCACCGTGGCGGGGGTGGGTCGGCGGGTGCGGGCCATGGGCGGTATGAACTCAGCCGTCGAGGCGCGCGGCGCGCAGCAGGTCGACGCACAGCTGCTCGTAGCTGATGCCGGCGGCGCGTGCCGACATCGGCACCAGCGAATGCCCGGTCATGCCCGGCGAGGTGTTCATCTCGATCAGGAAGGGCTGGCGGTCCTTCGCGCGCAGCATCAGGTCTGCGCGGCCCCAGCCGCGGCAGCCGAGCGCGCGGTAGGCCGCCAGCGTCAGGCGCTGCACCTCGGCCTCCTCCTCGGGTGCGAGGCCGCTCGGGCACAGGTACTGCACGTCGTCGGTGAAGTACTTGTTCTGGTAGTCGTAGCCGGCGGCCGGCGGCACGATGCGGATCACGGGCAGCGCACGCGCTGCCGCGCCCTCGCCGATCACCGGGCAGGTGAGCTCGGGGCCGTCGATGAACTCCTCGCACAGCACCACCGGATCGTGGCTCGCGGCGAGCTTCACGGCGTCCTGCATCTGCGAGTAGCCGACGACCTTGCTGACGCCGATCGACGAGCCCTCGTGCGGCGGCTTGACGATTAGCGGCAGGCCCAGCTCGTCGGGCACGGTGCGCGTGCGCTCGGCGCCCTGCTCGCTGGCGCTCAGCGCGATCCAGCGCGGCGTCGGCAGGCCCTCGGCGAGCCAGACGCGCTTGGTCATCACCTTGTCCATCGCGATCGCGCTGGCCATGACGCCGCTGCCGGTGTAGGGGATGCCGAGCAGCTCCAGCGCACCCTGCACCGTGCCGTCCTCGCCATGGCGGCCATGCAGCGCGATGAAGCAGCGCGCGAAGCCCTCGGTCTTGAGTTCGCCGAGCTCGAAGTCGGCCGGGTCGAAGGCATAAGCATTGACGCCCTGACCCTGCAGCGCGGCCAGCACGCCGCGGCCGCTCATCAGCGAGATCTCGCGCTCGGCCGAGGTTCCGCCCATCAGGACGGCGACCTTGCCGAGCGACTTGGGGTCGAAGCTCATGCTGGGCTCCTCGTCTCGGCCATGCTTCCCTCACCTTGAAGGGGTCGGTCTTGCCTGCGGTGCGCCGCGCAGGGATTTCGCCCCGGCAGGCGAGTCCCTTTTCTTTGCTGGCTCAAAGAAAAGGAACCAAAAGAAAGAGCCCAACCGCATTTGTCCACCTTGTCTGCATGAGGGGCTCGGTCGATCACGGCCTCCGACGCCCAACGACCGAACCCTTTATCCAGGTGATCGAGCCGAATGCGGTTCAGACCCTTTGCTTTGGTTACTTTCATTTGGGCCAGCAAATGAAAGTGACCCGCCCGCCGGGCGGGACCGGCGCGGCCTCGAAAGGTCAGCAAAACCTGCGTCATGCGCCACGCCCCCCGAGCAACTCGACCACCTTGCCGGGCACCGCACCGATCGACCCCGCCCCCATCGCGATCACCACATCACCGTCGCGCGCGTTGTCGGCGATGGCCTGCGGCATCCCCGCGATGTCGTCGACGAACACCGGCTCGACCTTGCCGGCCACCCGCAAGGCGCGCGCCAGCGCCCGGCCGTCGGCGGCGACGATCGGCGCCTCGCCGGCCGCGTAGACCTCGGCCAGCAGCACCGCGTCGGCCGTGCCCATGACCTTGACGAAGTCCTCGAAGCAGTCGCGCGTGCGGGTGTAGCGGTGCGGCTGGAAGGCGATCACCAGCCGGCGGCCCGGGAAGGCGCCGCGGGCGGCGGCGATCACCGCGGCCATCTCGACCGGGTGGTGACCGTAGTCGTCGATCAGCGTGAACGTCCCGCCGCTCGGCGCGGCGAGCTCGCCGTAGCGCTGGAAGCGGCGGCCGACGCCGGTGAACTCGCCGAGCGCCTTCACGAGCGGCGCGTCGGGCAGCTCCAGCTCGGCGGCGATCGCGATCACCGCCAGCGCGTTGAGCACGTTGTGCTCGCCGGGCAGGTTCAGCGTGACGGCGAGGTCGGGCATCACGACGCCGTTGCGGCGCTGCGCGGTGAAGCGCATCTGCCCGCCGGGCAGGGCCTGCACATCGACCGCGCGGATCTGCGCGTCCTCGCCGAAGCCGTAGCTGACCACCGGGCGCGAGATCATCGGGATGATCGAGCGCACGCCGGGGTCGTCGCCGCAGACGATCGCGGCGCCGTAGAAGGGCATGCGGTGGATGAACTCGACGAAGGCCGCCTTCAGCTTGGCGAAGTCGTGGCCGTAGGTGTCCATGTGGTCGGCGTCGATGTTGGTCACGACG
>CAYLKR010000255.1:0-3066 GCA_964384225.1 uncultured Methylibium sp.
CCCAGTTGCGGTGCAGGTTCGCGCCGCTGATCTTCTTGATGCGGCCGAGCTCCTTGCGCTCGACGGGGCCGAACTTGGCGAAGTCGACCTTCGGCCAAGGCAGCAGGTCGATGCCCCCGACGCCGCCCCCCGCGCCTGCGGCCGGCGCCTTGGCGGCCTGCGCCGCCGTGCGCGTGTCGCCGGCCATCACGGCCTTGACGAAGCGCTGCACGTCCTCGGGCGTGATGCGTCCCTTCGGCCCGCTGCCCCTGACTTCGTCCAGTGGCACGCCGAGCTCGCGCGCGAAGCGCCGCACCGACGGCGACGCGTGCGGCAGCTGGCCGCTCGGCGCCGCCGGCTCGTGGGCCGGCAGCGCGGCCGTCGGCGGCGTGCGCTCGACAGGCTGGCTGGCCAGTGCCGGCGTCGGCGCGGCGGCCGGTGCCGCTGCAGGCACCGGCGCCGCGGCCGGCGCGGCAGCGGCCGCCCCGCTCAGCACCACGATCGGGGAGCCCTTGGACACCTTGTCGCCGATCTTGACCAGCAGCCGCTCGATCGTCCCGGCCTGCGGCGCCGGGATCTCCATCGAGGCCTTGTCGCTCTCGACCGTGATCAGGCTCTGCTCGGCCTTGACCGTGTCGCCGGGCTTGACCAGCAGCTCGATCACCGCGACGTCGGCGAAGTCGCCGATGTCGGGCACGACGACCTCGACCGGGCCGCCGGTCGCGGGCACGGCAGCCACCGGTGCGGAAGACGGCGCCGCTGCGGGCGCAGGGGCCGGCGCCGCGCCAGCCGGTGCGGGCGCGGCCGCCGCGGCGCCGGTCTCCAGCACCAGCACCACCGAGCCTTCGCTGACCTTGTCGCCGAGCGCGACACGCAGTTCCTTCACGGTGCCGGCGTGGCTCGACGGGATCTCCATCGAGGCCTTGTCGCTCTCCACGGTGATCAGGCTCTGCTCGGCCTTGATCGCGTCGCCGGCTTTCACCAGCACCTCGATCACCGCCACCGATTCGAAGTCGCCGATGTCCGGGACCTTCACTTCCACGAGGGCCATGTTCTTGTCTCCTGCACTGGACGCTCAGGCGTACAGCGGGTTGATCTTGTCGGTGTCGATGCCGTACTTGGCAATCGCCTCGGCGACCTTCGCAGCCGGGAGCGCGCCGTCGTCGGCCAGCGCCTTCAGCGCGGCGACCACGACGTAGTGGCGGTTGACCTCGAAGTGCTCGCGCAGCTTGGTGCGGAAGTCGCTGCGGCCGAAGCCGTCGGTGCCCAGCACCTTGTAGCTGCGGCCCTTCGGGATGAACGCACGGATCTGCTCGGCGTAGGCCTTCATGTAGTCGGTCGACGCGACCACCGGGCCGACATGCGGCTCGAGCTGCTCGGTGACGAAGCTCCTGCGCGGCGCCTCGGTCGGGTGCAGCAGGTTCCAGCGCTCGGCATCCTGGCCGTCGCGCGCCAGCTCGTTGAAGCTCGGGCAGCTCCAGACGTTGGCGGCCACGCCCCAGTCCTGGGCGAGCAGTTCGCGGGCGGCCATCGACTCGCGCAGGATCGTGCCGCTGCCCAGCAGGTTGACCGTCGGTGCGCCCTTCTTGCCCTGGCCCTCCTGGAGCAGGTACATGCCCTTGATGATCTGTGCCTCGGTGCCCGGCTTGAGGCCCGGGTGGGCGTAGTTCTCGTTGAGCAGCGTCAGGTAGAAGTAGACGTTGTCCTGCTGCTCGACCATGCGCTTGAGGCCGTGGTGGATGATCACCGCGACCTCGTGCGCGAAGGTCGGGTCGTAGCTGATGCAGTTCGGGATCGTGCTCGCCAGGATGTGGCTGTGGCCGTCCTCGTGCTGAAGGCCCTCGCCGTTCAGCGTCGTGCGCCCCGAGGTGCCGCCGAGCAGGAAGCCGCGCGCCTGCATGTCGCCGGCGGCCCAGCACAGGTCGCCGACGCGCTGCAGCCCGAACATCGAGTAGTAGATGTAGAAGGGGATCATGATGCGGTTGTTCGTCGAGTACGACGTCGCCGCGGCGATCCACGAGCTCATGCCGCCCGCCTCGTTGATGCCCTCCTGGAGCACCTGGCCGGCCTTGTCCTCGCGGTAGTACATCACCTGGTCCTTGTCGACCGGCGTGTACTTCTGGCCCTCGGGGTTGTAGATGCCGATCTGGCGGAACAGGCCCTCCATGCCGAAGGTGCGCGCCTCGTCCACCAGGATGGGCACGGTGCGCGGGCCCAGCGCCTTGTCGCGCAGCAGCGCGTTCAGGCAGCGCACATAGGCCTGCGTAGTGCTGATCTCGCGGCCCTCGGGCGTCGCGTCGAGCACCGCCTGGAAGGCCGACAGCTCGGGCACCGGCAGGCTCTCGCTGGCCTTGGCGCGGCGCTTCGGCAGGTAGCCGCCGAGGGCCTGGCGGCGCTCGTGCAGGTACTTCATCTCCGGCGTGTCGTCGGCCGGCTTGTAGAACGGGATGTCGTGCAGGCGGTCGTCGGGGATGGGGATGTTGAAGCGATCGCGGAAGGCCTTGACGTCCTCGTCCACCAGCTTCTTGGTCTGGTGGGCCGTGTTCTTGCCCTCGCCGATCTTGCCCATGCCGTAGCCCTTGACCGTCTTGATCAGCAGCACGGTGGGCTGGCCCTTGTGGTTGACGGCCGCGTGGTAGGCCGCGTGGACCTTGTGCGGGTCATGGCCGCCGCGGTTCAGGCGCCAGATGTCGTCGTCGCTCAGGTTGGCGACCATCTCCAGCAGCTTGGGGTGCTTGCCGAAGAAATGCTTTCGCACGAAGGCACCGTCGTTCGCCTTCATGGCCTGGTAGTCGCCGTCGACCGTCTCCATCATGACCTTGCGCAGCAGGCCTTCCTTGTCGCGCGCGAGCAGCGGGTCCCAGTAGCTGCCCCAGATCAGCTTGATGACGTTCCAGCCCGAGCCGCGGAACTCGCCCTCGAGCTCCTGGATGATCTTGCCGTTGCCGCGCACCGGGCCGTCGAGGCGCTGCAGGTTGCAGTTGATGACGAAGATCAGGTTGTCGAGCTTCTCGCGCGCCGCCAGGCTGATCGCGCCGAGCGACTCGGGCTCGTCCATCTCGCCGTCGCCGCAGAACACCCACACCT
>CAYLKR010000256.1:0-3046 GCA_964384225.1 uncultured Methylibium sp.
CGCCGCCCTGCATCTGGCGCATGAAGTAGATCCAGACGCCGATCAGCAGCAGCATCGGGCCCCAGCTGACGAGGATGCTCATCAGCAGCGAGGGCTCCTCGCGCGGCTTGACGTCGAACTTGACGTCGTTGTTGATCAGGTCACCGACCAAGCCGCGGTCCAGGTAGGTCGCGGTGGTGCGCAGCGTCTTGCCGTCGGTGGTCTGGGCGCGGATCTCGGTGGCACCGCCGCCGCTCTCCTGCAGCGTGACGCTGGCGATGCGCTTGCTGCGCACCTCTTCGAGGAAGTCGGAATAGCCGATCTGGCCGCCGGCCACCGCGGTGCGGTCGAACTGCTTGAACACGGTGAACAGCACGAGCGCGATCACCAGCCAGACGGCGATCTTCGAGAACCATTGATTGTTCACTGCGGCTCCTTCGCCGGATTCACGGGCCTCAGGGACCGGATGGACCCTGAAACCTCGAACTGCTTACCTGGAGAGGCATATGACACCAAGTTTATGCGAGTCAAGCCCCCGGCCGATCGACTTTGTCATCGCCGGCCATAGGGCCCGAGGGGCCGTTTCGGCCGTTTTCGACCGCTGCGCCCGACTTCTTGAGACCGATGCCGACCAGGAAGGTTTCCGAGGACTTGTCGCGCGATGCCTTCGGTTTGATCGGTTTGACGACGCGGAAGCGCTTCTTGAACAGCTCGACGAGCTGGCTGTAGCCGCTGCCGTGGAAGACCTTGCAGACCAGCGCCCCGCCCGGCTGGAGGTGCGCCTCGGCGAACTCGACCGCCAGCTCGACCAGCCCCGCGATGCGCGCCGAGTCCGACGAGGCGATGCCCGACAGGTTGGGCGCCATGTCCGAGACCACGACGTCCACCGGCCGCCCGGCCACCGCGGCCTTCAGCTCGGCCAGCACCGCCTCCTCATGAAAGTCGCCCTGGATGAACTGCACGCCCTCGATCGGCTCGAGCGGCAGCAGATCCAGAGCCACGATCGTGCCGTTCAGCGCGCCGACGGCTGCACCGCCGCTGCCGGCCTCCTTGGGCGCGAAGCGCCGCCGCAGGTACTGGCTCCAGGCCCCCGGCGCGGCGCCGAGGTCCACGACCAGCTGGCCCGGCCGCACCAGCCCGAGCGCCTCGTCGATCTCCTTCAGCTTGTAGGCGGCGCGGGCGCGATAGCCCTCCTTCTGCGCCAGCTTCACATAGGGGTCGTTGACATGGTCGTTGAGCCACGCCTTGTTGACCTTCTTGCTTTTCGTCTTGACCTTCATGGCGAACGGATAATAGGCAGATGCCCGCGATTCAACTGACGCCTGCCCAGCGCAAGGCCCACCGCGCCGATGCGCACCACCTCGACCCGGTCGTGATGATCGGCGGCGAGGGCCTGACGCCCGCCGTCGTCAAGGAAACCGACGCCGCGCTCAAGGCCCACGGCCTGATCAAGGTGCGGGTGTTCTCCGACGAGCGCGAGGACCGCGAGGCGATGCTCGCCGCGCTGTGCGACGCGCTCGGCGCAGCGCCGATCCAGCACATCGGCAAGCTGCTGGTGCTGTGGCGCCCGCAGCCTCCGAAGGAGAAGGTCGAGCGCGAGGATCGCAAGCCGGGGCCCAAGGTGGTGAAGATCCTGAAGTTCTCGAAGAGCGGCAACCACCGCGCCCAGGTCAAGAAGCTGACGGTGCTCGGCAACGAGCGCCTGACGGCCGGCGGCATGGTCAAGCGCGCCAAGGAGCGCGTTGCCAGTCGCAAGAAGGGCGGCGGCTGAATCACCCGGGAGGATCCACCGACCGAGACTTCAGGTGCTCGGTCGAGGTGACGCCCATGGACACGTAGATGCTGGTCAGGGCATCGATGCCGATGTCGGCCGGCGTCACCCAGTCCACAGGCACGTAGATCAGCCCGCCACCCACCGGGACAGGCGAGGTGGGGATCAGCACGGCGTGGTAGGCCACGCCGCCGAGGTCGATGGTCTCGGCGCAGGACAGCAGGCCGAGCGCCGCCGCGCCGCCCGGGCCGCCGAAGTGGCACCACACCGGCTGCATCGACTGCAGGCCGCCGGCGTCGCGCGGGCCGATCAGCTCGACCAGCCGCTGCGCGATGCCATAGATGCTGCGCACCACCGGGATGCGCTCGACCAGCGCGTCGACCAGATGCCCCAGCCAGGGCCGCAGCCGCGTGTGCACCAGCAGGCCGAGCACGAAGATCGCGACCAGGACCACGGCCACACCGAGCAGGTAGCCGATCACCTCGGAGCTGCTGCCGCGCAGGCCAAGGGCGACGAGCAGCCGGCCGATCAGGCTGTCGGGGCCCACGTACTCGAACAGCAGCCGGCCGGCCCAGACGACGATCAGGATCGTGGCGGCCAGCGGCAGCGCGGCGATCAGCCCGGCGACGAAGATGCCAGCGAGCGTCGGCCTGCCGTTCGAGGCCTGGGCGGATTCGGGGTTCATCGTGGCCTCCTTGCGGCCGGGGCCGTGCGGGCGCGTATACGACTCAGGCGCGCGCCGCACGCCACGCCAGCGTGGCGACGAGCAGTCCCTTGACCGCAAACAGCGTACTCGAGATGCCGTGCAGCGCGCCGAACGAAAGCGCCCCCTGGCCGGCGCGCGCGGCCGCCATCATCGGCTGCAGCGCGAAGTGGCCGAGCACGGTGCAGAACAGCGCGCCCAGCACCAGCAGCAGCTCGGCACTCACGCGCGATCCGGCGCCCGCCTCGGCCCGGCGCGCGGCGCGGGTGCGCTCGAGCAGGCCGAGCGCGACGGCCAGCACCAGGCTGAGCTGCGCCTCGACCGTGAACAGCCGCCCCGCCACTCGGCCGGCGTCGGCACGGTCCAGCAGCATGAACAGGCTCGGCGCGGCCACCGCGCCCAGCGCGAGCATCAGCCCGGCCCAGATCCCCGGCAGCAGGCGGCGCAGCCGCTCCGGCAGGCCGGTCACAGGTAGCGGACCTCGACGATCTCGTAGCGGCGCGTCCCGCCCGGCGCCTGGAACTCGGCCACGTCACCCGCCTCCTTGCCGATCATCGCGCGCGCGATCGGCGAGCTGACCGAGATCAGGCCCT
>CAYLKR010000257.1:0-3033 GCA_964384225.1 uncultured Methylibium sp.
CCGCCGGCCAGATCGGCTACGCCCTGCTGTTCCGCATCGCCTCCGGCGAGATGCTCGGCAAGGACCAGCCGGTGATCCTGCAACTGCTCGAGATCCCCGACGAGAAGGCCCAGAAGGCGCTCAAGGGCGTGATGATGGAACTTGAGGACTGCGCCTTCCCGCTGCTCGCCGGCATGGAGGCGCACGGCGACCCGGCGACCGGCTTCAAGGACACCGACTACGCGCTGCTCGTCGGCGCGCGCCCGCGCGGCCCCGGCATGGAGCGCAAGGACCTGCTGAGCGCCAACGCGCAGATCTTCACCGCCCAGGGCAAGGCGCTGAACGCCGCGGCGTCGCGCGACGTGCGCGTGCTGGTGGTCGGCAACCCGGCCAACACCAACGCCTACATCGCGATGAAGAGCGCGCCGGACCTGCCGCGCAAGAACTTCACCGCGATGCTGCGCCTGGATCACAACCGCGCGCTGAGCCAGGTCGCCGCCAAGACCGGCACCGCGGTCAAGGACATCCAGCAGATGGCAGTGTGGGGCAACCACTCGCCGACGATGTACGCCGATTACCGCTTCGCGAGCGTCGGCGGGAAGAAGGTCGCCGAGCTGATCAACGACCAGGTGTGGAACGAGACCGTGTTCCTGCCCACCGTGGGCAAGCGCGGCGCGGCGATCATCGAGGCGCGCGGCCTGTCGTCGGCGGCCTCGGCGGCCAATGCGGCCATCGACCACATGCGCGACTGGGCCCTCGGCACCAACGGCGCCTGGGTCACGATGGGCATCCCGAGCAATGGCGACTACGGCATCCCGAAGGACGTGATGTTCGGCTTCCCGGTCACCTGCGCCGGCGGCGAGTACAGCGTCGTGCAGGGCCTGCCGATCGACGCCTTCTCGCAGGCCTGCATCGACAAGACGCTGAAGGAACTGCTGGAGGAGCAGGACGGCGTCAAGCACCTGCTGTAAGCCGCGCGACTGTCGCGCCGGCCCGACGAAGCTGCAAGCGTTCGCAAACGTCGGCCGGCGTCGCGCCCGGGCCGGCGGCCGGGCCGGCTTAGCACGTTGCCCGCCCCTTGGGCAAGGCCGTCTGCCGCAAGGGACGTGAGTTGCAGCACGCCCATTGCCGCGACACCGGCCCGCCGGAACCGCGCCGTGGCCCGGCCGAACGGGCTGACCGCTGCCGGCCGGGCGGCGGCCGCCGTCGGGCGCTGACGCAAACTGCTACAAGCTCGACGCCCCTGCGCGACGGAGAATCGCGCCATCGACCCCCTATCCACGGAGCCCCCGATGACCGCCTCCCTTTGCACCCCGGCGCCCGGCGCCCTGCTCACGGCCCTGTTGATCGCGCTGTCGGGTCTGGCCATGGCGCAGACCGCGGCGCCGGCCGCGAAGAAGGAGCAGGCCGTCACCGCCGCGGCACCGAAGGCCGCGCCGGTCAAGGTCGCCAAGGCCGCCCCGTCCACGAAGCCGGCCCTGACGCCGGAGCAGCGCAAGATCATGGCGGTGACGGCCGCAGCGCCTGTGGCCCCGCCCGAGCCGCTGAATGCCGAGCAGCTGGCGATGGCCGACCGCGTGCTGACGGGCACCGCCGCCTGCGAGTTCAGCCAGTCGGTCGACGTGAAGCCGGTGTCGGGCCAGCCCGGCCACTTCCACGTCCACTTCAAGGGCGCGTCCTACCTGATGACGCCCGAAGAGACCACCACCGGCGCGGTGCGGCTGGCCGACCGGCACAACGGCGTGGTGTGGATCCAGATCCCGGCCAAGTCGATGATGCTCAACCAGAAGGTCGGCCGGCGCATGGTCGACAGCTGCCAGCACGCCGAGCAACGGGCCGCCGCCGAGGTGGCCAACGCGCCCGCCGGGCTGCTGGCGCGGTAAGCCACCTCCCGCGGCCGCGGGGCCGCCGCGATCGACCGCTCGGCCGGTCGACGCTTGAATATGCGGCGCTCGGTATGTATAGTTCATACATACCGAATGTCTCAGACCGCCCATTCCTCCATGGAAGCCACCGTCGCCGAACGGGGGCAGATCACACTGCCCAAGGCGGTGCGTGATGCGCTCGGTCTGACCAAGGGCACGACGCTGAAGGTCGAGCTCGACGGCAGCCGCATCATCCTGCGCAAGAACGTCGACGACGCGATCTCGCGGCTGCGTGGCCGCTTCAAGCTCGACGGCTTCGCCGACACCGACGAGGCGATGCGCGCGATCCGCGGCCGCGCCCCCGGCGACCCCTACCTCCCCCCCGAGGACCCGAGCGAGTGATCGCCGTCGACTCCTCGGTGCTGATCGACCTGATCGGCGACGGCGCGCGGGCCGACGCGGCCGCCGACAGCCTGCGCGACGCGCTGCACCACGGCCCGGTGGTCGTGTGCGACGTGGTGCTGGCCGAGGTCTGCACCGCGCTGAAGCATGGCAGCGACGTGCTGGGCTACCTCGAGGGCGCCGGCCTGACCTACTCGCCGATCGAGGCCAAGGCCGCGCTGCGCGCCGGCGAGATGCAGCGCCGCCACCGCCAGCGCGGCGGCGCGCGCCAGCGCACGGTGCCGGACTTTCTGGTCGGCGCCCATGCGCTGCTGCAGTGCGACGCGCTGATCACCTTCGACAAGGACTTCTTCCGCGACTATTTCAAGGGCCTGAAGGTCATCGAACCGCAGGCGGCTTGATACCGGCTCCGAGCGCACAGTCCTTGCTTCCACTTTCCGCCGCTCTCCCCTCTCCCCCACCCCATCCACCGAGGTCCGCCATGGCCACCGCCAAAGCTCCCGCTCCGAAGCACGCCTTCCCCAAGACGCTCAAGTCCTTCAAGACCGCCTCCGGCAAGGAGGGCCAGTTCTACTCGCTGCCCGAGCTGGCCAAGAGCTTCCCGAACGTGAGCCGCCTGCCGGTGTCGGTGCGCATCGTGCTGGAGAGCGTGCTGCGCAACTGCGACGGCAAGAAGGTCACCAAGGAGCACGTCGAGCAGCTCGCCAACTGGAAGCCGACCGCCGAGCGCACCGACGAGATCCCCTTCGTCGTCGCCCGCGTCGTGCTGCAGGACTTCACCGGCGTG
>CAYLKR010000258.1:0-2943 GCA_964384225.1 uncultured Methylibium sp.
CGATGTCCTCGACCGGGCCACGCACCTCGGAGCTGACGAGCTTGTCCTTGGTCTGGCTGCTGAACTTGGGCTCGGGGACCTTGACGCTGACCACGCAGGCCAGCCCCTCGCGCATGTCGTCGCCGGCGATCTCGACCTTGGCCTTCTTGGCGAGCTCGTTGTCCTCGATGTACTTGTTGATCACCCGCGTCATCGCCGCGCGCAGGCCGGTCAGGTGGGTGCCGCCGTCGCGCTGCGGGATGTTGTTGGTGAAGCACAGCACCTGCTCGCTGTAGCCGTCGTTCCACTGCATCGCCACTTCGACGCCGATGGTGGTGTTGAACTCGCTCGCCTTCTCCCCGAGCGCGTGGAAGATGTTCGGGTGCAGCGTCTTCTTGCCGGTGTTGATGAACTCGACGAAGCCCTTCACGCCGCCGGCGTAGGCGAAGTTGTCTTCCTTCCCGTTACGCTCGTCGACGAGGCGGATCTTGACGCCGTTGTTCAGGAACGAGAGTTCGCGCAGCCGCTTGGCCAGCACGTCGTAGTGGAAGTCGATGTTGGTGAAGATTTCCTCGTCGGGCAGGAAGTGCACCTCGGTGCCACGCTTCTCGGTCTCGCCGGTGATCTTCATCGGGCTGGTTTCGAAGCCGTCGCGCATCACCAGCTCGCGGTCCTGCGGCACGCCCTTGCGGAACTCGATGAAATGCACCTTGTTCTCGCGCCGCACCGTCAGGCGCAGCCACTTGCTGAGCGCGTTGACGCAGCTGACGCCCACGCCGTGCAGGCCGCCCGAGACCTTGTAGCTGTTCTGGTTGAACTTGCCGCCGGCATGCAGCTCGGTCAGCGCGATCTCGGCGGCGCTGCGCTTGGGCTCGTGCTTGTCGTCCATCTTCACGCCGGTCGGGATGCCGCGGCCGTTGTCGATGACGCTGATGGAGTTGTCGCTGTGGATGGTCACGACGATGTCGTCGCAATGGCCGGCCAGCGCCTCGTCGATCGAGTTGTCGACGACCTCGAACACGAGGTGGTGCAGGCCGGTGCCGTCCGACGTGTCGCCGATGTACATGCCCGGGCGCTTGCGCACCGCCTCCAGGCCTTCGAGGATCTGGATCGAGCCCTCGCCGTAGGCCGTCGACGCCTCGGAACCGACCGAGATCGCTCGCCCCTCGGCACTCGGCACGGGCTGCTGCGTGACACCGGTCTTCGGGTCGTGCTGAGGAGAGGTAGGTTCGGTCATGGCTTCAAACAAGAGGGCCGCTGCGCGGCCCGTAGGTCTATCTGACTAGAACCCCCGCCCGGCGGGGGCAGGGGGTGCAAACATAGACGGCATGAAATGCCGATCGAATCCGAGCCGCAACGCGGCTCAGATTCGCATCGGCATCACCACGTACTTGAACCCGCTCTGCTCCGGCACCGTCAGCAGCGCCGAGCTGTTCGCATCCTGCAGCGACAGCGTGACCATCTCCTGGCCCATGTTGGCCAGCGCGTCCATCAGGTAGGTCACGTTGAAGCCGATCTCGATCGCGTCGCCGCCGTAGTCGACCTCGATCTCCTCCTTGGCCTCCTCCTGCTCGGCGTTGCTCGACGCGATGCGCAGGCTGCCCGGCTCGATGTTCAGGCGCACACCCTTGAACTTCTCGCTCGTCAGGATCGCGGCGCGCTGCAGGCTGGCGAGCAGCGGCACACGGCCCAGCGTGACATGGTTCTTGTGGTTCTTCGGGATCACGCGGTTGTAGTCGGGGAACTTGCCCTCGACCAGCTTGGTGACGAACTCCATGCCGCTGAAGGCGAACTTGGCCTGGTTGCCGGCGAAGCGCATCTCGATCGGCGTGTCCTCGTCGCGCAGCAGGCGCTGGAGCTCGAGCACCGTCTTGCGCGGCAGGATGACCTCCTGCTTCGGCATCTCGACCTCGAGCGTGGCCTGGGCCAGCGCGAGCCGGTGGCCGTCGGTGGCGACCAGCGTCAGGCTCTTGCCTTCGGCGACGAACAGGATGCCGTTGAGGTAGTAGCGGATGTCGTGCACCGCCATCGCGAAGTGCACTTGGGCGATCAGCGCCTTCAGGCTCTTCTGCGGCACGCTGAACATCGGCCCGAAGTCGGCCGCTTCCTGCACCAGCGGGAAGTCCTCGGCCGGCAGGGTCTGGAGCGTGAAGCGGCTCTTGCCGCCGGTGAGCGTGAGCTTGTTCTGCGCCGAGCTCAGCGTGACGTTCTGGTCGGCCGGCAGCGTGCGCAGGATGTCGATCAGCTTGCGCGCGCCCACGGTGGTCGAGAAGCTCCCGGCGTCGCCGTCGAAGTCGGCGCGGGTGCGGACCTGGATCTCGAGGTCGCTGGTCGTGAACTCGATCTCGCCGCCGGTCTTGCGCAGCAGCACGTTGGCCAGCACCGGCAGGGTGTGCCGGCGTTCCACGATGCCGGAAACCGCCTGCAGGGCCGAGAGAAACTTTTCCTGCGGGCTCTTCAAGACAATCATGTGAACCTCTTGGAGTGGTCGTTGTAGTAGGGGGCGGCGATTTCTGTGGACAGCCTCATTTTCGCCTGATCCGACAAGCACTTGGCAGGGCCGCAACCCTGTGGCCGGCGGGCCGCTGCCGATGCGGCCGGCGATGAACAACCCGCCGAACCGGCACGGGCCTGTGGATGACCGGGCGCTTGTTCCAGAGTTGTCCCCATGCTTGTGCCTTGACAGCCCTCAGCCCTTGAGGGTCTGTTCCAGCACGTGCAGCTGCTGGTTGAGTTCGGTGTTCTTGCTGCGCTCGCCGCCGATCTTGCGCACCGCGTGCAGCACGGTCGTGTGGTCGCGGCCGCCGAACAGCTCGCCGATCTCGGGCAGGCTCTTCTGCGTCAGCTCCTTGGCCAGGTACATCGCGATCTGGCGCGGCCGCGCGATCGAGGCCGGGCGCTTCTTGCTGTACATGTCGGCGACCTTGATCTTGTAGAAATCGGCCACCGTCTTCTGGATGTTCT
>CAYLKR010000259.1:0-2934 GCA_964384225.1 uncultured Methylibium sp.
TTCAGGTAGACCGGCAGCGTCGCCATCAGCGTCTTGCCCTCGCCGGTGCGCATCTCGGCGATCTTGCCGTCGTGCAGCGCCATGCCACCGATCAGCTGGACGTCGAAGTGGCGCATCTTCAGCACGCGCTTGCTGCCTTCGCGCACCACCGCGAAGGCCTCCGGCAGCAGCGCGTCGAGCGATTCGCTCTGGGCGCGCTGGCGCAGCGTGTCGGTGCGCGCGCGCAGGTCGGCGTCGGACAGCGCCTCGAACTGCGGCTCGAGCGCGTTGATGCGCTCGACCACGCGGCGGTACTGCTTCAGCAGGCGCTCGTTGCGGCTGCCGAAAATCGAGGTGAGAAGCTTGGGCAACATGCGGTACGGGTGGTCGGTTTCGGCCGGAGCCGGCAGGCCGGCAGCCTGGCCATCGGGACAAGCTGCGGACGGTGCCCCGGAACGCAAGTACGGCGCCGATCGGGCGCCGTGAAAAGCACTCGACTTTAGCATCCGGGCCGTACAACGCCGCAGCGCCGGGGCACCCGCCCGCCCGGCGGCGCGCCGCTCAGCGCGGCGGGTCGGCGCGTGCCGCCGCCGTGCTGCCGGGCAGTGCCGCCCCGCGCGCGAGGAACTTGGCCGGGTTCTGCGGCGCCCCCTCGACCAGCACTTCGAAGTGCAGGTGCGGCCCGGTCGAGCGCCCGGTGCTGCCGACCAGCGCGATGCGCTGCCCACGCTTGACCAAGTCGCCGGCGCGCACGAGCAGCTTGGAGGCGTGGGCATAGCGCGTCACCAGCCCGTTGCCGTGGTCGAGCTCGACGGTCTGGCCGTACGCCGGGTGCGTGTCGGCGCTGAGCACCACGCCGCCGGCCGCGGCGACGATCGGCGTGCCGCCCGGCGCCGGGAAGTCCAGCCCGGTGTGCAGCGCCCCGCGCCCGGTGAAGGGGTCGAGGCGGAAGCCGAACCCCGAGCCGATCGGCCCGTCCACCGGCGCCGTGCTCGGCACCATCAGCGCGAGCAGGCGCGCCTCCATCAGGCGGGACTCGATCAGGGTGAAAACGTCGCCGTGCAGGTCGGCGTGCTGATCGAGCAGGTCCACGCTGCGGCCGAGCTCGTCGAGCGAGGGCGAGGCCAGCGGTACGTACGGCCCGCCGCGGCCGCCTTCCGAGGCGGCCGGCGCGAGCACGGCGGCGGGGCCGGTGCGCTCGAGGCCGTCGAAGTCCTCGGGTTTCAGACCGGCCAGCCCGGACACGCGCTCGCCCATCGCCTCGAGCTTCAGCAGCTTGGCCTGCAGCTCGCCGAGCTTGCCGGCCATCGCATCGAGGTTCTCGCGCAGGTAGCGGTCGCGTTGGGCGAACTCGGCGCGCGAGAACGGCGCGAGCATCTGGCTGACGACCGGCCAGCCCTCGCGCGCGGCCTTCAGGAACACGAAGTGGTAGGCGGCCGCCGACAGCGCGAGCACCAGCAGTGCGGCACCCAGCAGCGCGGCCATCAGCGGCAGCGCCTGCACGTTCAGGACACGGGTGGTCGCCAGGCGGCCGTGGGTCACTATGATCTGCATGAAGTCGTCTCCTGGTCCCGATGGCCGCTCCCGCCCCGCCCCCTCTGACGATCGGTGAAGCGCTGCAGCGCAGCGAGCCGCTCGGCCTGTTGCGCTCGCTGCTGAAGCAGTCGAACGAGCGCTATGCGGTGATCGCGCCGCTGCTGCCGCCGACGCTGGCGCCGCATGTACGGCCCGGTCCGGTCGGAGACGACGGCTGGGCCCTGTTGGCAGACAACGCGGCCGTCGCCGCCAAGCTCCGCCAGCTGCTGCCACGGCTGGAGGCGGCCCTCGCCGCCGCACCGGGACAGCGTAGCGCCATCCGCATCCGCGTTCAATCGAGGTGAGCGGCGCTGTGTAACCAGATCTGCGCTGGTGCCGGTTGTCCGAATCGAACGGACGACCTTCCGCTTACAAGGCGGGTGCTCTACCGACTGAGCTAAACCGGCCGCGCCGGGGATTCTAGGCGGCGGCCCGCGGCTACTTGATGCGCTTCAGCGAGGGACGGCCGCCGCCGGGCGGCTCGGGTTCGGTGGGCGGCTCGCCGTCGGCCTGTGCAGGCTCGGGGGCCGCGGCGGGCGCCAGCCGCAGGCCGCGCGGCTCCTCGCCCGAAACCGGATCCATGCCCGCCGGGGCCGCCTGGGACGGCGCCGGAAAGGCCATGCCCTGGCCGTTCTCGCGGGCGTAGATCGCGATGACGTGGTCGACCGGCACGACGATCTCGCGCGGCGCGCCGCCGAAGCGCGCCTTGAAGCTGATCACGTCGTTGCCGAGCTGCAGGCCGCTGGTGGCCTCGAAGCTGGCGTTGAGCACGATCTCGTTGTTCTTCACGTACTCGGCCGGCACCTGCACCGTGCGGTCGACGTAGACCGCGAGGTAGGGCGTGAAGCCGTTGTCCGTGCACCAGTCGTGCAGCGCGCGGATCAGGTAGGGCCGCGTCGAGCTGCCCTGGCCGTCGGGGCTCAGCGGGGTGCTCATGTCGCGGCCCGGACGCTCACTTGCGCATCACCTTCTCGGACGGCGTCAGCGCCTCGATGTAGGCCGGGCGCGAGAAGATGCGCTCGGCGTACTTCAGCAGCGGTAGCGCGTTCTTCGACAGGTCGATGCCGTAGTAGTCGAGGCGCCACAGCAGCGGCGCGATCGCGACGTCGAGCATCGAGAAGTCGTCGCCGAGCATGTACTTGTTCTTCAGGAAGATCGGCGCGAGCTGGGTCAGGCGGTCGCGGATCTGGCTGCGCGCACGCTCGAGCTGCTTGTCGGTGGCCTTGACGCCGCTGCGCCCTTCGAGCGTGTTCACGTGGGCGAACAGTTCCTTCTCGAAGTTGAACAGGAACAGGCGCACGCGGGCCCGCGCGACGGGGTCGCCGGGCATCAGCTGCGGGTGCGGGAAGCGCTCGTCGATGTACTCGTTGATGATGTGCG
>CAYLKR010000260.1:0-2914 GCA_964384225.1 uncultured Methylibium sp.
ACCTTACAGGCCGCCCAGCAAAAAGGCCGGCGCGAGGCCGGCCTTCGGATGCCACGGGGCCGCGCCTCAGCGCAGGCCGGCGATGTAGTCGGACACCGCCTTGATCTCGCGGTCGCTCATCTTCGCGGCGATCGCCGTCATCTGCGCGCTGTTGGCCCGCGCGCCGCTGCGGAAGGCGTTCAGCTGGGCCTCGGTGTAATCGCCATGCTGGCCGCCCAGGCGCGGGTACTGGGCCGGGATGCCGGCGCCGTTGGGCGCGTGGCAGCCGGAGCAGGCCGGCACCTTCTTCTCGACGATGCCGCCGCGGTAGATCTTCTCGCCCAGCGCGACCAGGGTCTTGTCCTTAGCGAAGCCGTCCTTGGCGCGCTTGCCGGCGTAGAACGCGGCGACGTTGCGCATGTCCTCCTCGCTCAGCGTCGCGGCGAAGCCCGCCATCACGGCGTTCTTGCGCACGCCGGACTTGAACTCGACGAGCTGCTTGACCAGGTACTCGGGATGCTGGCCCTGCAGGATGGGGTTGGCCGGGCTGCCGCGCGAGCCGTCGTGGGTGTGGCAGGCGGCGCAGACGCCGGAGGCGATGGCCTCGCCCTTCTTGGCATCGGGCTTGGGCGTCGCCGCGGTCTCGGCGGCGAGGGCCGGCGCGGCGATCAGCGCGGCCAGCAGGAGCGAGAGGACAGGCTTCATGAGCGGTGGTCTGGAAGGTAAGGCGCGCGGCAGGATGGCCGCCGCCAAAGCCCCCGATTCTACAATCCCGCATGTCCGCGCCCACCCCGGCGGCCCCAGACCCCGAGCGCACGGCGCTGGCCTGGGCCCACACCGCCCGCTTCCTCACCACCGCGGCCCAGCTCGACCAGCTGCCGCCCACGGAACTGCCCGAGATCGCCTTCGTCGGCCGCTCCAACGCCGGCAAGTCGACCGCGATCAACCGTCTGACGCAGCAGACGCGGCTGGCCTTCGCATCGCGCACCCCCGGCCGCACCCAGCACATCAACCTGTTCGCGCTCGGCCCGAAGGACGCGCCCGACGCGCTGTTCGCCGACCTGCCGGGCTACGGCTACGCGGCGGTGGCGCGCGCCGCCAAGCTGCGCTGGCAGCAGGTGATGGCGCAGTACCTCGAGCTGCGGCGCAGCCTGTCGGGCGTGGTGCTGATGGTCGATTCACGGCTCGGGCTGACCGAGCTCGACCAGCAGCTACTCGCCTTCGTCGCGCCGCGCGTCGGCACCGGCGAGGTCAAGCTGCTGGTGCTGCTGACCAAGGCCGACAAGCTCAACCGCCGCGAGGCCGACCGCGTGCAGGCGTCCACGCAGGCGCTGCTGGGCCAGCTCGCGACCGACGACTCGGATGTCAGCCTGACGCTGTTCTCGGCGCTCAGCCGCCGGGGCCTGGGCGACGCCGCCCGGGTGCTGCACGGCTGGGTGCACCCGGCCGACGGGCTCAGGGCCGACCCAGCCTGAGGATCAGCCCGGTCTCGCCGCGCGGCGCGTAGACCACGCCCAGGTAGAGCGGACCCAGCCCGGTGTCGGCGCCGAGGAAGAGGCTGCCGCCGTAGCGCAGCTCGCCGAGGCTCGCGTCGCGGCGGCGCGACCAGACGTTGCCGGCCTCCAGAGAGGCGCCGGCGAAGAAGCCGCGCGTGAGCGCCGGCGGCGTCAGGCGGTGGTAATAGCTCAGCCGACCGAAGGCGAGGTAGTTGCCCTGCACCTGGCCGGGCTCGTAGCCCGAGAGGTTCTGGAAGCCGCCGAGCGCGTACAGCCCCAGCCCGCTGGCCGCCGCGCCGCCGGCGAGCTGGGTGCTGCCGTAGAGGTTGAGCGTGTGCACGCCGCCCCAGGTGGCGGCGAGTTCCGCACTGGCCTCGATGCGGACGAACTCGTCGTCGCCATCGCGCAGACGGCTGCGCAGCCGGCCGCCGGCGACCTCGCCGACCAGCCGATAGCCCGCCTGCGGGAAGGCGGCGTAGTCGAGCTGGTCGATCACCGCGCGCAACCGCAGGCCGAGCTCGCGGCGGTCGGTCGAGTCGGGGTCGAAACGCACGCCCTCGCGGATCACCAGCGGCTTGTCGCGCAGCCGCTGGGCGTAGACGCCGAGCCGCAGTTCGCCGAACTCGCCCCAGGGCTGGCCGAGGTCGAGACCGATGCGCCCGACGGTGCGCCGCAGCCGGCCGCTCTCCGGGCCCTCGGGATCGACGTAGGTCACGACCTCGCTGCGCGCGATCTGCGCCGACGGCGCGAGGAACCAGTCGCTGCCGAGCGCCGTGGCCCAACCCAGCGGGTGGTACCACTCGGTGAACCACGACGGGTCCGAGCCGACCTGCAGCACGTTGCGCCATTCGGTGCCGGCGGCGTCGATCCAGCGGCGGTTGTGGGCGACGGTGATGTTGAAGTCGCTGCGGCCGCTGAAGTCGGTGCCGAGCGCCAGGCCGAGGCGGAAGTAGTTCGGGCCCCAGGACTTCTCCTCGAGGCTGAACACCAGGCCGTCGTCGCCGTCGGCGTTGCGCACCAGCTGGTAGTCGACGCGGGTGTAGTCGCCGGTGGCGGCGAGGCGCTTGACGTCGCGCTCGGCGGCGGCCGCATCGAAGGGCTTGCCGGGGCGGCTCTCGAGCGCCGGCGCGTGGCGCTCGGGGTGGGTCAGCTCGGTGCCCTCGAAGCGCACGAACTCCAGCGGCGGCACCGCCTGCGGCAGGCGGCCGCGCGCGGCGCGCCAGTCGGCATAGGCGTCCGCGTCCACCGCGTAGGCGGAGATCTGCAGCACCTGCGCGTCGGCGTGCAGCCGGCCCAGGCCGATGAAGTCGCCGGTGCGCTTGAAGTCGGCCGCGGTCAGCGCGCCGAGCGGCGGCGCGATCAGCAGGTCGCGCTCGGTCAGCGTCGCGAGGCTGCGCTGGACGTTCTGCTCGGTCAGGATGTTGATCATCTGCGCCGTC
>CAYLKR010000261.1:0-2896 GCA_964384225.1 uncultured Methylibium sp.
TCGGTGACCTTCTGCAGCTGCATGCCGTAGATGGCCTGCGGCACCGGCACGCTGGTCTGCTTGACCGACAGCCACACCACCGGGATCAGGTAGGCAATGATGAGGATGATGTACTGCGCCACCTGCGTCCAGGTGACCGCCCGCATGCCGCCCAGGAAGGAGCACACCAGGATGCCGCCCAGGCCGACGAAGATGCCCACCTCGAACGCGAGGCCCGACAGCCGCGCGGTGATCAGGCCCACGCCGTAGATCTGCGCCACCACATAGGTGAAGGAGCACAGGATCGCCGCCGCGATGCCGATGAAGCGCGCCAGGTTGCCGCCGTAGCGCTCACCCAGGAAATCGGGGATCGTGAACTGGCCGAACTTGCGCAGGTAGGGCGCCAGGAACAGCGCCACCAGGCAGTAGCCGCCGGTCCAGCCCATGATGAAGGCCAGGCCGCCGTAGCCGGTCAGGTAGAGCGTGCCGGCCATGCCGATGAAGGACGCGGCTGACATCCAGTCGGCGCCGGTGGCCATGCCGTTGTAGACGGCCGGTACGCGGCGACCGGCCACGTAGTACTCGGCGGCGTCGTTGGTGCGGCTCATGATGCCGATGCCGGCATACAGCGCCACGGTGGCGAGCAGGAAGATGAAGCCGATGGTCGAGCGCGGCAGGCCCATCTGCTCCAGGATGGCCAGCGCGACCACGAAGATCACGAAGCCGCCGGTGTACCAGGCGTAGACCTTGTTGAGCTGCGCCTTGAAGGCGGCGTTGGCGGCCTTGTTGCTGCCTCCGCCGCCCGCGGTGGGGGTCATTCCAGCCATGTCATTCCTCCTCGGCGACGCCGTGCTCTTGGTCCAGGCGGTTCATGGTCCGCGCGTAGAACGCAATGATGAGCACGTAGATGATCAGCGAACCCTGAGCTCCCATGTAGAAGCTGAAGGGCCAGCCGAAGAAGTTGAAGCTCAGGTCCCTGGCGAAATACGACACGACAAAGGTCACTACGAACCAGATGGCCAGCAGGATCGCGGTGATCCTGAGGTTCTTCTGCCAGTAGTGACGTTGGGTCTCCGTCACTTGCATGGTTGCGCTCCTCTTTACTCTCCAACCCCAACGGGGGGCCGCCGACACGCTCTGTCCGACACCCGCCGCGCTCTCAGGCACGGTGACTCGCGGATGCCGTCCCACCGAAAGGCAGGGCGCCCTAGCCGGGCGCCCTGCCTTTCAACCCGGTCTCGCGCACCAGTTGCGCGGCGACCTTGGGTTCGAAGCCCTCGAGGTGGCGCACGATCTTCTGCGCCTCGTCGGGCTCGCCGAGATCCATGTGCACCCGGGCCAGCTGGTACCAGCCGTAGGGGCTCATCGGCTGCAGTTCGGTGTTCTTCTTGAGCGCGTCGAGCGCCTCGCGATGGCGCTGCTGGCGGATCAGCACGAGGCCGAGGCCGTACCAGGCACGGTCGAGCTTGGGGCTGAGTTCGGTGGCCCGCCTGAACGCGGCTTCGGCCTCGGCCAGTTCGCCCTGCTGCTCCAGCAAGAAGCCGAGGTTGAACCAGCCATGGGCGTCGTCGGCGTTGGCCGCGACGAGCGCGCGCAGGTCCGCGATGGCCTGGCGGCCCTGACCGAGCTGCGCATGCAGGTTGCCGCGACTGGACAGCAGGTAGCGATCACCCGGCCAGCGCGCGAGCAGTTCGTCAAGCAGCGCCAGCGCGCGCTGGCGCTGGCCGAACACCAACAGCGCCTGCACGCGCCACTTGGCCCACAGGAATTCGATGCCCGACGGACGTGCTGCATTCATGACGGCGCTCATTGGCACAACCCCTGGGACGGATCGGCGCGGCACAGCGACACGAGCTCGATCAGCGCGATGACCCACACCCAGCACAGCGCGACGAAGGTCAGCAACGGGATGTGACGGTCGATCACGACCTTGGGCGTGATTGCTCGGAAGCCCGCGGTGAAGGGCCGGGTGACGATCGCCAGCGTCTGGTAGAAGAAGTTCTGCTCGCGCTTGGCGCCGGCCAGCAGGCTGAGCAGCCACTGCCCCGCCAGCGAAAACAGGGCGATCTCCACGATCAGCTTGACGGACGAAACGAACAGCAGCATGCCTTGCCAAGGAAGTTGACGCGATTCTTTCAACCGGCCTTACTGCAATCTGACTGGCGCGGTCGTTTGCGCGCAAACGAGCCTAGGGCTAACCCGCTGTCGGAAGCGAAAACGGCCCCTTCCGGGGCCGTTGGCGAACCGGCGTGGCGTCAGCGGGCGGCCAGGCGCTGCCAGGTCTCGACGACCGTGTCGGGGTTCAGCGAAATCGACACGATCCCCTCGTCGGCCAGCCAGTCGGCGAAGTCCGGGTGGTCGCTCGGGCCCTGGCCGCAGATGCCGATGTACTTGCCGGCGGCGCGGCAGGCCGCGATCGCCTTCGACACGAGGGCCTTGACGGCCGGATCGCGCTCGTCGAAGTCGGCGGCCAGCAGTTCGAGGCCGGAATCGCGGTCCAGGCCAAGCGTCAGCTGGGTCAGGTCGTTCGAGCCGATCGACATGCCGTCGAAGTGATCGAGATACTGCTCGGCCAGGATCGCGTTGCTCGGGATCTCGCACATCATGATCACGCGCAGGCCGTCGCTGCCGCCTGCCGCGGCCCGCTTCAGGCCGCGCGCGGCCAGCATGCCGACCACGCGCTCGGCCTGGCCGAGCGTGCGCACGAACGGGACCATGATCTCGACGTTGGTCAACCCCATCTCGCCGCGCACACGCTTGAGCGCCTCGCACTCCATCGCGAAGGCCTCGCCGAACTCGTCGCTGATGTAGCGGCTCGCGCCGCGGAAGCCCAGCATCGGGTTCTCTTCCTCGGGCTCGTAACGGCTGCCGCCGATCAGCTTCTTGTACTCGTTGGACTTGAAGTCCGACAGCCGCA
>CAYLKR010000262.1:0-2800 GCA_964384225.1 uncultured Methylibium sp.
CGCCCATGCGGTCGATCAGCTTGCGCGCCGGGTGGTCGGTGGTGGCGAAGAAGTCCGGCTCGCTGACCGCGACGCGCAGCACCGGCATCTGCAGCCGCGCGAACCACACGCGCACCGTTGCCGGGATGCGCTCCTCGGTCAGGATGCTCTGGAACAGCAACGCCACAATTTCGATCGTCGCGCGCTCGACCGGTGTAGCGGCGGCCTGCTTCAGCGCCTGCTTGCGCTGCTGCAGGTCCTGCACCAGCACCGGCGTGCTGATCGGTCCGGCATCGCGGGCGGTCGAGCCGAGCTTGCGCTGCAACCCGGCCTGGGCATCCGAGATCGCCCGCTTCAGGCCCATCGACGAATCGGCCGAACGGGCGGTGTCCTCGAACTGCGGCACCTGGCGCCCGACCAGCTTGTTCAGCCGCGCCAGCACCGCCTCGGCCTGACCGGCGGTGCGGGCCAGCTCGTTCATGCGCGTCATCAGCCGGGTCTCGTCGCCGACGCCCCCCCCGCTGCCGGACGACGGTGCCGTGCGCCGGCCGCCGGCAGTCGCGCCGGCCGCGTCGAGCTCGGCGAAGCCGCTGGTGACCGGCGTGATCGGCGCCACGGCCCCAGCCGTGGAACGGCGGATCAGCGGGCGCAGGTCCATCTCGGGCTTCACGCCCTCGTCGAGCAGCCAGCGGTTGGTCTCGTGGTAGGCCACCTCGATCAGCTCGCCGAAGGCCAGGTGGATCGTCGGCTGCAGGGTGCGCCAGTGGTCCAGGGGCAGGCCGGCGGCGCACCAGCTGTCGATCACCGCTCGGGCGACCACATGCGGGCGCAGCACGTCGGCGGGGCCGAGCTCGTCCTGGCGTTCCAGATGCGACATCCGCGAGCGCAGGTCGGTGAACTCCCAGGACGACTTGTCCATCATCGACAGCGCCAGGCGGGAGCTGAGGATCTCGCTCTCGATCGTGTCGTCGTCGACCAGCGTGAGGTTGGTGCTGCCGCCGCCGGCGCCGGACCCGCTGTGGATGCTGGTCACCGCGGTACGCAGGCCCAGCGGCGTGTTCGGTCCGACCGACAGGGCCTCGGTCAGCCCGCGCAGCCAGGCCGTGGCAGGCTTGACGAGGTCCATCGCGACGTTCTGCCGCTTGTGCATCGTCGCCGGGTCGGCCTTCTCGGCGGCCAGCCGCTGGGCGCCGTGCACCACCGCCTGCACCGTTTCGGGCAGGCCCTTCAACAGCGTCTCCATGTACAGCCGGCGCGCCTTGGCAGCGAGGGCGAGCGGGTTGGCTGCAGTGGCCATGGAGGGGTGGATCGACGGCTCGGAGGATGTGCTCTGGACTCTACACCACGGCCCCGGCGTTCGGGTCCTGCGGGTCGCCGGGCTTGGCCGGCCCGGACTTGATCAGGTCCTCGCGCTTGACGCCCAGCCACATCGCGATCGCCGCGGCGACGAACACCGACGAGTAGATGCCGAAGCAGATGCCGATCGTCAACGCCAGCGCGAAGTAGTGCAGCGTCGGGCCGCCGAACAGCAGCATCGACAGCACCATCATCTGCGTCGAGCCGTGCGTGATGATGGTGCGGCTGATCGTCGAGGTGATCGCGTGGTCGATGGTCTGGGCGGAGTCCATCTTGCGGTAGCGCCGGAAGGCCTCGCGGATGCGGTCGAAGATGACCACCGACTCGTTGACCGAGTAGCCCAGCACCGCCAGCACCGCCGCCAGCACCGACAGCGAGAACTCCCACTGGAAGAAGGCGAAGAAGCCGAGGATGATGATCACGTCGTGCAGGTTGGCGACGATCGCCGCGACGGCGAACTTCCACTCGAAGCGGATCGCGAGATAGATCATGATGCCGACGATCACGAAGCCGAGCGCGGTGAGGCCGTCGACCGCGAGTTCCTTGCCGACCTGAGGGCCGACGAACTCGCTGCGCTGCAGCTTCAGGGGTTCGGCGCCGGCGGCGTCGCAGACCTGCCGACTCTGCTCCTCGCCCTTGTCGTTGACCTCGCTGCGCTGCGCGACCTGCCCCGACGACGCCTGGCACAGCGCGCCGAACACGCGGTCCACCACCTCGGCCTGCTTCACGTCGCCACGCAGCGGCAGGCGGATCAGCACGTCGCGCGAGGTGCCGAAGTTCTGCACCTGCACCTCACCGAAGCCGAGCGCCTCGACGGCCTCGCGGACCTTGGGCAGGTCGGCCGACTGCGCGTACTCGACCTCCACGACGGTGCCGCCGGTGAACTCGATCGACAGGTGCAGGCCGCGCGTGACCAGGAAGAACACCGCCGCGGCGAAGGTCAGGAAGGAGATCGCGTTGAAGACCAACGCGTGCTTCATGAACGGGATGTCCCGCTTGATACGGAAGAACTCCATGGGTCGCTCCTGCGCCGCTCAGGCCTGGGCCGCCGGCGGCGTGCCGCCGTCCGCGCGCCACACGGTGCCGATCGACACCGACTTCAGCTTCTTCTGCCGCCCGTACCACAGGTTCACCAGGCCGCGCGAGAACAGCACCGCCGAGAACATCGAGGTCAGGATGCCCAGGCAGTGCACCACCGCGAAGCCGCGCACCGGCCCCGAGCCGAAGGCCAGCAGCGCGACGCCGGCGATCAGCGTCGTGATGTTGGAGTCGAGGATCGTCGCCCAGGCACGCTCGTAGCCGGTGTGGATCGCGGTCTGCGGCGAAGCCCCGGCGCGCAGCTCCTCGCGCACGCGTTCGTTGATCAGCACGTTGGCGTCGATCGCCATGCCCAGCGTCAGCGCGATGGCCGCGATGCCGGGCAGCGTCAGCGTGGCCTGCAGCATCGACAGCACCGCCACCAGCA
>CAYLKR010000263.1:0-2766 GCA_964384225.1 uncultured Methylibium sp.
GGTAGCCGCGCGGCACCGGCACGCCGAACTGGCGCAGGATCTCCTTGCCTTGGTATTCGTGGATCTTCATCGCTTGCTCTCGGGGGTCGGGATGCGGGAAGGGGCTCGCCGGATCAGGCGGCGGCCCCGCGGTCGTCGGGGACAGGAGGCGGGGCGCGCAGGGGCCGCTGCGCCGCCGCGCCACGGTACCAGCGCGGGTAGTGCAGGCGCACGACCTCGCCGTCGCGCCGCAGCGCGTGGCAGCGGTCGAGCTGGAAGGGCGGTCCGTCGCCGCCGGCGGCCCCGTGCACCGGCAGGACCGCGCCGGCGAAGGCCTGCACGACGGCGGTCGGCAGCACCTGGGTCAGCTCGGTGAGGTGGGTGCAGCCGCGCACGCCGCCGAGTCGCTCCTGCACGGCGCGACGGAAGCCGCGCATCAGGTTCAGGCCGACCAGCGCCTGGTAGGCGTCGCCGTAGGCATCGCATTCGCCTTGGTAGGGCATCCAGCGCGTCTCGGCGCCGGCCGCGACGATGTCGAAGTCGCGGTCCACCACGAGGCGCAGCAGCATCTCGTGCACCGGCGTGCCGGCCGGCAGCAGGCCGCGCTCGAGAGGCCAGTCTTGCGGCTTCGTGTCGGTGAGCGTCGCATCTACCTCCCACAGACCGTCGGGGCGGTCATAGACCTGCACGTCGATGCAGCGGCCGTGCCGGGGCTGGCGGTCGGGCGCGGCGGGCGGCAAGGCCATGGAGCGGTCCGGGTGGGCAGCGGCGCGGTCGGACTACGGACTCGGCGCACCGGCGGGTGTTCTGAAAAGGAACACACAGTTTATCCTGTTGCGCTGCACCATCGGCAGGGCGTCATGCGGCGGCCGCTACCATCGGCGCCATGAACGCAGCGCGCATCTTCATCGACGGCGAGGCCGGCACCACCGGGCTGGGCATCCGCGAGCGGCTCGCGGGGCTGGACCGCGTCGAGCTCGTCAGCATCGACCCGGCGAAGCGCAAGGACGTCGGCGCCAAGCGCGAGCTGATGGCCGGCGCCGACCTCGTCGTGCTGTGCCTGCACGACGACGCGGCGCGCGAGTCGGTGGCACTGGCCGACGCGCTGCCCGGTGGCGGACCGCGCATCGTCGACGCCAGCACCGCGCACCGCGTCGCGCCGGGCTGGGTCTACGGCTTCCCCGAACTGGCGCCGGAGCAGGCGGCCGCGGTCGCGTCGTCTCGCCGCGTCGCCAATCCAGGGTGCTATCCGACCGGCGGCATCGCGCTGATCCGGCCGCTGGTCGATGCCGGCCTGCTGCCGGCCGACTACCCCGTCGTCGTGCACGCAGTGAGTGGTTACTCTGGTGGCGGTCGGCCGATGATCGAGGCCTACGAGGCGGGCACCGCCCCGGCCTACGAGCTCTACGGACTCGGCCTGGAGCACAAGCACCTGCCCGAACTGCAGCAGTACGGCCGGCTCACGCGGCGGCCGATCTTCGTGCCCAGCGTCGGCAACTTCCGCCAGGGCATGCTCGTCCAGGTGGCGCTGCACCTCGACCTGCTGAACGGGCGGCCGACGCCGGCCGATCTGGAGGCGGCGCTCGCGGCGCGCTATGCCGGCAGCGAGTTCGTCAGCGTCGTGCCGGCCGAGGCCGGCGGCAAGATCGAGCCCGAGGCGCTGAACGACAGCAACCGGCTCGAGCTGCGCGTCTACGGCAACGCCGCGCGCGGCCAGGCGGTGCTGGTGGCGCGGCTCGACAACCTGGGCAAGGGCGCGTCGGGCGCGGCGGTGCAGAACATCCGGCTGATGCTCGGCCTTTGAGCCGGCCGGCGCGGACCGCGGCCGGCGCTCGGGGCCGCCGCGCTCAGCGCTCGTCGCCGCGGCCGGCGACGATGCGGCGCACCACCTCCGAGCTGAAGCCGCGCGCAGTCAGGAAGCGCGCCTGGCGCGCGCGTCCGGCGGCGTCTTCTGCGACACCGCCATAGCGCTTGGCCCAGACCGCGCGGGCCCGCTCGAGTTCGGTGGCCCGCAGGGCCTCGGCGGCGTCGGGCTCGAGCGCGACGCCATGCTGCGCCAGCTCCTGGCGGATGCGCAAGTTGCCGTAGCGGGGCGCGCGGGTGTGGATGCGGCTCTCGACGAAGCGCTCGGCGCTCAGCAGCCCCTGGCCGGCCAGCCAGTCGAGCAGCGCGTCGATTTCCTGCTCGGTGGCCGCGGCGTCGGACACGTCGGCCGGCTCGCCGCCGGCCGCCGCGCGCAGACGCTGCTGCCGCGCCGCCGCCTCCAGCAGCTTGCGGCGGAGCTCGACACGGCTGTGCTCGCGCTGCGCGAGCAGGCCGATCGCGCGGCTCTTCAGCTTCAGCGCCGGCCGGCTCACTCGCCGCCGGCCGCCTTCTTGCCGGCCTTGGCGGGCACCTCGACCTCGACGCTGGGCAGCAGCGCCACGCCGAGCGATTCGCGCACCTTGTTCTCGATCTCGTGGGCGAGATCGGGGTTCTCGCGCAGGAACTCGCGCGCGTTGTCCTTGCCCTGGCCGATCTTCTCGCCCTTGTAGGCGTACCAGGCGCCCGACTTCTCCACGACCTTGGCGGCCACGCCCATGTCGACGATCTCGCCCTCGCGCGAGACGCCCTCGCCGAACAGGATGTCGAACTCGGCGGTCTTGAAGGGTGGCGAGACCTTGTTCTTGACGACCTTGACCTTGGTCTCGTTGCCGATGACCTCCTCGCCCTTCTTGATGCTGCCCACGCGCCGGATGTCCAGCCGCACCGAGGCGTAGAACTTCAGCGCGTTGCCGCCGGTGGTGG
>CAYLKR010000264.1:0-2751 GCA_964384225.1 uncultured Methylibium sp.
CTGCGCGAGCTGGATCAGCGGCCGCAGCCGCGCCGGCGCGTAGCCCTGCACCCCCCAGGCCTGGACGCCGGCGTCGAGCGCGCGTGCCAGCGTCTCGGCGCCGCCGTCCTGCGCGAAGGCCAGCACCGGCAGCGGCTGGGTCTCGCGCAGCAGTTCCAGGGCACGGAACAGCGCGGCCTCGGCCGGGACGGCCCAGCACACCAGCAGGTCCGGGCCGTGGCGCACCGCCTCCTGCACCAGCTTGTCGCACGGCGCCGCACCAAGGACGTGAATGCCGGCCGCCCGCAGATCGGCCGCGAGGTCGGGTGCCTGCGGGTCGGCACCGGGAATCAGGAGAACGGAGGTCACGCGTGCAGGCTCGATCGTCGCAGAGGCAGGTAGCGGCAGGCGCCGAGCATAGAACAGCCGCCTGGCCGCCGGCGGCGTGCATGGCACGGATGCTGCTATGCAGCATGCGGGCGCGCCGACGCGCCCGGGCCGGCATGCACGCCCGGCCCTGTGCACACCGGCGTGCGCAGCTTCGTGCCTCCGGACCTGGCCTGCGATGGCCAGCGTCCCCATGCCTGAAGCCCTCATGCCCGCCGACCGTTCCTCGTCGTTCAAGACCTTCGCCGCCGCCGGCCACTGGCCCACGCTGTTCGCGGCCTTCCTCTACTTCGACTTCTGCTTCGCCATCTGGGTGCTGAACGGCGCGATGGCGCCCTTCATCAGCGAGGCCTACGGCCTGAACGCGGCGCAGAAGGGCTTCATGGTGTCGGTGCCGATCCTCGCCGGTGCGCTGATGCGCTTCCCGCTCGGCGTGCTGGCGCAGTACATCGGCCGCAAGAACGCCGCGATGGTCGAGATGGCGCTGATCGTCGCCGCGCTCGGCTTCGGCTACTTCCTCGTCGGCAGCTACGACGACGTGCTGGCGATGGGCGTGCTGCTGGGCATCGCCGGCGCGAGCTTCGGCGTCGCGCTGAGCCTCGGCTCGGGCTGGTACCCGCCGAAGTACAAGGGCCTGGCGATGGGCATCGCCGGTGCCGGCAACTCGGGCACGGTGCTCGCGGTGCTGCTGGCGCCGCCGCTGGCCCAGGCCTACGGCTGGCAGACGGTCTACGGCCTCGCCGCCTGCACCATGCTGCTGCCGATGGCGGTGATGTGGGTCTGCGCCAAGGAGCCGCCGGACCGCGAGCACCAGACGCTGCGCGAGCATGTCTCCTGCCTGTTCGAGAAGGACGGCTGGGCCTTCAGCCTGATCTACGTCGTGACCTTCGGCGGCTTCATCGGGCTGGCGAGCTTCCTGCCGACCTACTTCCACGACCAGTTCGGCGTCACCAAGATGCAGGCCGGCCAGCTGACGATGCTGGCCACGCTGATGGGCTCGGCGGTGCGCGTGCTCGGCGGCTGGATCTCCGACCGCGTCGGCGGCATCACGACGCTATCAGGCGTGCTGGTCGCGGTGGCCGCGACGCTGACGCTGTGCGGCTTCGCCGGCGGCTCGCTGGCGGTGACCACGCTGCTCTTCATGCTGTGCTTCGCGGCGCTCGGCGCCGGCAACGGCGCCCTGTTCCAGCTCGTGCCTCTGCGCTGGCCGCTGACGACGGCGGTGGCCGGTTCGATGATCGGCGAGATCGGTGCGCTCGGCGGCGGCTTCCTGCCGAACGCGATGGGTCTGTCCAAACAGTACGGCGGCAGCTACCTTTGGGGCTTCCTGTCGTTCACGCTGCTGGCGCTGGGCATGCTGGTGATGCTGCGCGTGATGCAGATCCGCTGGACCCGCACCTGGGCGGAAAAGGGCGGCAAGGCGCGCGGCGCGGCGCCCGCGCAGGACTTCGCCGGCGCCGAAGTGCAGCGCGTCGCGCGTCCTGAAGTCAAGGCGGCATCATGATGACGCGGGCCTCAGCGCGGCAGGAACAGCAGCCACACCACCAGCAGCGCGTTGAACAGCAGCGAAACCACCAGCCCCGCCTTCCACAGCACGGCCGGGTCGCGCTGCATCAGCGGCGTGGCGGGCGGCGCGGCGAGCACGCGCGAGGCGCCGCGCTCGAGCGCGAGCAGCAGCTCCTCGGCGGTCTCGAAACGGTGCGCGGGGTCGCGCGCGACGGCCCGGGCGAGCAGGTGGTCGAGCCAGATCGGCACGTCGGGCCGCAGGCGCGACGCGGGCGCCGGATCCTGGCGGTAGCGCCCGGTCTGGTAGGGCTCGATCTCGCCATAGGGCAGCCGGCCGGTCAGCCAGCGGTAGAGCGTGACGCCGAGCGCGTAGAGGTCGCTGCCGGCGTCGGCCGGCGCGCCGTCCCACTGCTCGGGGTTGATGTAGCTCGGCGTGCCGGCATGCAGCTCGCGCTGCGCGGCCGGCTCGCGGCCGGACAGCGCCACGCCGAGGTCGAGGACGCGCCAGCGGCCGTCGTCGCCGCGGTGCAGGTTGCCGGGCTTGATGTCGCGGTGGATCACCCCGAAGCGGTGCAAACGGCCGAGCGCCCGCACCAGCTGCATCGCAACGAGCACGACCTCGGTGACCGGCGCCGGCGTGGCGCCCGGCGCGTCCAGCATCTGCTCGAGCGTGCGGCCGCCGTGCCAGTCGAACACGCTGTAGAGGGCGCTGGCCCCTGCCACCTCGTGGACGCGCACGAAGCCCGGGTCGTCGGCCGGCGCGCCCTTCAGGCCGTTCTTGAGCTGGCCGGTGTAGCGCTCGGTCAGCCGCAGGCCCAGCCAGGCTTCGTGGGCGAGCATCGCGCGTTCCTCCGGGTCGCTGGCCCGCGACTCGTGCAG
>CAYLKR010000265.1:0-2729 GCA_964384225.1 uncultured Methylibium sp.
CCAGTACCACTGCGTCGTCGTCGTCGTGTGCCTGCCGGAGTTGAGCGCCTGCGAGATCTCGCCCACCTGGGCCTGCGCGTCGGGCACCAGCGCATTGACCAGGGTGCTCTTGCCGGCGCCGGACGGCCCGAGCACGAGGGTCGTGCGTCCGGCCAGGCGCGGCGCGAGCATGGCGCGCGCGGCCTCGGGCGTCGGCTTGAGCTGGAGTTCCAGCACCTCGCAGCCCATCGCGCGGTAGGGCGCGAGGCGTTCGCGCTGCGCGGCGGCGCCCGGCAGGTCGCACTTGTTCAGCACGATGGTCGCGGCGATGCCGGCCGACTCGGCGGCGATCAGCGCGCGCACGAGCTGCGACTCGCTGAACACCGGCTCGACCGCGAACCACAGCAGCAGCGCGTCGAGGTTGGCGGCGAAGGACTTGGTCTTGAAATCGTCCTGCCGGAACAGCAGGTTGCGGCGCGGTTCCAGGTGCTCGATCACGCCCTCGCCGGGCGCGGTGGCCTGCCAGCGCACGCGGTCGCCGACCACGGCCTCGCTCTTCTTGCCGCGCGCGCGGGCGTGGATGCGCCGGCCCTCGGGCGTCTCGACGATGCAGTGGCGGCCGTGGTTGGCGACCACCAGGCCGAGGTCGAGCTCGACCGTCGCGGTCAAGGCAGCAGCGCGTCGATCTTCGCCGCGCAGATGAAGTCGTTCATCGACAGCCCGCCGACCGCGTGCGTGGCGAGCCGCACCGCGCAGCGGCCATGGGTGATCGCGAGGTCGGGGTGGTGGTCCTCGCGCTCGGCGAGCCAGGCGATCGCATTGGCGAAGGCCATGGTCTCGTGGAAGGTCGCGAAGGCATAGGTCTTCTCGAGCGCGCCGTCGACGCGGGCCCAGCCGCTGAGTTCACCGAGGTAGTAGTCGATCTCGTCGTCGGGCATCGCCTGCCGGCCGTCCTGCGGCTGGCAGCGCTGGTCGGCGAGCTTCATGCGGCCATCGCCGCCAGCCGCTCGGACGCGGGCGGGTGCGAGTAGTAGAAGCGCACGTACAGCGGGTCGGGCGTGAGCGTCGAGGCGTTGTCCTCGTAGAGCTTCAGCAGCGCGCTTCCCAGGTCGCCGCCGGCGGCATGCTCGCAGGCGTAGGCATCGGCCTCGAACTCGTGCCTGCGCGACACCGCCGCGGCCAGCGGCGTGACGAAGAACGCGAAGGGCGGGCCGGCGAGCAGGAAGAGCAGCAGCGCCACCGCGTCGTTCGGCGCGTCGAAGTTCGGCGTCACGCCGAGCCCGGCGTAGAAGGCCGGCTGCTGCGCCAGCCAGCCGAGCAGCGCGAAGCCCGCCAGGCTCAGCGCGAACATCGTCAGGATGCGCTTGGGCACGTGGCGGCGCCGGAAGTGGCCGAGCTCGTGCGCCAGCACCGCCTCCACCTCGCCGGGCGAGAGCTTGGCCAGCAGCGTGTCGAAGAACACCACGCGCTTGGCACGGCCAAGGCCGGTGAAGTAGGCGTTGGCATGCGCCGAGCGGCGGCTGCCGTCCATCACGAACAGGCCCTTGGCCGCGAAGCCGCAGCGCGCCATCAGCGCCTCGACGCGCGCCTTCAGCGCACCGTCCTCGAGCGGCTGGAAGGTGTTGAACAGCGGCGCGATGACGGTCGGGTAGAGCACCAGCACCGCCAGGTTGAAGGCCGCCCACACGCCGAAGGCCCACAGCCACCACAGCGGTCCGGCGGCGCCCATCAGCGCGAGGATCGCCGCCGCGACCGGCAGGCCCAGCACCGCGGCGACGGCCGCGCCCTTGAGCTGGTCGGCCAGCCAGAGGCCGGGCGTCGTGCGGTTGAAACCGTGGCGCGCTTCGAGGCGGAAGGTGTGCCAGGCGTCCCAGGGCAGCTCGAGCAGCGCGCCGATGACCGCGAAGCCCGCCAGCAGCGCGAGCTGCGTGCCCAGGTCGCCGAGCAGCGGGCGGGCATGGGCGAGCAGCCAGCCGTTCAGCGCGTCCAGGCCGCCGAGCAGCGTCCAGCCGACCAGCACCGCGGCGCCCCAGGCCATCGCGAGGATGCCGTGGCGCAGACGGGCGATCGTGTAGTCGGCCGCCCGCTGGTGCGCCGCGAGGCTCACGGTGCCGGCGAAGGCCGCGGGCACGGCCCCGCGGTGCAGGGCCACGTGGCGGATCTGGCGGGTGGCGAGCCACAGCCGCACGACGAGCGAGGCCACCAGGGCCAGCGCGAACACGGTCATCACGAGAGATGGCGTCATGCGGGCAGTTTACGGGTTGACCGACAATCGCCGCTTCGCAAAGGGACCCCATGAACGACAGCACCGCCGCGCTTGCCAAGAGTGAGAACAACCTGGTCTGGATCGACCTCGAGATGAGCGGTCTGGACACCCTGAACGACCGCATCCTCGAGATCGCCGTCGTCGTGACCGACCCGCAGCTCACGCAGCGCGTCGAAGGGCCGGTGTTCGCGATCCACCAGAGCGACGCGGTGCTCGACGGCATGGACGCCTGGAACAAGGGCACGCACGGCAAGAGCGGGCTGATCGACCGCGTCAAGGCCTCGACCGTCGACGAGGCCGAGGCCGAGCGGCAGGTCATCGAGTTCCTGTCGGCCTACGTGCCCAAGGGCAAGTCACCGATGTGCGGCAACTCGATCTGCCAGGACCGGCGCTTCCTCGCCAAGGACATGCCGGCCCTCGAAGCCTTCTTCCACTACCGCAACCTCGACGTCAGCACGCTGAAGGAGCTGGCGCGGCGCTGGAA
>CAYLKR010000266.1:0-2631 GCA_964384225.1 uncultured Methylibium sp.
CCTGCGGGTCGGCCGGCCGTGCGGACGGCGGCGCCGGCAGGGCCTCGACGCGCGCCCGCGGCGGCAGGCCGGGGGCCTGCGCGCTCCGGCCCGGCGCCACGCCGCCGGCGGCCGGTGTCTGGCCGACCACCGGGCGCAGTGCGGCGACCTGCTGCGGATCGAGCGCGATGCGGTGGCGGTTCACCGGCCGGGCGTTGCGGAAGCTGTCCTCGTCGACCACGGTCAGCGCGTCGCGGCGCTGGGCATAGCGGTAGCGCGGCAGGCCGTCGCGCTGCGGGTCCCGCACGTCCGCACGCTGCGGATCGCGCTCGCGCGGCCGCTGTGGGTCGCCACGCTGCGGATCGCGGGGCGGGCGTTCGCGGACGATGTTGACGCGGTCGATGTAGACCACGCTGTGGCGGTAGGGCGGGTAGTAGTACTCGTAGGGCGCGAGCGGGAACCAGCCGACCGGCGAGCCGAAGCCGATGCTCCAGCTGAAGCGCCCGGAGTACCCGCCGACCCAGCCGACGAGCGCCGGCGCCCACACCGGCCGCGCGACGATCGGCCCCGGCACCCAGCCCCAGCGGTGACCGACCAGCGCCCAGCGGCCGTAGTGGAAGGGGGCGAAGCCCCAGGGGCTGTCGTCCGCCCAGGTCCAGCCCCAGGGCGCGACCCAGACCCAGCGGCCGTAGCGGTACGGCGCCCAGCCGTGAGGCACGGCCGAGGGGTACCAGATCGCGCCGTAGCCGTTGTCGATCTCCCAGCGGCCATGGTCGTCGAGCGCCTCGACGCCGGTGACCTCCGGCGAGACGTAGCGGCTCGCGATCAGGCGGTCGTGCTCGCGGTCGCGCGCTTCGGCCCAGAGGTCGAAGTCGTCGCGCTCGGGCGATGCGGCGCGCAACTGCAGGAAGCCGGTGGCACGCTCGATCACGCTCTCCTGTCCGGCCGCGAGATCGACGCTGTTGGTCGGCGTGACGACGCGCATGCGCCCGGCCAGCGCACGCACCGTGTAGACGCTGCGGTCGGGGTCGTAGGCGACGCGGTAGTCGCCCGGCATCAGCGCCTCGGCGCGCACGCCGTCGGCGCTCAGGCTGAAGGCGTCGCCGGTGGGCAGGTTGCGCACGCGGGCGCGCACCGTGCCCTGGGCGAGGTCGAGCGCGATGCCATGGTCGTCGAGCTGCGAGAACGCGGCCTGGGTGTTGCCGTCGAGGCGCACCGCCGCGCTGCCGATGCGCAGCTCGGCCTGACTGCCCGGCGGCACCCAGAAGGCGGTCTGCGTCGTGACCGGCTGGTTGAGCCGCGCCGGCTCCCAGGCGGCGCCGGGCTCGCGCGACAGGTCCACCGACCCGCGCAGCTGGCTGACGCGGCCGACGCGCGCCGGCGGGTCGCCGGCGCCGTCCATGTCGACCTCGGCGTGCACCGGGCGCGCCAGCAGCAGGGCGGGCAGCAGCGCGAGCAGCAGCCACGCACGGAGGCGGCGGGCCGGCAGGGCTGCGATGGAAGGGGGGCGGTTCAGGGTCGGGCTCATCGACTCACCTCGGGCCGCGCAGCGGCCGACGCCTCCCTAACGCGCGAGGTCGCCGATCGGTGCAACGCGCCGGCGCCGCGCGCTGCAAAGAAATGCAAACGGCCCGCCGTGGCAGGGCCGGGCGGGCCGTCGGCGGGAGCCAGAAGGGGGTCAGACCACCGCGGCGATCGCCTTCGCGACGGCGTCGAGGTTCTTCTCGTTCAGCGCGGCGACGCAGATGCGGCCCGAATCGACGCCGTATACGCCGAATTCGCTGCGCAGGCGCTGCATCTGCGCGGCGTTCAGGCCGGAGTAGCTGAACATGCCCTGCTGCGTCGTGATGTAGCTCAGGTCGCCCGGCACGCCGGCGGCCTGGAGCTTGGCGACCAGCGCGACGCGCATCGCCTTGATGCGCTGGCGCATGCCGGCGAGCTCCTCCTCCCACTGCGCGCGCAGCGCCGGCGTCGTCAGCACGGTGGCGACGACCGAGGCGCCATGCGTCGGCGGGTTGGAGTAGTTGGTGCGGATCACGATCTTCAGCTGGCTCAGCACGCGGGCCGCCTCGTCCTTGTTCTCGCAGACGACGCTCAGCGCGCCGACGCGCTCTCCGTAGAGCGAGAAGCTCTTGCTGAAGCTCGTGGACACGAAGAAGTCCAGCCCGGCGGCGAGAAACTGCTGGATCACCGCGCCGTCCTCGGCGATGCCCTGACCGAAGCCCTGGTAGGCCATGTCGAGGAAGGGCACCAGGTTCTTCGCCTTGACGGCGGCGATCACCTGCTCCCATTGCGCCGGGCTCAGGTCGTAGCCGGTCGGGTTGTGGCAGCAGGCGTGCAGCACGACGATCGTGCCGGCGGGCGCGGCGTTCAGCGCGCCGAGCAGGCCGTCGAAGGCGATGCCGCGCCTGGCGGCGTCGTAGTAGGGATAGGTGCCGACGCTGAAGCCGGCGTTGGTGAACAGCGCACGGTGGTTCTCCCAGCTCGGGTCGCTGATCAGCACCTGGGCGTTCGGGCTCAGGCGCTTGAGGAAATCGGCGCCGACCTTCAGGCCGCCGGTGCCGCCGAGGCCCTGCACCGTCGCGACGCGGCCCGACGCGGCCACCGCCTCGCCGAACACCAGCGTCTGCACCGCCTTGTCGTAGGCGGGGA
>CAYLKR010000267.1:0-2595 GCA_964384225.1 uncultured Methylibium sp.
AGGCCTCGCTGGCCGAGAACACGAACTTGCCGCTGGTGATGTCGACCTGGCCGCCGCCGAAGTTGGTCGCGTACAGGCCCTTCTTGATGCTCGCGACGATCTCGTCCTTCGTCTTGTCGCCGCCCAGCATGTAGGTGTTGGTCATGCGCGGCATCGGCACATGGGCGTAGCTCTCGCGGCGGCCGTTGCCGGTCGGCTTGACCTTCATCAGGCGCGCGTTCATCGCGTCCTGGATGTAGCCCTTCAGGATGCCGTCCTCGATCAGCACGTTGCGCTGCGAGGCGTTGCCCTCGTCGTCGACGTTCAGCGAACCGCGCCGGTCGGGGATGGTGCCGTCGTCGAGCACCGTCACGCCCTTGGCGGCGACGCGCTGGCCGACCTTGCCGCTGAAGGCGCTCGAGCCCTTGCGGTTGAAGTCGCCCTCCAGCCCGTGGCCGATCGCCTCGTGCAGCAGGATGCCGGGCCAGCCCGGCCCGAGCACCACCGTCATCTCGCCGGCCTTGGCCGGGCGGCTCTCGAGGTTGGTCAGCGCCGCGTTGACGGCCTGGTCCACGTACTCGGCGATGACCTTGTCCTGGAAGTAGCCGAGGCCGAAGCGCCCGCCACCGCCGCTCGAACCCATCTCGCGCCGGCCGCCCTGCTCGGCGATCACCGTCACCGACAGCCGCACCAGCGGCCGCACGTCGGCCGCCCGCGTGCCGTCGGCGCGCGCGATCAGCACCACGTCGTATTCGCCGGCCAGCCCGGCCATCACCTGGACGATGCGCGGGTCCTTGGCGCGGGCGAGCTTCTCGACCTTCTCGAGCAAGGCCACCTTCTGCGTGCTGTCGAGCGTCGCGATCGGGTCCATCGGCGCGTACAGCACCCGCGAGCCGGCCATCCGGGCGGCACCGCCGACCTTGACCTTCTTCGAGGCGCCGGCCGCGGCGATCGTGCGCACCGTGCGCGCGGCGTCGAGCAGCGCGGCCTCGGAGATGTCGTCGCTGTAGGCGAAGGCGGTCTTCTCGCCGGCCACGGCGCGCACGCCGACGCCCTGGTCGATGCCGAAGCTGCCGCTCTTCACGATCCCTTCCTCGAGGCTCCAGCCCTCGCTGCGCGTGTACTGGAAGTAGAGGTCGGCGTCGTCGATGCGGTGCTCGCCGATCGTGCGCAGCGCTGCCGCGAGCTTGGCCTCGTCGAGGCCGAAGGGGTCGAGCAGCAGCGTCTGGGCGACCGCCAGGCGCTCGAGGGTGGGTTCGCGGCTGATCATGGATCGATTCTAGGCAGCGGCGTGCGCCGCGGGCTTGAAGTTTCTTTACCTGGGCGATACCTGGCGCGGTGCGCAGCGGCGCCCGGCGGCGGCGTTGTAGCGGCGTGGGAATCGTCCCATGCCCCTGTCGAAAGGAATGCCATGAACACCTCCCGCACGCTCGTCGCCGCTGCCCTGCTGACGCTGGCCGGCGCCAGTTTCGCCCATGGCGTGCCGGCCGCGCAGGCCGCCTACAACGCCGTCGAGTGGCGCCAGGACCAGCGCATCCAGCGCGGCCTCGCCGACGGCTCGCTGACCCGCGCCGAAGCCAACCTGCTGATGGCCGAGCAGGCCCGCATCGACGAGCTGGAGCGCATCTTCCGCGCCGACGGCCGCCTCAGCACGATCGAGCGCGACTACCTCGTGCGGATGCAGCAGCAGGCTGGCCAGCGCATCTTCGCCGAGCGCCACGACCGCCAGACGGCCTGGTTCGGCCGTTGAATTCAGGCCGCGCGCGCGGCCTTGAGCGCCAGCGCGCGCTCGTAGAGCGCATTGCGCGGCGCGCCGGTGGCCTCGGCCACCAGCGCGACCGCCTGCTTCAGCGGCAACGTGTCGAGCAGCGCGTCGAGCAGCCGATCGGCTGCGGCCGGCAGCTCGCCGGCATCGCCCGACGGCAGCTGGGCATGCAGCACCAGCACGAACTCGCCGCGGCGGCGGTGCTCGTCGTCCGCCAGCCAGGCCGGCAGTGCCGCCGCTGCGAGCGTGTCGATGCTCTCGAACTGCTTCGTCAGCTCGCGGCACAGCGTCACGCGGCGCGCCGGCATGGCCTCGGCCAGCGCGGCGGCCAGTGCTTCGATGCGGTGCGGTGCCTCGAACAGCACCACGGTGTCGGCGTCGGCCGCCAGCGCGGCGAGCTGCGCGGCGCGCTCGGTCGCCTTGGGGGACAGGAAACCGGCGAAGCGATGGCCGCGGCCTGCCGCGTCGCCGGCGGCGCTCAGGGCGGTGGCGACGGCGCTGGCGCCGGGCAGCGGCAGCACGCGGTGCCCGGCCGCGCGGACCGCGGCGACCAGGCGCGCGCCCGGGTCGCTGACCGCCGGCGTCCCGGCGTCGCTGACGTAGGCGACGCGCTCGCCGCGCGCGAGCCTTTCGATCAGCGCCGGCGCCGCCTCGGCCTCGTTGTGCTCGTGCAGGGCGAGCAGCGGCTTGTCCAGCCCGAGGTGGCGCAGCAGCCCCGCCGACACGCGCTTGTCCTCGCAGGCCACCGCATCGACCAAGCCGAGCACCTGCACCGCGCGCAGCGTCAGGTCGGCGAGGTTGCCGATCGGCGTGGCGACGACGTAGAGCGTGCCTTTGGGATACTGCTGCGC
>CAYLKR010000268.1:0-2592 GCA_964384225.1 uncultured Methylibium sp.
TCGTCGACGAATGGCACGAGCTGCTCGGCAACAAGCGCGGCGTGCAGGTGCAGCTGGCGCTGGCGCGGCTGGCGCGCTGGAACCCGCGGCTCGTCACCTGGGGCCTGAGCGCGACGCTCGGCAACCTCGACGAGGCGGCGCGCGTGCTGGTGGGGGCCCGTGCGCCCGAGCCGGCGCGGGTGCGCGGCCGCATCGACAAGGCGCTGGTGATCGACACGCTGCTGCCCGCGGCGCCGGGCCGCTTCTCCTGGGCCGGGCACCTGGGCGCGCAAATGCTCGAGCCGCTGGTGGCCGAGCTGGAGCGCTCGTCGACCGCGCTGGTGTTCACCAACACGCGCTCGCAGGCCGAGATCTGGTTCCAGCTGCTGCTGAACGCACGGCCCGACTGGGCCGGCGAGATCGCGCTGCACCACGGCTCGCTGGACAAGGCCGTGCGCGCCTGGGTCGAAGGCGCGCTGAAGGCCGGCACGCTGCGCGCGGTGGTCGCGACCTCGTCGCTGGACCTGGGCGTGGACTTCCTGCCGGTCGAGCGCGTGCTGCAGGTCGGTTCGGCCAAGGGCGTCGCGCGGCTGCTGCAGCGCGCCGGCCGCAGCGGCCACCAGCCGGGCCGGCCGAGCCGCATCACGCTGGTGCCGACGAACACGCTGGAGCTGGTGGAGGCCGCCGCCGCGCGCCGCGCCGCGCAGGCCGGCCGCGTGGAGAAGCGGGAGGCGTCCGAGCAGCCGCTGGACGTGCTGGTGCAGCACCTGGTGACCGTCGCGCTCGGTGGGGGCTTCGAGGCCGACGCGCTGTACGAGGAGGTGCGCGACGCCTGGTCCTACCGCGCGCTGAGCCGCGAGGCCTTCGACTGGGCGCTGGCCTTCGTCGAGCGTGGCGGCGCGAGCCTCGGCGCCTACCCGGAGTACCACCGCGTGCAGCGTGTCGACGGCGTCTGGCGCGTGCCCGACCGCGGCATCGCGCGGCGCCACCGGCTCGCGGTCGGCACCATCGTCAGCGACGCTTCGATGCAGGTGAAGTGGCTCGGCGGCGGCACGATCGGCACGATCGAGGAGGGCTTCATCGCGCGCCTGAACAAGGGCGACTGCTTCGTCTTCGCCGGCCGCGTTCTGGAGTACGTGCGCACCCAGGACATGGCGGCCTACGTGCGCAAGGCGCCGCGCAACAAGGGTGTGGTGCCGGCGTGGGCCGGCGGCAAGATGCCGCTGTCCACCGAGATGGCCGACGCGGTGCTGGAACTGCTGCAGGGCGCGGCCCAGGGCGACTTCTTCGAACCCGAGCTGCAGGCCGCGCAGCCGATGCTCGCGACGCAGGCCCGGCTGTCGAAGCTGCCGACGCCGGCGACGCTGCTGGTCGAGCAGTACACGTCTCGCGAAGGCCACCACCTCTACCTCTACCCGTTCGCGGGCCGCAACGTGCACATCGGCCTGGCCGGGCTGCTGGCCTGGCGGCTTTCGAAGGCGCAGCCCAACACCTTCAGCCTGTCGGTCAACGACTACGGCCTGGAGCTGCTGTCGGCGCTGCCGGTCGCGCTCGACGCGCTGCGCGACGGCAGCCTGTTCGCCACCGCCGACCTGCGCGCCGACGTGCTGGCCTCGCTGAACAGCGGCGAGCTGGCGCAGCGGCGCTTCCGCGAGATCGCGCGCGTCTCGGGCCTGGTGTTCAGCGGCTACCCCGGCGCGCCGAAGAGCATGAAGCAGCTGCAGGCCTCGAGCAGCCTGTTCTACGAGGTGTTCCGCAAGTACGACGCCGGCAACCGGCTCCTGGTCCAGGCCGAGCAGGAGGTGCTGAGCCAGGAGCTGGACCTGGAGCGCCTGGCGCAGGCGCTGCGGCGCATGGCCTCGCGCCGGCTGGCGCTGGTCGAGCTCGCGATGCCCAGCCCGCTGAGCCTGCCGCTGATGGTCGAGCGGCTGCGGGAACAGTTGACGACCGAGAAGCTCTCCGCGCGTTTGGACAGAATGCTGGCCGACATGAACGCCTCCCTCGACGCCCCGCCCAAGCCCGCCCGCCGGAGGCGCGCATGAAGCCGAGCACCCTGTTCGGCGCGGCCAACCGCCTGCGGCTGAAGGTCTATGTGCTCGCGCTGTGGAAGCTGATGAAGCACCCGGACACGCCGCGCGCGCCCAAGCTCGTCGCGCTGCTGGTGCTGCTGTACGCGCTGAGCCCGATCGACCTGATCCCGGACTTCATCCCGGTGCTGGGCCAGCTCGACGAGCTGATCCTGCTGCCGCTGGGCATCGCGCTGGCCGTGCGGCTGACACCGCCCGCGCTGTGGCAGGCGCGGCTCGCCGAGGCCGAGGCGGCCGGCGGCCGCGCGCCCAAGCTCTTCTGGGGGGCGGTGCTGATCGTCGCGATCTGGCTGGTGTGCGCGGGGCTGTTCGGGTGGTGGCTGTGGGGCATCGTCGCGTCGGCCTGAGCCTCGCGGCCGCCCTGACGCTCTGCTGCGCACCGGCCGCTCTCCCGTCCCCGGAGCAGCGCGTCGACGGCGTCGTGACGCGCGTCAGCGACGGCGACACGCTCTGGCTGCGCCCCGACGGCGGGCGCAAGCCGGTCAAGCTGCGGCTGGTCGGCCTCGACGCGCCCGAGCTGTGCCAG
>CAYLKR010000269.1:0-2555 GCA_964384225.1 uncultured Methylibium sp.
GTGCTGCTGCTCGACAAGCCGCTCGGCTGGTCGAGCAACGACGCGCTGCAGAAGGTCAAGGGCATGCTGCGCGCCGAGAAGGGCGGCCACACCGGCACGCTGGACCCGTTGGCGACCGGGTTGCTGCCGCTGTGCTTCGGCGCCGCGACCAAGTTCTCGCAGGCCGCGCTGGACGCCGACAAGACCTACCGTGCGACGCTGAAGCTCGGCGTCACCCGCGTCGGCGGCGACCTGGAAGGCGAGGTGCTCGCCACGCGACCGGTCGCCTTCGACGCTGCGGCGCTGCAGGCCGCCTGCGCGGCGCTGACCGGCGCGATCGACCAGCTGCCGCCGATGCATTCCGCGCTCAAGCACGAGGGCAAGGCGCTCTACGAGTATGCCCGCGCCGGCGTCGACGTCGAGCGCGCGCCGCGCCGCGTCACCGTTCACCGTCTCGACATCCTGCGCTGGGAGGATGACGAGCTTGAGATCGAGGCCTGCGTCAGCAAGGGCACCTACATCCGCACGCTGGCCGAGGACCTGGGCGAGCGGCTCGGTTGCGGCGCTCATCTCATCGCGCTGCGGCGCATCGCGAGTGGCGGACTGCGCGTCGAGGAGGCGATCACGATCGAAGCGCTCGCCGCGCTGGAGCCGGCGGCGCGCGAGGCGCGGCTGCTGCCGCCCGACCGGCTGCTCGGCGACTGGCCGGCGGTGCGGCTCGCGGCCGAGGAGGCCGGGCGCTTTCTGTCGGGCCTGCGTCGCCGCGTCGCCGACGACGACTGCGCCGCGGTGCGCGTCTACGGCCCCGAGCCGCTCGCCTTCCTCGGCAGCGCGCATGTCAAGGCCGGTGAATTGATCCCGGGGCGGCTGCTGAGTCCGCCCGAAGTCCAGGCGCTGTTGCGCGCCGCCGCGACGAACGAACCCAAGCAAGCGAGTACCCCATGAGCACCGACAAGACCGCCCGCCAGATCCGCAACGTGGCGATCATCGCCCACGTCGACCACGGCAAGACCACCATGGTCGACCAGCTGCTGCGCCAGAGCGGCACCTTCGCCGAGCACGAGAAGGTGGTCGACACCGTGATGGACAGCAACGCGATCGAGCGCGAGCGTGGCATCACCATCCTGGCCAAGAACTGCGCGGTGAGCTGGCAGGGTACGCACATCAACATCGTCGACACCCCCGGCCACGCCGACTTCGGCGGCGAGGTCGAGCGCGCGCTCTCGATGGTCGACGGCGTGCTGCTGTTGATCGACGCCCAGGAGGGACCGATGCCGCAGACCCGCTTCGTGACCAAGAAGGCGCTGGCGCTAGGCCTGAAGCCCATCGTCGTCGTCAACAAGGTCGACAAGCCGGGCGCCAACTGCGACAAGGTCATCAACGCCGCCTTCGACCTGTTCGACAAGCTCGGCGCGACCGACGAGCAGCTCGACTTCCCGGTGGTCTACTCCTCGGGTATCAACGGTTGGTCGTCGCTGGCCGAGGGTGCGCCCGGCGAGGCCTGGGGCAAGGACATGTCGGCGTTGTTCGACACTCTGCTGAAGCATGTGCCGGCGCACGAGGGCGACCCGGCCGCGCCGCTGCAGCTGCAGATCTCGGCGCTGGACTACAACAGCTTCGTCGGCCGCATCGGCGTCGGGCGCGTCAACAGCGGGACGATCCGCCCGGGCATGGATGTGCTGGTGATGGAAGGCCCCGACGGCCGGCAGCTCAAGGGCCGCATCAACCAGGTGCTGACTTTCGAGGGGCTGGACCGCGTGCAGGTGGCCGAGGCCGGACCGGGCGACATCGTGCTGATCAACGGCATCGAGGACCTCGGCATCGGCGTCACCGTGACGGCGGTCGACGACCCGCGCCCACTGCCGATGCTGAAGATCGACGAGCCGACGCTGACGATGAACTTCTGCGTCAACACCTCGCCGCTGGCCGGCCGCGAGGGCAAGTACGTCACCAGCCGGCAGATCTGGGACCGGCTGCAGAAGGAGCTGCAGAGCAACGTCGCGCTGCGCGTCAAGGAGACCGACGAGGACGGCGTCTTCGAGGTCTCCGGCCGCGGCGAGCTGCACCTGACGATCCTCCTCGAGAACATGCGCCGCGAGGGCTACGAGCTGGCGGTCAGCAAGCCGCGCGTGGTGTTCCACGAGGTCAACGGCGAGCGCCACGAGCCGATCGAGCTGGTCACCGCCGACGTCGAGGAGCAGCACCAGGGCGGCGTGATGCAGGCGCTGGGCGAGCGCAAGGGCGAGCTGGTCAACATGGAGCCGGACGGCCGGGGCCGCGTGCGCCTCGAGTACCGCATCCCGGCGCGCGGCCTGATCGGTTTCTCCAACGAGTTCCTGAACCTGACCCGCGGCTCGGGCCTGATCAGCAACATCTTCGACGGCTACGAACCCTACAAGGGCGAGATCGCGAGCCGCAAGAACGGCGTGCTGATCAGCATGGACGACGGCGAGATCTTCACCTACGCGCTCGGCAAGCTCGACGACCGTGGCCGCATGTTCGTGCGCGCCAACGACCCGGTCTACGAGGGCATGATCGTCGGCATCCACAGCCGCGACAACGACCTCGTCGTCAAC
>CAYLKR010000270.1:0-2546 GCA_964384225.1 uncultured Methylibium sp.
AAGGTCGTCGAGCGCATCCTGCACAACATGAGCCTGCTGATGGAGCGCAGCTTCGCCAGCGTGCAGGACCTCAACCGCTTCCGCAAGGAAGTGACGGCCCGGCTCGCGGCCGCCGCGCAGTCCGCCGGCGGCACGCCGGGCGCGCAGCCCGCCTGACTCAGACCGACTTCAGGGGCGCGGTGTTGGCCTTGCGGTCGGCCGCGACCTTCTGCGCGCTCGGCCGCTGCTCGATCAGCCGCACATACGCCTTCCAGTCGATCCCGGCCGCGTCCACCAGGTCGGTGCCGTAGACCGCGCGCGACGCCAGCGCCGCCAGCGGCAGGTGCACGTAGGCGGCGCAATCCACCGCCGTGAACTCGGCCCCGCCGACATGCGGCGCGAAGGGCGCCAGCCGCTGCAACGCCGCCAGCCCCTTCTCGAGCTGGGGGCGCACGCGCCCGACGTAGCGCTCGGGCAGCGTCGCGCCGAAAAAGGCCTGCGGGTAGAGCTGGCGCGCGACCAGCTCGACATGCAGCTCCAGCACCGCGTTCAACTCGCGCAGCTTGGCCGCGGCCCAGGGGTCGGCCGGCAGCAGCCGCGGCCCGGGGTGGGCCGCCTCCAGCCACTCGACGATCGCCTGGCTCTCGCACAGCGGGCCCTGCGGCGTCAGCAGGTAGGGGATCTTGCCCATCGGCGAGGGCCCCAGCGCCTCGGCCGCCCCCGCCTTGACGAAGCGCTCCTCGAAGGCGATGCCCTTCTCGAGCAGCGCCATCTTCACCTTGTTGTAGTAGTTCGACAGCGGAAAGCCGCACAGCGTCAGCATCGTGTTCTCCCGAGGGTGCCGGCCGCAGTCTAGGGCGTGCGGCGCGGCGGCGTGCACAGCGCCGCCGCGAGCAGCGCGCCGGCCAGCGCCCCCGCCGCATGGGCGAAGGGCGCCACCGCGATGTCCCAGCCCTCCGGGCGGACGACGGCGGCGCGCCACGGTGCCTCGAGCGCGATCTTCAGCAGCAGCACGGCGCCGATCGCCAGGCCAATGCGGCGCTCGCCGCGGGCCGCACGGCGCCACAGCGTGACCGCGACGATCGCGACGCCGGCATGCAGCACGCCGGACAGGCCGCCGTAGCGGGCGAGCGCCGGCGCGGCGGCGAGGGCCGCATGCGTCAGCGGCCAGGCCAGGGCCCAGGCCAGTGTCGCGCGCACCGGCACATGGGCTGCGCAGCCGAGCGCGACGACGCCGAGCGCGCCGGCCGCGTTGGCCGCGAGGTGCAGCGCGCTCAGGTGGACCCAGGCGGCGCTCCACAGCCGCCAGGGCTCGGACCAGGCGGTCGTGGCCTGCCAGGCGAGCACCGCGGCCGCGCCGGGCTCGCCCTGCACGACCCAGGCGGGTCCCAGCAGCAGTGCGCCGAGCAGCGCCCAGGCGGCCTGGCCGGCGCGCGCCCGCTCAGCCGAAGACGGCACGCGTCAGCGCACGCACCGCGTCGCGCTCGGCCGCGAAGGCCTCGGGCGCGAAGTGCGTCGGCGCCTCGTCGAGCCGCGCACGGTGCTGGGCGCGGCGCAGTTCGCGGTAGGCGTCGGCGGCGGCGCTGCCCACGCCGTCCGGCAGCAGGCCGAGCCGCTCGGCCAGCCGCAGCAGCGCGATGTTGCCGATGTCGTCGCGCAGCGCGGCGTGCTCGGCGCTGTGCGCGAGCACCAGGGTCTGCACCGCGAACTCCACGTCCATCATCCCGCCTTCGCCGTGCTTGACGTCGAAGCGCTCGGCCGCGGCGTCCTTCGGTGCCGGGTGCGCGGCGCGCACCCGTTCGCGCATCGCCCGCACCTCGTCGCGCAGCGCGCGCGCATCGCGCGGCGCCGCGAGCACCGCGCGGCGCACCGCCTCGACGCGCGGGGCGAGCGTCACGTCCCCGGCGCACCAGCGTGCCCGCGTGACGGCCTGGTGCTCCCAGGTCCATGCGGTGTTGCTGCCGCGGCCGGCCTGGTAGCGTTCGAAGGCGTCGATGCTGGTCACCAGCAGGCCGGAGTTGCCGTTGGGCCGCAGCGCCATGTCGATGTCGAACAGCTCGCCGGCCGGCGTGCGCAGCGTCAGCCAGGTGACCAGCTTGCGCACGAATGCGGCATAGACCTCGGCGGCCTTGTCGGCGTCCGGCTCGTCGGCGGCGTCGAACAGGAAGACGACGTCGAGGTCGCTGCCGTAGCCCAGTTCCTTGCCGCCGAGCTTGCCGTAGGCGACGACGGCCAGCCGCGGCTGCTCGCGGTGCCGGCTTTTCAGGTGCTGCCAGGCCCAGCGGATCGTGCAGTCCAGCGTCGCGTCGGCGAGCGCCGACAGGTCGTCGGCGACCTGCTCCACGGTGAGCTGGCCTTCCACGTCGCGCACCAGCGTGCGGAACACCTCGGCGTGGTGGGCGCGGCGCAGCGTGTCGAGCAGCGCCTCCTCGTCGGCCTGGCCGCCGCGCGCCCAGGCGCGCCTGCGCTCCTCCAGGTCGCGCAGGTAGGCCTCGCGCTCGAAGCGGCCGGCCAGCGCGCGCGCGTCGGCCAGCTCGTCGATCACGCCGGGGTGGCGCATCAGGTAG